>JBDTQR010000083.1:0-17491 GCA_039932095.1 bacterium | reverse complement strand
CAGATCTGCATAGGCGAACAGGCCCTTGTCGCGCGCCTCTTCAATCGCCTTTTGCGCCCGCAGCACCTGATTGGTCGGGCAGGAGAACGTCATGTCGGTATAGGCCCGTTTGTCGCCCGGGGTGTCCAGTTCCGAGATGTTCTGCACGATCATGTCGACATTGACCCCGGCATCGGCCAGCGGGCCAAAGATCGCGGCAGCGATGCCAGGGCGGTCCTCGACCTTGACCAGGGTCATTTTCGCTTCATCGCGGCTGTGGGCCACGCCAGAGACAACTTTCGATTCCATGATTTCGTCCTCGTCGCAGACCAGGGTTCCAGAGTTTTCATCGGTATCCTCGAACGAGGACAGCACGCGCAGCCGCACCTTGTAGCGCATTGCCAGTTCGACCGAACGGGTTTGCAGGACCTTGGCACCCAGCGAGGCCAGTTCCAGCATTTCCTCATAGGCGATCTTGTCAAGTTTGCGCGCCTTGGCGGTGATGCGCGGGTCGGTGGTGTAGACGCCGTCGACATCGGTGTAGATGTCGCAGCGTTCGGCGGCAAAGGCAGCGGCGAAAGCGACGGCGGTGGTGTCGGAGCCGCCACGGCCCAGGGTGGTGATGCGGCCCTCGGCTGAGACGCCCTGAAAGCCTGCCACCACGGCAACCCGGAAGCCTTCGGCGAATTTGGCGTCGATGTTGTCGCGCGGGATAGAGATGAAGCGGGCGGAGGAATGGGCCGAGGTGGTGTTGATCGGCACCTGCCAACCCTGCCAGCTGCGCGCCGGGACATCGATCTCTTGCAGGCGGAGCGCCAGCAGACCGGCGGTGACATTCTCGCCCGAGGCAACGACGGCGTCATATTCGCGGGCGTCATAGAGTTTCGAGGTGCCCTCAACCCAGCCGACCAATTCGTTGGTCTTGCCTGACATCGCCGAAACGATGACGATCACGTCATAGCCCCGCGCAACCTCGGCGTGGACCTTTTTCGCGGCATTTTCGATGCGCGCCAGGTCCGCGACAGAGGTGCCGCCGAATTTCATCACCAGAACTGGCATGGAATGGTCCTTCGCCCTGCCGCTAAGTTGGGCGCTTCTTTATGCGGGGGGGCGGGACGGCGCAAGGGGGCGTGGAGCGCGGTCGGGACCCTGGCGGACAGAACTGGAAATCTGCCGCCAGCAATGCTGCCACATGGTCAAGGACAAGCGTTCAGTCCGTGACGCAGTTGCCGTCAACATCGGCGCCATCGTTCAGCCGGTCATCGGCGATGCCACCGTGCAGATTGTCGTTTCCGACGCCGCAAGCATGAAAAGCGCGACGTCAGCTCAGCGCCCGCCAGCCGATGTCGGAGCGGCAGAAGCCCTCGGGCCAGTCCAAGAGATCGACCATCGCATAGGCGCGGTGGTGGGCGTCGGTCAGGCTGTCGCCGCGCGCGGTGATGTTGAGGACCCGGCCACCGTTGGCGGTGACCAATCCGTCGTTGAACCGGGTGCCGGCATGAAACACCATGTGGCGGCTGTCTTCGGGCATCCGGTCCAACCCGTTGATCACCGAGCCTTTATCATAACTGCCGGGATAACCACGGGCGGCCATCACCACAGTCAGCGCATGGTCGTCAGCCCAGTTGACCTGAGCCTTGTCCAGACGGCCCTCTGCCGCGGCGAGCAACAGGTCGAGTGCCTGCGCCCCGAGGCGCATCATCAGGACCTGGGTCTCGGGGTCGCCAAAGCGGGCGTTGTATTCGACGAGGCGGGGCTGGCCGTCCTTGATCATCAGACCGGCGAAAAGGACGCCTTGATAGGGCGTGCCGCGACGGGCCATTTCGGCGATGGTCGGCAGGATGATTTGATCCATCGCCTGTTGGGCGACAGTATCGGTCAGCACCGGGGCGGGAGAATAAGCGCCCATGCCGCCGGTGTTGGGCCCGGTGTCGCCGTCGAAAGCGCGCTTGTGGTCCTGAGCGGTGCCGATCGGCAAGGCGTGCTTCCCGTCGGTCAGGACAAAGAACGATGCCTCTTCACCAGTCATGAATTCTTCGATGACCACCTCGGCACCGGCGGCACCAAATTCGCCGCCGAACATGTCATCGATGGCGGCGAGGGCTTCGGGCAGGGTCATGGCCACGATGACACCTTTGCCAGCGGCAAGCCCATCAGCCTTGATCACGATAGGGGCACCCTGTTCGGTGACATGGGCGCGGGCCGGGGCGGCGGCGGTGAAGCGGGCATAGGCGGCGGTGGGGGCGTTGCAGGCGTCGCAGATTTCCTTGGTGAAAGCCTTGGACGCCTCCAGTCGCGCGGCGGCGGCGGAGGGGCCGAAAGTCAGGATACCGGCGGCGCGGGTGACATCGGCGACACCGGCCGCGAGGGGGGCCTCGGGGCCGATGATGACGAAGTCGACCGCGTTTTCGGCGGCAAAGGTTGCCACGGACGCCCCATCCAGAATGTCGAGGTCGGCGCATTCGGCGACGGCGGCGATGCCGGCATTGCCCGGGGCGACGATCAACCGGTCGCATTTGGGGTTCTGTTTGACCGCCCAGGCGAGCGCGTGTTCACGGCCACCGGAACCGAGGATCAGGATGTTCATGCGCGCCTCCTTTGCTGGATGAGGCGGTCATAAGAGGGTCAGGTCCGGCGTGCAAGGCGCTTGGCCTCAGGAATGCGGCTCGCAGGCGACGCCGTCGCCGTCACGGTCGAGTTTATAGATGTCGCGGCCCACGACATAGACCGGACCGGTCACATAGGCCGGGCCGTTGCCGCCACCCCCGGCGCAATCGACATCCGAGGCGATTGGCACGCAGGCCCCCATATAATTTGGGTCACAGCCGTCAGCCCGGGCAGGCGGGGCCGGCAGGGAAAGTATGAGCGCGGCGATGAGAAGGCGGGTCATGCAGGAAATCGGGGGCTCTCTGGTGGGGATGGGTCAAGGTTTCATTAACAAAGGTTAACGGCAAAATCGGGGCGGCGCGGAAAACTGACTTTCGGATCTTGAATGACAATCGCCGCCCGGTCAGTTGCGCGTGTCCGATTGCTGGGGCAAGATCGCGGCATGGAACTGTTTGAAGACGCCCCCGCCGCCAGCAATTCGCCGGAATACACCGTCTCGGAGCTGTCCGGCGCGGTAAAGAAGGTCATCGAGGGCGAGTTTGGCCTGATCCGGGTGCGTGGTGAGGTCGGGCGGGTGTCGCGGCCCGCCTCGGGCCATCTGTATTTCGACTTGAAGGACGATCGCAATGTGATCGCGGCGATCAGCTGGAAAGGTCAGGCCGCCCGGATGCAAGTGCGCCCGGAGGAGGGGATGGAGGTTGTCGCCACCGGGCGGATGACCACCTTTCCCGGCCAGTCGAAATACCAGCTGATCGTCGATGATGTGGTGCCCGCCGGGGCGGGCGCGCTGATGGCGATGCTGGAGAAACGACGGATGGCTCTGGCGGCGGAGGGGTTGTTCGATGCGGCACGCAAGCGGCCCATTCCCTATCTGCCACAGGTGATCGGCGTGGTGACCTCACCGTCCGGTGCGGTGATCCGCGACATCCTTCACCGGTTGCGTGACCGGTTCCCGCGCCATGTGCTGATCTGGCCGGTTGCGGTGCAGGGTCAGGCTTGTGCCCCCGAAGTGGCGGCGGCGATCAAGGGATTCAATGCCTTGCCGGTGGGCGGTCCGATCCCGCGACCCGATCTGATCATCGTGGCGCGGGGAGGCGGCTCGCTGGAGGATCTGTGGGGCTTCAATGAAGAGGTGGTGGTCCGTGCGGCGGCGGCATCAGAAATCCCGCTGATCTCGGCTGTCGGGCATGAGACTGACACCACGCTGATCGACTACGCCGCCGACCTGCGCGCGCCGACACCGACGGCGGCGGCGGAATTGGCGGTGCCGGTGCGGCTGGAGCTGGTGGCCGGGCTGGACGCGCAGGGTGCGCGGCTGAGCCGGGCTTTGGCACAGGGCTTGGGGCTGCGGGGGCAACGGTTGCGCGATCTGGCGCGGTCCTTGCCGCGGCTGGAGGGCTTGCTGGCGCACCCCCGGCAGCGGTTCGATGGCGGGGTGCAGCGGCTGGCGGGGGCCTTGGGTCTGGCGGTGTCGCGCAAGCGCGGGCGGTTTGAGGCGCAGGCGGCGCGGCATCGGCCCGAGGCGGTGCTGGCGCTGTTTGCGCGGCGTGGCGACCGGCTTTCCGGGCTGGGGCGCGAGTTGGACGGCCGGGTAGAGCGGCGCCTGGACCGGGCGCGGGCGGGTCTGGACAAATGGGCATCGCGGCTGGTGCCATCGCTGGGTCGTCTGGTCGGCGATGCCGGGCGGGTGATTGCGCGGGATCAGGAGCGATTGGACGGGCTAGGCCAACGGTTAGAGGCGGCCCCGGCCAAACGGCTGGCCGATCTGGCGGCACGGCTGGAAGCCTTGGACCGGACCCGTACGACGCTCGGCTATGCCGAGACGCTGAAGCGCGGCTATGCGGTGGTCTGGGGTGACGGGACTGTGGTCACCACAAGGGATGCGGCGGAGAAGGCCGGCGTTCTGGAGGCCGAATTTCAGGACGGGCGGATGGCTCTGGGCGGACGAACCCCGCGCAAGCCCAAGACGGCGGGTGGGCCGGAGCAGGGCAGTCTGTTCTGACGTTCCATCTGATGATTAAATAAGTTTACCATTACGCGGTGAAATTTAATATAGTTTGGAGCGGGTCTCAGGCGCCAACCTGTGGTCCGGCGCATTGCATGGGTTCGCTGGTCTGCCCGACCTCTGACAGCAGGCTGGAGCCGCTCAGGAACTTGGCCACCAGACCTGTGCTGCCAAGGTAGAAGTGCCAGCAATTGGGGTTGGGGTTGCCTTCATAGACAAAGCAGATCGCGCCATGGTCGTCGTACCATTGGCCATATTCGCAGTCCTGCCCGGTAAAGGCCCACATGACCTGATGGTTGGGCATGTAGTGCTCGGACCCCCAGACCTGACCGGATTCGGCGTAAAACAGGGTCTTGCCCTCGGAATAGGCGTCGAATTGTGCGGCGCTGATCGGGGGACCAAGGTCAGGACCTGGTGCCGAGGGTGGGTCGGCGCGGATGGCAAGGGGCATGGCGGCGATGGCAGCTGCAAACAGGACTTGGCGCATGGCGTATTCCGTTAATCTTTCGTTCAGCATGGCATTTCGGGGTCGAAAAGGCCACTCAATCCTTAGCGAGCGGGGCCTTGCGAAGCGGTTGTTGCACCCCAGCCAGCACAGGTCGCATCTTGCGGCGCCACAGATTCGGCAACAGAGCAATCATGCAGGCCAGCGGCATTGGCCAGGGCAGGGTCGGAGCATCGCTGGGCAGGCGAAGTGCCGGGTAGGGACGCGACGGATGGGCGTGATGGTCGGAATGGCGCGGGGCGTTCAGCATCAGGGCCGAGGAGAACCAGTGCGGCGTGTTCCAGGATTGCGCCATGGTCACCTTGTCGGGCTTGCCATCGGTGGTGGGGCGGGTCAGGCCATAATGCTGGACGTAATCGGACAGCAGAATCTGCAACCCGGCATGGCAGCCCATGGCCAGCCAGGCCGCTGCGCCCCACGGCCCGGCGATGAGAGCGGCGAACAGCAGGGCGGCGACCGCTCCGCCGGTGTAGAGGAAATAGGGATGCAGGCCGGGCGATCGTGCGTGGGCGCGCAGGGTGGTTTCGGCGCGCAGTCCGTGGCGGAAACTGCCGATCCAGGCGCGCCGGGCGAAAGGATAGAAGCTTTCGCCCGCCCGCGCGCTGTTGGGATCGTCTGGCGAGGCGACGAAGCGGTGGTGGACCAGCCGGTGCGACGAGGTGTGGTGGCCGAAGATCAGGGCGGTGTAGACCGCAAGACCCAGCCAGAACAGCGGTCGCGGGCGGTGGATCAATTCGTGCGCGACGGGATGGGCAACCTGGCCGAACCAAAGGCCGCCGGCCAGCAGCAGGGCGAGGCGGGCGGGCAGGGTCAGGCCGGACGAACCGGCAATCGCCCAGGTCAGCGCGGGCAGCGCGATCAGGGCGAAGATGCCCAGCAGGATCAGCAGGACGTCGGCGGCCGGAAACTCGCGGTCTACGCCATCTGCGGCGGCAAGCGGAATCAGGAGGTCGAGCGCCACGGCGGCCAGCAGGATGTAGAGCAGCGCCAGATAGGGCCACAGACCGCCCAGGATCAGGCTGAGAGCCAGCAGGACAAGCGGGCTGGCGGCGGCGAGGCCAAAGAGGGGGACCGAGATTGGGCGCATGGCGGCAGTTTAGCACGTCGGCCGTGGCAGACCAGAGGACGTGCGAGGCTGGGGTCCTGCCGATGGTGGAACCTGTGGCAAGCCCGAATGTTTTCAGTCCGGCGGGGATATTTGGGTCAGCGTGACCGGCGAAGGCTTTTCTATCCGGGGTGAAATGACTAGGTGGGGGGGAAAGTGTGGGGGTTCCATGTCGTTTTTCAAGAAGCTGCGTGACCGGATGTTCCGGTCCTCTGACAAGATCAGTGAGGGGCTTGAGGCCCTGGTCAGCGATGCGCCGGTTGCGGTGGAAGCGTCCGGACCGTCCTTGCTGGGCCGGATCATCGGGCGCGACGAGACGCGGCGGGTGGTCGATGACGCGATGCTGGAAAGCCTGGAGGATCTGCTGATTCAGGCCGATATGGGCGTTGATACCGCGCTGCGGGTCACGGCAAACATTGCTGCCGCCTGGCGCGGCAAGCGTGTGTCGACCAACGAGTTGCAGAGCGCCTTGGCGGCCGAGGTGGCGCGGATCATGGAGCCGGTGGCGCGACCGATGCCTTTGTACCCGCAAAAGCCGCAGGTCGTGCTGGTGGTCGGGGTCAACGGCTCGGGCAAGACCACGACGATTGGCAAGCTGGCGTCGCAGTTCAAGGCGGCAGGCAAGACGGTGGTGATTGCGGCGGGTGACACGTTCCGGGCTGCGGCGGTGGAGCAGTTGCAGATCTGGGGTCAGCGCGCCGGCGTGCCGGTGTTGACGGCACCGGAAGGCTCGGACCCGGCCTCGCTGGCGTTTGACGCCTTCACCCGGGCACGCGCCGAGGGCGCGGATTTGTTGATGATCGACACGGCCGGGCGACTGCAGAACCGCGCCGATCTGATGGAGGAACTGGCCAAGATCGTGCGGGTGTTGCGCAAGATCGATCCCACGGCTCCGCACAACACATTGTTGGTGCTGGATGCCACGACCGGGCAGAACGCCTTGCTGCAGGTGGAGATTTTTCAGAAGATTGCCGATGTGTCGGGGCTGGTGATGACCAAGTTGGACGGCACGGCGCGGGGCGGCGTTCTGGTGGCGCTTGCCGACAAGTTCGGACTGCCGATCCATGCGATTGGCGTGGGCGAGCAGATTGACGATCTGGCGCCGTTTGATCCCGAAGAGTTCGCGGCGGCACTGATCGGGGCCAATGGCTGAGGTGGCTCAGCAAGGACCGGGGGATTTGACATCCCCCGGACCCCCTGTCGGATATTTGTGCCAATATGTAGGGGGTAGCAGGTTTTGAGCGGCTGGATCTTGGGGCTGGTCGGCACGCCTGCCGGGCATCAGCTGGCGGTCGGGCTGGCGTTGCTGGCGGCGGTGCTGCATGCCCTGTTTGGCGCGCTGCAGAAGGGGCGGCATGATCCCTGGCTGGCGCGGGCGGCGATTGATGCGTGCTATGGCATCATGGCGGCACCGTTGGCGCTGTTTGTGGTGCCGTGGCCGGAGCCGTGGATGTGGCCGGTGTTTGCCGGGGCGGTGTTGATCCATTCCGGTTACAAGGTGGCACAGGCGATGACCTATGACCGGGCCCCCTATACCGTGGTCTATCCGGTGGTACGCGGCACCGGGCCGTTTTTCACGGTGATTGGTGCCGGGCTGGTGTTTGGCGAGCATTTTGCGCCGCTGCAATGGGTCGGGTTGATGATGCTGGTCGGCGGGATCTTTGGTCTGGCCGCCTATAATCTGGCGCGGGTGCCGGTCGGGGAAACCCTGTGGCCGGCGATCGGGCTGGCGCTGGTCACTGGCGGGTTTGTGGCGGGCTATACCACCTATGACGCCTGGGGCATCCGGGCGACGGCGGACCCGTTCACCTTTCTCGCCTGGTTTTTCATGATCGATGCGGTGTTCATTCCGGCGATCACCTGGCGCAAATGGCGGTATCTGGCGGTTGATCAGATGCGGCCGTTGTTGCAAAGGGGTGTTCTCGGCGCCTTTGTCGCTTATTTCAGCTTTGGCGGCGTGATGCTGGCGACGCGGCTGGACCGGGTTGGCGAGGCGGCGGCGCTGCGTGAAACCTCTACCGTGTTTGCGGCCTTGATTGGCTGGTGGGTTCTGGGCGAAAAGGTGGGGCCGGTGCAATTGGCCCTGATGGCAATGATCGCGGCGGGAGCGGTCACGATGGAGAGTGCGGGATGAACGAACCCAAGACCTACGACAACCGGCTGAAGATGGCATTGGAATATGGGCCGCTGCTTGCGTTCATGGTCGGCTATTGGCTGTTCAAGGACCGCGATTTTACCGTGGGCGGCGTGGTCTATTCCGGCTTCATCGCGACGACAGCGGTTTTTGTGGTGGTGTTTGCCGCCTCGATTCTGGCGCTGTGGCGGTTGACCGGCAAAATCTCGCCGATGCAGATCGTGACGCTGGTCGTGGTGCTGTTCATGGGCGGGCTGACGGTCTGGTTCAACGATCCGCATTTCATCAAGATGAAGCCGACGATCATCTATGTGTTCTTTGCCGCCGCTCTGGGGTTCGGGCTGTTGCGCGGCAGGTCCTATCTGAAGCTGGTGATGGGCGAGGCTTTGCCAATGCAGGAGGCGGGCTGGATGATCCTGACCCGACGGATGACAGTATTTTTCGTCGGGCTGGCGCTGTTGAACGAACTGGTGTGGCGGAATTTCAGCGACGGCACCTGGATCATGTTCAAGGCGGTTGGTCTGACGTTGGCCATGTTCCTGTTCCTGCTGACGCAGGCCCGATTGCTGGAACAATATGGCGTTGAAAAGCCCAAGGATTCGAACTGAATCACCCGGATTTCGCCATAACTCTGCCTGAATTTCACGTCAGTCTGGCCTCCGGGAAATTCGGGGTAAGCCATGTTCGACGACATCACAACCACGCTGAAACGCTTTGTCGGACTGTTCCGGCAGGGCACGACGTTGCCGTGGACCATCCTGCTGCCGCTGATCGTGGTGGCTTTGGCCTGGCCGTTGCTGCAGATCTGGTTGAATGACGAGCGGGCGACCTTCATGGTAGCCTTTGTGCTGGCGATGGCAATCCGGCTGGCGCTGCGCTCGGATGGGACGATCCGCAAGATGCGCAGCCGGATTTCAAACCGCAGCACGGCCATATTGGCGCTGCTGTTCGGGCCGGGGGTGCTGGCATTCCTGATCTGGCTGGGCGAGCCGATTGTCTGCCAGCGGTTCCTGAGCGTTTATTTCCTTGTTATGGCAGTGCTTTACATGTTGGACGTCATCGACGGACGCCATGCCATGGTGCAGTATTTCCTGCCGGCCGATCGAAACCGTGGGGCCGACGGGCTGATGACGCGGGTGATGGCGATATTCCAGATGGCGCTGCTGCTCTTGAACGAAACCATGATCGCGCAATCGTCGCTGACGGTGTGGCTGGTCTATTTCGGGCTGCTGCCGATGCTGTCGCACCGGGTGCTGATCGCGCTGATCCGTACGGTGGATGAAGCTTATGCGGCAGGCTACGGGCGGTCCTGAGGCCGGAATTGGGGGATTTCATATCCCCCAGCCAACATAGCTCGAAGAGCAATGTCGCCTCCCCCTGTGGGATATTTATGGACAGATGAATGTGAGCGTTGACCTTTCTTTTCGGGAAGGCTAACCCTTGCGACGTGGCGCTTTGTAACCAGATTGCGGGCCACGTTAAATATTCCGCTAAAAGGGGTCAGGGTCGTTGCCCCGGAACCTTATGGTTGCGGGGCTTTTTGTTGGGAGACGGCCATGAGCAAGGACTGGAAAACGCGGACCAAGCTGGTGCATGAGGGCAGCCGCCGCAGCCAGTATGGCGAGATGGCCGAGGCGATTTTCCTGACGCAGGGCTTTGTCTATCCAGATGCTGAGTCGGCCGAGCAGCGCTTTATCAAATCGGGCGATGACGAGTTCATCTATGCCCGCTATGGCAATCCGACGACGCGGATGTTCGAAGAGCGCATTGCCGCGCTGGAGGGCACCGAGGACGCCTTTGCCACCGCCAGCGGCATGGCGGCGGTGTCGGGTGCCCTGATGTCGATGCTGCGGGCGGGCGATCATGTCGTCTCGGCCCGGGCGCTGTTCGGCTCTTGTCTTTATGTCATGGAGGAGATTCTGCAGCGCTTTGGCGTCAAGGTGACGTTTGTCGATGGCGCCGATCTGAGCCAATGGCGGGCCGCGGTGACGCCGGGGACCAAAGCGGTGTTTTTTGAGAGCATGTCGAACCCGACGCTGGAACTGGTCGATATTCGCGCCGTGGCCGAGATTGCCCATGCTGTCGGGGCTTTGGTGGTTGCCGACAACGTGTTTGCGACGCCGATCTTTTCGCGGGCGGTTGATCAGGGCGCGGACATCATCGTCTATTCGACGACCAAGCATATTGACGGGCAGGGTCGGGCCCTGGGCGGGGTGGTCTGTGGCAGCCGGGAGTTCATCCGCAAGACGCTGGAACCCTATCTGAAGCACACCGGCGGCTCGATGAGCCCGTTTACGGCATGGATCATGCTGAACGGCATGGCGACCCTGGACCTGCGTGTCAGGGCGATGGCGGCGTCGGCCCAGCAGATAGCCGAGACGTTGCAGGGCTGGCCGCAGGTTCGCAAGGTGATCTATCCGGGCCTGGCCTCGCATCCGCAGCATGACCTTGCGATGCGGCAGATGGGCAATGGCGGCACTCTGGTGTCGTTTGAGGTCGAGGGTGACAAGGCGGTGACCTTTGCCTTCTTCAACGCGCTGAAAATCGCCAAGATTTCCAACAATCTGGGCGATGCCAAGACCATCGCGACCCATCCCGCCACCACGACCCATCAGCGTCTGCCGCAGGACCAGAAGGACAAGCTGGGCATCACTCCGGGTCTGGTGCGGTTTTCGGTCGGGCTGGAGGATGTCGCGGATCTGATCGATGATCTGGCCCAGGCCCTGGGGCGCAATTAGGCTCCGACGGCAATAATCCTGCGGCTTGACTGATCCGATGTCGGGATTCTGACGTATATCATCGGTAAAGCTTGGGACAGCGGCCGAGTTACCCTATATTGCGGGTTTGCCACCGAAGCGAAACATCGGACGGGGAGCACAGTCATGAACATTCATCAGCCGGATTTCGACCGGAAGCCGACGCGCGCCGAGGCAGAGGCTGCGCTTGCGATGCTGAAGCTTTGGGCCGACCGGGCGTCGGAGGCCGATATCGTGGCCTTGGACCCGGCGGTGGGCCTGCTGATCGGGCAGGGCTATCCAGTGATGAGCCGGGAATATCCGGCGGATTTTCTGGTCGATGACACTTACAAGGACGGCTTGCCGGACCTGCAGAACGGCCCTGCCAGCCTGATCGTCGGTGCGCGGCAGGCCATCCAGCATGTCGGCATTTCCAACTTCCGGCTGCCTATCCAGTACCGCACCCGTGACAATGGCAGCCTGACCTTGGAAACCTCGGTCACCGGTACAGTGTCGCTGGAGGCCGAGAAGAAGGGCATCAACATGAGCCGCATCATGCGGTCATTCTATGTCCATGCCGAGCGGGCGTTCAGCTTTCAGGTCATCGAACATGCACTGGACGACTACAAGCGCGATCTGGGATCGTTCGACGCGCGGATTCAGATGCGGTTTTCGTTTCCGGTGAAGGTGAACAGCTTGCGCTCGGGCCTGTCGGGCTGGCAGTATTATGACATAGCACTGGAACTGGTCGACAAGGGCGGGGTGCGCAAGCAGATCGTGCATCTGGATTTCGTCTATTCCAGTACCTGCCCATGCTCGCTGGAACTGTCCGAACATGCCCGCCGGACCCGGGGCCAAATGGCGACGCCGCATTCGCAGCGTTCGGTTGCGCGGATCTCGGTTGAAGTGGCGGGCGACAAATGCCTGTGGTTTGAAGACCTGATCGACCTTGCGCGGGATGCCGTGCCGACCGAGACCCAGGTCATGGTCAAACGTGAGGATGAACAGGCGTTTGCCGAGTTGAATGCCGCCAACCCGATCTTTGTCGAGGATGCGGCGCGCAGCTTCTGCGCGGCGTTGCTGGAAGAGCCGAGGGTGCGCGACTTCCGCATTGTCGCCAGCCATCAGGAAAGCCTGCACAGCCATGACGCGGTGTCGGTGCTGACCGAGGGGCCGACTTTTGCCGCCGACAGTCTGGACCCGAGGCTGTTCGCGTCGCTGTATCACGTGGGGTAAGGCGGGGGACACCACGTCCCCCGACCGGGATTGGCTGCACCAATCCCTGCCCCCCATGGGATATTCAGGGACAGGTGAAGTGGTTCAGTCCCAGCAACTGACCAGAACCGTCATGCCGCGCGCCATCGTGGCGAACGCGTCAGGTGTGACCGCGGTGGCGGCGACGGCGGTGGTGGCGGGCAGCAGACCATTGGCTGACAAAGTTGAAGTCAGGCCCGAGGCAGAGGCGGCGAAGGCCACGCTGGCGGGCAGTTGCTGCGTGGCGTTCGGATCCTTTGGCAACAACATCCCCAGAACCGCACCCGATGTGTCAAGGACCGGGCCACCGGCATCGCCGGGCAGGGTGGACAGGCTGAGGCGCGTCAGGTCAGGCTCGCCGTTCAGGCCCTTGGCCTCTTCCACGGTGCCGAGGGTCAGCACCGGGGCGGGCAATTTGTCTTCATAGGAATAGCCCGAAACCGAGACCTGCGCGCCCGGACTTGGCGGTGCGGCGGCAAAACCGGCGACGGATTTCGGGGCAAGTGGGGAGTTGGGGGTCAGGACGGCGATGCCGGTGGCGGGATCGCTGAAACGTAGAGTAGCCTCGGTGTTGCGTTCAAGCACGATCTTCTTGCAGCTTTGCACCGCCTCCAGCGTGGTCAGGACCGTACCCTGCGCGTCGATGAAGAAGCCAGAGCGCGACAGTTTCGGGCGGCGCACGTCGAGCCCGGCCAGCAGCCCACGCTTGGCGGCGTCCGACAGCGGCACCAGACCGGGGTCAAGTGCCTTGTCGCCCGAACTGCGGAAACTGGATTGAACGGCGGGCAGGATGCGGGTCATCCGCGCGGCATCGGTCAGGTTCCAGCTGATCAGATAGCCCTTGATGGTGCCATTGCTGGCCACGGCATGGGCCAGCGTCTCGATTTCGGTATTGGCGCCGTGGATGGTGAAGCTGGTGTCATCCAATTCCCGTTCGCCGGTGGTCGGCACGATTTCCAGCGTCTGCAGAACGTCATACAGCCCCTTCAGCCCGGCCTTGCCGCCGGGTTGCGAGATCAGCAGGACCTTCAGGCCGGAGCCGGACTTCTCGGCATAATGCACGAAAGGCGGATCGTAGCGGTCGAACTTGATCAACGCCATCGGCAGGGTGATTTCGATGCCTGACTCCGCCTCGCTCACAGTTTGAAAGCCGAATTCGGCCTGGTCACTCTGGTAGGTCTCGGCCAGAGCGGTGCGCTGTTTGGTGGACAGGATGCCGGTCTGATCAAAGCCGGTGGCGGCCTGCCAGGCCGAGATCGACGCGCGCGTGCCGCGACCGAAACTGCCGTCGATGCCGCCGTCATAAAAGCCGTACCATTTCAGCGCCTCTTGCAGAAGCTGACGGTCCGCCTGAGAAATCGCGGCCTCGCTGGCGATGGCCTCTTTCAAGGTTTCTTCGGGCTCTTCAACCGGTTGCGGAGCGACAGCAGGCTCTGCAGCAGGCTCTGTGACCACAGGCGCCTCGGCAGTGGCCTCTGGCTGGGCAGGCGCGAGCGGCGTGGTGTCGATCCCGACCGGCCAGAATTTCTGGCCATAGGACCCGCCATCCGAAAGGTAGCTGTCGGCCGGGATCAGGTTCTGGCGCCGCAACTCCAGCAGGCGGGCGGCGGCGTCACTCTTGGCCAAGGGTCCAAGCGCGATGCCGTACCAGCCATTGCCAAGCCGAAAGCCGGAAACATCGGGAAACAGCGCACCATAGGCGCGAGCGCGGTCCATCGCGGTGTTCAAACTGGGTTGGGCCTCGATCTGCAACCAGGTGTCGTCCTGGGCGGAAACGGGGGCAGCAAGCAGCAAGGCATAAAGCCCCAACAGAAATCCGATAACTCTCATCCGCAGAATACCCTTGGTTATGCCGCTAACGTGTCCCCGCGGCGGCGTTTGGCGGACATTATCAGACGGTTGGCCAGATGCACCCCCATTTTGCCGGGAATCCGTGGTCTGGGGCAGGCGGGCCACATTGACCCTATCAGCGCTGCCGCCTATGGAGGGGGCGCATTGCCAGAGGCCCATCCCCATGTCCGCAGCCGAGATCAAAACCGTCGCTCTGACCAAGCCCCGCAGCTTTCAGGAAGTCATCCTGCGGCTGCAGAGCTACTGGGCCGCCAAAGGCTGTGCGATCTTGCAACCCTATGACATGGAGGTCGGGGCGGGCACCTTTCACCCAGCGACCACCCTCAGGTCACTGGGGGCCAAGCCGTGGGCGGCAGCCTATGTTCAGCCGTCGCGCCGTCCGACGGATGGGCGCTATGGCGAGAACCCCAACCGGATGCAGCATTATTACCAGTATCAGGTCATCATCAAACCGTCGCCGCCCGATCTGCAGGCGTTGTATCTGGGGTCGCTGCGCGAGATCGGCATTGACGCGTCGGTTCACGACATCCGCTTTGTCGAGGATGACTGGGAAAGCCCGACGCTCGGTGCGTGGGGGCTGGGCTGGGAGGTCTGGTGCGACGGCATGGAAGTGTCGCAGTTCACTTATTTCCAGCAGGTTGGCGGTCACGACTGCCGTCCGGTGTCGGGCGAGTTGACTTATGGGTTGGAGCGGCTGGCGATGTATGTGCTGGGCATCGATCACGTGATGGAAATGCCGTTCAATGATCCGCAATCGCCGATCGCGCTGACCTATGGCGACATCTTCCGCCAGACCGAGGAAGAATATTCTCGCCACAACTTTGACGCCGCCAACACCGATGCGCTGTTCCAGCATTTCAAGGATGCCGAGGCCGAATGCGCTCGGCTCTTGGCATTCCCGCCAGATGACCCCAAGTCGGGCAAGCGGATCATCATGGCGCATCCGGCCTATGATCAGGCGATCAAGGCCAGCCATCTGTTCAACCTCCTCGATGCCAGGGGCGTGATTTCGGTGACCGAGCGGCAGGCCTATATCGGCCGGGTGCGGGCTTTGGCCAAGGCCTGCGCCGATGCCTTCCGGATGACACCAGCGGGGGCGGACCAGTGAATGGCAAACTTGTCGCGGGGTTCATCGTGCTGACGGCGTTGCTGGCGGGCGGGGCCATGTTCTACCTGCAGGAATACGCCTATTATCAGCCAGTTGCCTTCACGCCGGGCGACGAGATCGAGCTGACCAGCATCGCCTCTGGCCTGCCTGAGGCGATCCCGGTCGCCAATCTGGAGGGCATTGACGGTTCCTCCTCGCCGCTGCGGTTCCGGGCCTGCTTTACCACCAGTCTCGATCAGCCCACCCTGACCGACAGTTACAAGGTCTATGATCAGGCCGTCCCGCTGAACGCACCGTTCTGGTTCAGCTGTTTTGACGCCGCCCGCATCGGTGCCGCGCTCGAGTCCGGTGAGGCCATCGCCTTCCTGTCGAAATCCGACATCGCCCCTGACATCGACCGCGTGGTCGCCGTGTTCCCCGATGGCCACGCCTATGCCTGGCATCAGGTGAAGCCCGGCGTCGACACATCCTCTGGCGGAGAATGACATGCCTGACCTTCTGATCGAACTCTTCTCCGAAGAAATTCCCGCCCGGATGCAGGCCCGCGCCCGTGAGGATCTGAGGTCGCTGGTCACGAATGGTCTGGTGGAGGCCGGGCTGACCTATGCCTCGGCGGGCAGTTTTTCGACGCCGCGCCGGTTGGTGCTGGTTCTGGAGGGTCTGACCTCCGAAAGCCGCGCCGTGCGCGAGGAACGCAAGGGGCCGCGGGTCGATGCGCCCGCTGCGGCGTTGCAGGGATTTCTGCGCTCGACCGGGCTGACGCAAGAGCAGCTGGAGGTTCGCGACGACAAGAAGACGCAGGTGTTCTATGCCGTGGTCGAAAAGCCGGGTCGGTCGGCAGAGGTGATCATCGCCGAGGTGCTGGAGCAGGTGATCCGCACGTTTCCGTGGCCCAAGTCGATGCGCTGGGGCGCGGGCAATCTGCGCTGGGTGCGGCCACTTCAATCGATCATTTGCCAGTTGTCGGATGAGTCGGGCTCGCATGTGGTACCGATGTCGGTGGACGGGATTGCGGCGGGCAACACGACCGAGGGGCACCGGTTCCTGGGGTCTGGCCGTTTTGCCGTGTCGGGCTTCGACGATTACGCGCTGAAACTGAAGCGAAATTTCGTGGTGCTGGATGCCGCCGAACGTGAAGCCGCGATCTGGCAGGGCGCCCAGAACCTCGCCTTTGCAGCGGGAATGGACGTTGTGGCAGATGCCGGACTGTTGAGCGAAGTGGCCGGTCTGGTCGAATGGCCGGTGCCGCTGATGGGGCGGATCGCCGAGGGGTTTTTGCATCTGCCGCCCGAGGTATTGCAAACTTCGATGCGCGAGCATCAGAAATTCTTCTCGGTGAAAAACCCGCGCTCTGGCCGGATCGAGGGTTTTGTCACCGTCGCCAACACCGACCCGGTCGACCACGGCGCGACCATCCTGAAGGGCAACCAGAAGGTGCTGAATGCCCGGCTTTCGGACGCGAAATTCTTCTGGGAGAAGGATTTGCGCGTCGCCAAGGCGGGCATGACCGAATGGCTCGACGGGTTGAAGGCGGTGACCTTCCACAACAAACTCGGCTCCCAGGCCGACCGCATCGCCCGGATTGCCGCCCTGGCCCGCGAAATCGCCCCGCTGGTGGGCGCTGACGCGGACCTCGCCGAACAGGCTGCGCGTCTGGCGAAAGCCGACCTGCGCAGCGCGATGGTCGGCGAGTTCCCTGAGTTGCAGGGCTTGATGGGCATGTACTACGCCCGCGCGGCGGGGTTGCCGGAGGCGGTGGCTTTGGCGGCGCGCGACCATTATTCGCCGCTGGGGCCGTCGGATGATGTGCCGAGTGAGCCGGTGTCAGTGGCGGTGGCCTTGGCCGACAAGATCGACACGCTGACCGGCTTCTGGGCGGTGGATGAAAAACCGACCGGGAGCAAGGACCCGTTTGCGCTGCGAAGGGCGGCGTTGGGGGGCATTCGGTTAGTGTTGGGGAATAGTCTCCGATTGAACTTGCAGGAGGTGCTATCGCGGTCGTCGGAAGAAGGCGCAATTGCTGTGCGTTACATCGAGGCGCGGAAAGGTGTAGATGGCTGGCATTACCTCGACTCATTCGAGGCCTTCAAGGCCAAGGTGGGTGAGCTTAAAGACAAGTCGAAGATCGAGGAACACGCCGCCGACCTCCTCTCCTTCTTCCACGACCGCCTCAAAGTCTACCTCCGCGACGAGGGCATCCGTCACGAC
>JBDTQR010000082.1:0-17587 GCA_039932095.1 bacterium | reverse complement strand
AGGTCGGTGCCGGGACCGATGCCACCACACAATGCGGCCCGATGATCACCCGAAAAGCGGTACAAAAGATCGACCGTCTGGTCGCCGATGCAGTCGCACGGGGGGCAAGAATCGTCACAGGCGGCGCGCCGCTTGAGTCTGACGGGTTCTATTTCCCGCCCACGGTGCTGGAAAACGTCCCACAAGACGCCCCGATTGCCTTTGAAGAAATCTTCGGCCCTGTCGCCCCGATCTATCGCTTTCACACCGAGGAAGAGGCAATCCGGCTTGCCAATGCCACCGAATACGGACTTGCAGCCTATGTTTACAGCGCAGACCTCAAACGTGCGTTGCGTGTGGCGAAACGGATCGAGACAGGTATGATCGGGCTGAACCGTGGCCTGATGTCCGACCCGGCCGCCCCGTTCGGCGGCGTCAAGCAAAGTGGTCTGGGCCGTGAAGGCGGCGTTACAGGTATTCTGGAATTCATGGAGGCAAAATATATTGCACTTGATTTCTGAAGCACCAATGTTGGCCGGGGGTTCCATTGTGCCCAAGAAGGACCCCTACCGCATCCGCAGCTTCGTGCCGGACTTCGAAGCCATCTCTGCCGAGATTGCCGAGCTGAGCCAAAGGCTTGCGGCCAACGCGCTGATATGGCGCGGCAGCTCTTATGGCAATGCCGAGCGGGAGCGGATCGACATTCTGCTGCCGCCAAACCTGCGGGCGGGCGCGCCGATCCACATGTTCGTGCATGGCGGCTATTGGCGATCGGGCGAGAAATCAGCCCATACTTGCGTCGCAGCACCGGTCCTTGCCGTGGGCGGGATCGCCGCAATTGTCGAGTACGACCTTATGCCCGGCACAAGGCTTGGCGCCATCGTGGGCCAGGTGCGGCGGGCGGCGGCATGGCTTGCCTCCCAGGCGCAGGGCCTTGGCGCAGACCCGGCCCGTCTGACCATCAGCGGCCATTCCGCAGGGGCACATCTGTCATCGTATCTTGCCGCGACAGGCATCAGAGAAGCAAATCCCGTTCAGACCCCGATTGCCGGAATGCTTCTGGTAAGCGGGATCTACGATCTTGCCGACATCCCGACCAGTTTTCTGAAGGAAGAGGCGCGGATGACCCAGGAAGAGGCCGCCGACTGGTCCCCTGTGACAGCACGCCCGCACCAAGGTCCAGAACGCATCATCGCAGTCGGGGCCGAGGAGACACTGCCCTTCCATGACCAGGCGGCGCGTCTGCACAGGCAGTTGCAGGCGCGTGGAATGGCTTCCGATCTTCTGACCCTGCCGGGGCTTAACCATATGAACGTGGTGCTGGATCTGGCGAACCCGGACCGACCCTTGGGCCAAACGCTTGCCAACTTGGTGCAGACCGCCAGGTAAGTCGGTATTTCTACCTGCCCCACCCTCAATCTTCACAAGGTTTCTGGCCAATTGCAGACCCAGCGAGCGGCCAAGTCGCGGCGCCTCGTTGAGCACCGGACCCTCGAACCCGTCAAAGCCGGTCGCGCGAATGTCGGCCAGAGGGCTTCACGTTCCGGCCCTGCCCGCGTTGCCCCCCGAACCCTGCACATTCCGATTTTCATCGACGCAACCCGGGGATGGACCCTCCATCTGGTCTTACCAATACGTCCCACCATTAGCCTTCATTTCAACCGTGCCTCCCCCGACACGACCCGCTTTCACTGACTTTCGGCCAATGTTGCGGCAATTTCGGCCCGAAAACGCAGAAACAGGCGCTTTCGACTCGCTTGACCGGCAACGCGATCCGGCGCAATCTGGTCGTGCCAGAATGAGGGTCGGCTGTGCGAGGCGCCACCTCACCCCAATCAGGAGGTAGGATAATGCATCTTTCGACGCACAACTGGATGCGCGCCGAGCCGCTGGAGACAACCGTCCGGCGGGTCAAGCAATACGGCTACGAATCCGTCGAAATCTCGGGCGAGCCGACGCAGTACAACACAAGGGATACGCTGAAACTTCTGAAGGACCATGGGATGCGGTGCTGGGGGTCGGTGACCCTGACCATGGGCGAGCGCAACCTTGCCGCCAAGGATGAAGGCCAGCGTGCCCGGTCGGTCGACTACGTCAAATCTGTCATCACAATGGTATCGGAACTTGAGGGCGAGATCATCACTCTTGTCCCCGCAACCGTGGGCAAGGTGGTGCCTGATGCGACACCAGAAGAGGAATGGAAGTGGGTGGTCGATGCGACACGCGAGTGTTTCGCACATTCGCAGAAAAAGGGGGTCCGGATCGCGATAGAGCCGCTGAACCGGTTTGAAACATATTTCTTCAACCGCGCCGCCCAGGCTTTGGCTCTGGCCGACGAGGTCAGCCCCGAGTGCGGTGTGTGTCTGGACGCCTACCATCTGAACATGGAAGAAACGAATATCTATGACGCGATCCGCCTGGCCGGCAAACGTCTGTTCGACTTTCATGTCGCCGACAGCAACCGCTTTGCGGCGGGGCTGGGGCATCTGGATTGGCCGAAGATCATCGGAACGCTGAAAGAGATCGGCTATGATGGTGCTGTGACCAACGAGTTCGTCGCACCCGTGGACCGAACCCCCGCTGCGCCCTATCCGGACATGGTGGAAAAGAACCCGGTCGACATCTCTCCCGAGCAGCTGAAATTCATTCAGGATCACGGGTCCAGCCTACTGACCGAATCGTTCTACGCCGATCAGATGCGGATCACGGCTGAAACGATCCTGCCGTTGATCAACTGAACCGGTTGGGGCCGCCCGACCTTGGGCCGCTCTGCAAGGAAGGGAATCGTCGCGAATGCGCATCAAATCGGTTCAGGCCTGGTGGGTGCAGATCCCGATCGAGGAATCGCGCCAGCATGTCAGCGACTTTGGCCGCTTGCGCACCTTTGACGCGGCCATCCTGCGCCTTGAAACCGACAGTGGGATTGTCGGTTGGGGCGAGGGCAAGAACGCTGCCGGAAGTTCCGGCACCTATTCGGCACTGGTCCATCTGCTGAACCACGAGTTCGGGCCGCGGCTGATTGGCCGCGACGCCAGCGAGATCACACCAATCTGGGAAGACCTCTACAACGGTGTGCGCGCAAAGGCGTCCGCCACGCGCGGCCATCCGATGCCGGAGCTTTCGCGCCGCGGTCTGACCCTCGCCGCCATCAGCGCAATCGACATTGCCCTGTGGGACATTCGAGGCAAAGCGCTGGATCAGCCGGTCTGGGCCCTTTTGGGCGGCAGGTCCGCCACGCGGCTGCCGGCCTATGCCTCTGGCGGCTGGGCCGATGCGGCGGGGATCGGCGACCAATTGCAATCCTATGTCGATGCCGGCGGCTTTCGCGCGGTGAAAATGCGGGTCGGGTCGATGGATGAGCGCCCGCAGGTCTCGGCCGATCGGGTCAGGGCAGCGCGACGGACGCTGGGGCCCAATGTCGACCTGATGGTCGATGCCCACGGCACCTACACCGTGGCAGAGGCCAGGCGTTTTGCGCAGCTGGTCGCTGACTGCGATCTGGCCTGGTTTGAAGAACCCATCAGCGCCGACGACCGTGCCGGGCTGGCCGAGTTTCGGGCCTCGACGATGATCCCGGTCGCGGCCGGCGAATCCGAATGCACCCGGTTTGACTTTGCTGCACTTGTCGCGGCACGGGCCGTCGACATTTTGCAGCCAGACCCGGCCTTCTGCGGCGGCATTACCGAAGCGATGCGGATCGCCACACTTGCTTCGTCGTTCAACCTGCGCCTTGCGCCGCATCTTTGGGCTGGGGCGCCCTGCTTCTTTGCCGGGTTGCATGTGCTGGCTGCCGCACCGGCCGGCTATATCGTGGAATTTTCGCTGGGCGCAAACCCGATGATCCACACCCTGTCCCGCGGGTCCGTCACCGTCAAGGACGGCACCATTGCAGTTCCCGACGGCCCGGGGCTGGGACTCGACATGGACACCGAAGTTATCGCGCGATACGCCAAGAACTGATGCAGTCGGAGCGAAGCATGCAACAGGAAGAATTCCTTCCCACTCTTGCCGCCTTCTTGATGAAGGAGGCGCGAAAGAACGATGGAAAGGCGCCATCAGAACGTGACCTGGCCGAAAATTTCTCGGTCAGCCGGGGTCAGGTGCGCGAGTCCCTGGCCATTCTGGAGGCAATGCAGATCATCGAACGCCGCGCCAAGTCGGGCATCTATGTGAACGGTGGCAGCGGTGGATTGGAAGCGATGTCTTTCTTTGCCCGTTTTGGCCTGCCGCTGGAGAACCGCCAGATTTTCGAGGCGGTCGAGGTGAGAAAGATCCACGAGATCAAGGCCGCCGAACTCGCCGCTTCCCGCGCCACAGACGAAAACTTTGCGCGGCTGCGCGACGTCCTGGCGCGGTCCGAAGTGCGTCTGAAAGGTGGCGACGGCCTCGATCTGCTGGATCAGGAATTTCATCTGGAGATCGTGCGCGCAACGCAGAACACGGTTTTCCTGAACATCTGCACCTCTTTCTATGCGCTGAGCCACAATCGTCTGAAGGTCTATTTCCGCAGCCCGGACCGCAACAAGCAATCCCATCAGGAACATCTGCAGATTTTCGATGCCTTGCTGCGGCGCGACGCCGCCTTGTCTTCGGCGTTGATGGTGTCCCATTTGCGCGGCGCGATGAGCTATTGGGCCGAAATTCTGGACCCTGCAGCAGAACCTTGATGCCATGGCCCGGATGATCTTTTCCACCCACCCGCTGCATCCCGAGGTGACGGCAGCCCTGCGCGTCTTGGGCGAATACCGCGTCGCCACCTCTCCGACGGCGCAAGATATCACCAGCGGTTCTGTCGGGGCAGAGATCATCGTGGTTCGCGCGCCCATCCCGTCTGGGATCGTGCCCCAAGCCCCGAACCTTCGCGCACTGATCCGACATGGCGCAGGTCTGGACATGATCAATGTCGCAGAGGCGACACAGGCTGGTGTGCTGGTTGCCAATGTTCCCGGTGCCAATGCGCTGACTGTGGCCGAGCATGTCATCTGGACCGCCATCGCGCTGCTGCGCCGCTTTCCAAAGGTCAACGGCGACCTGCGCGCCAAAGGGTGGGCCGCCGCGCGGAGCAATGCCGACCACGGGCGCGAGTTGTCGGGCAAGACACTTGGCGTGCTTGGCATGGGGAATGTCGGGCAAGCACTGGCAAAGATCGCCGTCCACGGCTTCGGGATGCCGGTGCTTTGCCACAGCCCGTCTGGCACCGCTCCGGAGGGAGTGGTCCCGGCCGGGCTGCCGGACCTGTTGGCAAAAGCAGATGTCCTTGCCCTTTGTGCGCCGCTGACGCCCCGGACACTTGGCTTGATTGATGCGCCGGCACTGGCGCGGATGAAGCCGGGGGCCGTCCTGATAAATGTCGCCCGTGGCCCGCTGGTGGATGAAGCGGCCCTGATCGGCGCGCTGACCTCCGGCCATCTTGGTGGTGCCGCGATTGATGTTTTCGACGCCCAGCCGCTGCCGCCGGACCATCCGTTCATGGCCCTGCCGAATGTGATCCTGACGCCCCATATGGCCGGCGTCACCGAAGAAAGCATGCTGCGGATGGGTCAGGGTGTGGTGGCCGAGGCCCAGCGTGTCATGGCAGGTGGATTGCCGTGCAATCTGGTGAACCCGGAAGCAGTGGACCTGTATCGCCAGCGATTTCCGGGCTGACAACGGGGAACTGACGCGGAGTCATACCCCTGTCGGCTGTCTCAAGGCAGCGTCACCGCAGCGCCAGATTTGCCCCGGTTTGCGGGTCAAAGGTCAGCACGCGCTCGGGCTTCCAGCCAAAGCGCACCAATTCATCGCGGGCCACACGCGTGCCGGCGGGCACCGTCACATGAAGTCGGGTCTGGCCCATGTCCATCGCCAGGGTCTTGACGACACCCTGATCTTCGATGTCAAAAATCCGGGCTTCACCCGGGGCACCGGCATCCAGGACCACATTTTCCGGCCGGACCCCAAAGGTCACCGTGCCGACCGCGCCATTGGCCGCCTGCACCGGCAGACGAAAGCTTCCGATTTCCGCCATCCCGGACGCCAGACGCCCCTCGATCAGGTTCATCGGCGGCGAACCGACGGACCGCGCCACAAAAGTGTTCAACGGGCGCTCATAGATATCGGCCGGCGTGCCAACCTGCACCAACCGCCCTTGCCGCAGAACGCCGATCTTGTCGCCCATCGACATCGCCTCAATCTGATCATGGGTCACGAACAGGAACGTCGCCCCCAGATTGTTGTGCAGCTTTTTCAACTCCACCCGCAGCGATTCCCGCAGCTTGGCATCCAGTGCCGACAGTGGTTCATCCATCAAGAAGACGGACGGCTGCCGCACGATCGCGCGTCCGATCGACACGCGCTGCATCTCGCCGCCGGAAAGCCGTTCCACCTTGCGGTCCAGCAAATGGGTGATCTGCAAGGTCACCGCCGCCTTTTGCACCCGCGCAGCGATTTCGGATTCAGAGTATTTGCGCGCCGGCGAGCGTAGCGGAAATTCCAGGTTGCCCCGAACGGTCAGCCGGGGATAAAGCGAATATTGCTGCAAGACCAACGCCACATCGCGTTCCGCCGCCGTCCAGCCGCCGACATCCCTGCCGCCTATCGAAACCGACCCGCTTTCGGGCCTTTCCAGCCCGGCGATTACCCGCAGCGCCGTGGTCTTTCCAGCGCCGGTCCGGCCCAACAGTACAAAGAACTCGCCGTCTTCGACCGTCAGATCCAGATCACGCAACGCCCGCTGTGCGCCAAAACTCTTGTTGATCCCGCTCAGTTCGATCCGCGCCATCAGGCAATCCTCCGCACCGCTGAACCGGTTTCCGTGTCAAAGAAATGCGCGCGCGTCGAGTCCAGCCCAACCCAGACGCGCTGCCTGTTGGCAACAAAACCCGGTTCGACCCGGACCCGCAAAGTGGCGTCGCCCAGACTGACATCGACGATTTCATGCGACCCCAGCGGTTCGATGTTGGTGGTTTCGGTTTCGACAAACCCCGCCTCCGCCGTCTGGCGCAGCAGCACCGCCTCGGGCCGGATGCCAAGCTTGACCGGGCGCTGGTTCGACAAATGCCCGACAAGGCCACCTTCGACGGGAATTCCCACGCCCTGCCCAAAGGACAGAACTGCGGCGCCTGCCCCACCCTCGACCGCCACATCAAGCACGTTCATCACCGGAGAGCCGACGAATTGCGCCACAAACAGGTTGGCCGGGCGGTTGTAAACCTCTTCCGGCGCGCCAACCTGCTGCAACAATCCCGCATGCATGACGACGATCCGATCGGCGAGGCTCATCGCCTCGATTTGGTCATGGGTAACATAGACAGAGGTCGAGCTGCGCGCGATGTGCAGCCGCTTGATCTCGGCCCGCATCTGCTCGCGCAGCTTGGCATCCAGCGCACCAATGGGTTCATCCATCAACAGCGCCTTCGGTCGCCGCACCAGGGCCCGGCCTATCGCGACCCGCTGCATGTCACCGCCGGACAAGGCCGACGGTTTGCGGTGCAAGAACCGCTCGATCCCCAGCACCTTGGCCACTTCGGTCACGGCGGCGTCGCGGTCGGTCTGGCTCATCCCGACGGCGCGCAGCGGAAAGGCGATGTTTTCCTGCACCGTCATATGCGGATAGAGCGAGAAGGACTGGAAGACAAAGGCAATGTCACGATCCGCCGCGCGCAGGTTCTGCACCTCGCGCCCCTCGATTGTGATCGTGCCGGACGACACCGTCTCCAGCCCGGCAATCGCGCGCAGGGTTGTGGTCTTGCCGCAGCCTGACTGGCCCAGCATGACGACGAATTCGCCATCCTCAATGGTCAGATTGACATCCTTCAGGACCTGCACGGCGCCGAAAAACTTCTGGACGCTTCTAAGTTCGATCCGTGCCATCAGACAAGCTCATCCTCTTCTTCTTCTTCCGCATCGGCTTGGGGCGGGATATGCGATGTCACCAGAAAGGCGACGAGCCCTATGACAATGATGGTCAGCCCATAGCGGTGCAGCACCTCGACCCAGGGCTGGCACAAAAAGATCACGCCCAGGATCATCGTCCATTGCGCCGTCGGTTCGAACCATTTGGCGTTCTGTTCGCGAAAGGTCATTTGCGGATCGCTCCGAAAGACATGCCCCGCAAAAGGTGGTTGCGGAGGAGGAAGGTGAAGACAGACACCGGAACAAGGAACAAGAACGCCCCTGATGCGATGACCGTCCAGTCGGAAAGTCCCGATCCGACCTGGCTGGGTATATAGGGCGGCGCGGTCTGCGCATTGCGCGAGGTCATCATCAGCGCGAAGGCGTATTCGTTCCAGGCGGTGATGAAGCAGAAAACTGCCGTGGCCGCGATGCCGGTCAGGGCCTCTGGCAACACGATCTTGCGGAAGGCTTGCAGCCGGGTATAGCCGTCCACCAGTGCCGCCTCTTCATATTCACGCGGGATCTCGTCGACAAAGCCCTTCATGATCCACACCGCGAAGGACAGGTTGAATGCAGTGTAGAGGATGATCAGGCCAAGGTGCGTGTCATAAAGCCCGACGGCCCGGTACATCAGGAACATCGGGATGGCCACGACGATGGGTGGCAGCATGCGTGTCGACAGGATGAAGAACAGCCAGTCCTGCTCGCCCGGCACCCGAAACCTTGAAAATCCGTAGGCGGTGACTGTGCCCATGGAAACCGCGAGGAAGGTCGAGATGATCGACACAATCAGCGAGTTCATGTAGCGGCTGCCATAGCCCGATGTTGTCGCTTCGCCCGTCTTCTTGTTGCGCACGACCTGCTCGCCACCATCAAAGACCAGCTTTTCCCACCAGGGCGCGGCCTCATAAGTCGCGGCTTCCACCGGTTCACGCAGTTGGCTGCGCTTGGTGAACAGCTTTGCGAAGGGTGACAGCGTCGGTTCGAACAGCACGGTGGGCGGCGCGGTGGTTGCCAGATTGCGCGGCTTGAAGGCTGTTGCGCCGATCCACAGGATGGGCGTCAACATGATCAGCAATGCAAGCAGCACGGCGATCACAGCGGCGCGGTTGATGATCACTTCGCCTTTTGTCTTGACCTCGGCCATATCAGCGCGCCTTCGCCTTGTTCAGGTATTTCACGTAGATGTTGGTGATGGCCACGACGACGATCAGCACGATATAGGCCAGGGCCGACGACATGCCGGTCTGCCATTCCAGAAACGCCATCTTGTAGAGCCGAATCGCGATCAGTTCGGTCGTGGGCTGTGTCGACAGGATGTAGGCGTGGTCGAAGGTCTTGAACGCCTCCATCGTGCGGAAGATGATCGCAATCATCAGGATCGGCGCGACCAGCGGCAGCGTGATGCGAAAGAAGGTGTAAAACGGGCCAGCCCGGTCAATCTCGGCCGCTTCGTACAGGTGCTTGGGGACCGCCGACAGCCCGGCCAGAGACAGAAGCATCACAAAGGGCGACCACATCCAGATATCGACGATTGCCACCGCCCAAAGCGCCATCTTCGGGTCAGCAAGCCACTCGAATTTTCCCAGTCCCAGGAAGTAGTTGATGATGCCGAATGACGGGTCATAGAGCAGCTTCCAGAACAGCCCCACCACGGCCGGCGACATCATCATCGGCAACAGCAGCAGCGTGGTGATCAGCCCCTTCAGCGGGATTGGCCGGTTCAAGAGCATGGCCAGCCCGAAGCCGACGAACACCTGCCCGGTGACGGAAATCACGACGTATTTCGCAGTGATGGTGAAGTTCCGCCAGATGTTCGGATCGCTCAAAAGCTCGCGGAAGTTGCTCAGGCCGATCCAGTTTGCCGGCGCCGAGGTTGAGGCGCGATAGTCCGTGAAGGCCGTGTAAAGCGAATAAAGCAGCGGAAACACGTTGAAGATGATCAGAAACGCGATCGTTGGAATGATGAAAAGGTTACGGATCGAAAGGTCGGACAGCCCCCGCGCAGCGGCACGCGTATCAGGGTCCAGCCGGGTCATCGCGTCTGCCACGGTACTTTATCCTGCATCTTGAGAATGCGATGGGCGCCGTTCGCCGGAAGCACTGCGGGGTCAGTTGACCCGGCCGTATTTCTTGAAGGTTGCGTCCCAGTCGGCCGTCAGCGAGTCCAGCACCTCTTTCGCAGTGCCTTCGCCACCGACGATATAGGGATAGATCCGGGCGTTCGCCGCCGTCAGAAGCTCGGCATATTCCGGCACGGCCCAGAAGTCCTTCACCATGAACATCGTCTGGTAGAAGGCTTCGTTGTACGGTGTGGCCCCACGGAACTCGGGGCTTTCCAGAACGGCGGCACTTGCGGTGTAGCCGCCCAGTTCAGCCCAACGCTTCTGGGTGCTGTCCTTGACGAACCACTCCAGGAACTTGAACGCCGCCTCCTGATTCTTCGAGTAGCTGACGATGGAGATGCCCTGCCCGCCGAGTGCCGCGAACTGGTCGCCATTCGGGCCCTTCGGGTTGGCGAAGAAGCCGGTATTGGCGGCGTTCTTGTTGGTCGCAGGATTCACCAGCGCCGGGAAGAAGGCGAAGTAGTTCATCGACATGGCCGCCAGGCCTTCGGTGATCGCCTGATTGTTCTCCACGAAGAAGGTCTTCGACCAGCCGGGCGGGGTAAAGCTGTAAAGCTTGCGATAAGCCTCGAGTCCGGCGATCGATTGGTCGGAGTTCAGGATCCCGTCGACCTTGTAGGTCGAATAGTCGCCAAGGTTGCCCCCGTAGGAGAATAGCGCGTTCTCGACACCCATGACCAGACCGTCATAGGAATTGTCGGTGTAGATTGCGACGCCGTAACGGTTCTCGTCGGGCCGGTAGAAGAACTCGGCGATATCGGTCAGTTGTTTCCAGTCTTGCGGCACGGCCAGATCGTAGCCGTACTTTTCCTTGAATGCAGCCATCTCGGCCGGATCCTCGAACCAGTCCTTGCGGTAGGCCCAACCCACCGCGTCACCTTCGGCCGGAACGGCCCAGTACTTGCCGGAATTGCCGGGGTATTCGGCGTAGTATTTCACCGTGGCCGGCGCCATCACCTTGCCCAGGTTGTGGGTGTTGAAGAAGTCGGTCAGGTCGACATAGTGCCCCGCCTCCGATGCAGCACCTAGCCACTGGCTGTCGCCAACGATCATGTCATAGGCTGAACCTTTGGCATTGAATTCCGTGAATGCCTTGGTCTGAAAGTCCTGCCATGGCGTGGTTTCCACAGTGACGGTCACGCCGGTCTCGGCCTCGTATTCGTTCACCAGCTCCTGCAGGTAGTTTGCCGGGTCCCATTCGGCCCAGAATATAGTCAGCTCTTCAGAAGCCGCCGCTGACGCGGACAATGCGATTGCCGCTGCCCCCGCCAATAGCCGGTAGAATGATCTCTTCATGTGTCTTCCTCCCGTTATCGTTGATTGGCAGCCCAAGCGTCGGGTCCAGCCTCTGCCCCCGATGCAAGTGGCTACCGCCTCCTCCTCCGTATCCCTGAAATTGGTAATACCAGATCGCCACTTCTGTCAATGATCCTTTGGTACTCGGCGCACCGCCTGAAATCGCCGTCTGATCACCGGTCGCAGCAAAGTGCCGGATAAACTTTCAAATAATGCCCAAAAACAGGCCATTCGACAGTCGAGCAAAGCCCGCAGGCCAACCCTGCCAGCCATAGTTCTGGCCGGACCAGAATTCCGACTCAGTCGGTTTCCAGACCCGCTTCTCGGCGGGCCGCCTGCAACAGCGCGCACGCGGACCAGACCGCCACTTCCTCGGCCTGGCCGTCGTCCAGTCCGCAGATGTCTTTCAGGACGATCAGCGCCTCGATGCCAAAGGTCAGCGACAGCGCGGTCACGAGACGATTGGCCTGGTCGTGCGTCAAACCGCTGCCGATAAGCGCCCGCGCCAGCAACGCGCGGCGATGCCCGCGGCCAAGGGTCTTGTCGCCGCGTTGTTCCAAGCTCGGCTCAAGCGATTGCCTGATGGCGGCGCGAAAGGTCGCTTCATGCTCGGACAACCGTGGGAATGCCTTGCTGTACAAAGACGTCAGTCGCGCATCGCCCTTGGTCGCCGGGTCGTTCCAATCCAGAATAGGTCCCAGCGCCTCGGCCACCACGGAACGCAGCATGTCGGCCAATGTCGGGAAATAGCGGTAGGCCGTTGACCGCGACACACCAGCCGCCTCAGCCACTTCACTGACCGAAGGCGACTTGCCGCGCCGCATCATTTCCGAGGCGGTTGCCACCATCAATGCCCGTGTCCGCGCCGCAGCGCCCTTCAGCGGCTCGGCGTCTTCGTCGGAATCAGCAGCTTGAAATGAGACTTGCATGCCAATATGGTACTACAGTCCCATGCACGATCAAGTACGATTGTCGGCGATAAAGGCACGTTCGTTGATAACGGTGGGAGGGAAGCAGTGCAAACGATCCATGTCACAGGGACCTGCGACACCAAGGGCGAAGAAATCGCCTATCTGCGCGATCTGATCGTAGCTGCCGGACATCGGGCTGTGATCGTTGATCTTGGCACCCACCCACCCCAGGTAACACCGGACATTTCTGCCCGAGCCGTCGCCGCCTGCCACCCTGACGGCGCTGCGATCAGCCGCACCGACCGTGGCGCCGCCGTCACCGGCATGGGCACCGCCTTTGCAGCCTGGTGCCTGGCGAATGCCGGAAGCATCGCCGGGATCATCGCGGTGGGTGGCGGTGGCGGCACCTCCATCGCCTGTCAGGGCATGCGCGAACTGCCCTACGGCCTGCCAAAGCTGATGGTCTCGACCCTCGCCTCGGGCGATACGGCGCCCTATATCGGAACGTCGGATATCGTGATGGTTCCGTCTGTCACCGATATTGCCGGGCTGAACCGCCTGAGCCGGGTAATCCTGTCGAACGCCGCCCACGCCCTTGTCGGGGCGGTAGCGGCACCTTCCCCGGCACCGGCGTCTGATCTGCCCGCGCTCGGACTGACGATGTTCGGCGTCACGACGCCCTGCGTTACTGCAATCGCCGACCAACTGCGCAGCCGGTATGACTGTCTGGTGTTCCATGCCACCGGGACCGGCGGCCGCGCGATGGAGCGGTTGCTGGATCAGGGCCTTCTGGGCGGGCTGATCGACATCACCACGACCGAAATCGCTGACCTTTTGTGCGGTGGTGTGCTGGCCGCCCTGCCCGACCGGCTGGATGTCGTCGCCCGGACCGGCGCGCCCTGGGTCGGGTCGGTCGGCGCGCTGGATATGGTGAATTTCTGGGCCCCTGCCACCGTGCCGGACCACTACCGCGACCGGCTGTTTTATCACCACAACCCCAACGTCACTTTAATGCGCACCACCGCGGACGAGAATGCCCGGCTGGGTCGCTGGATCGGCACGAAGCTGAATGCCTGCGCGGGGCCGGTCCGGCTCTTGATCCCTGAAAAGGGCGTCTCGGCACTTGATATCCAAGGTGGTCCATTCTGGTCACCCGAGGCCGACGCAGCCCTGTTTGACGCTCTGCGCGACACGCTCATGGACAAGGCCCGCCTCATCCCCCTGCCCTGCCACATCAACGATCCAGCCTTTGCCAAGGCCGCCGCTGACGCATTCCTCAGTCTTACGGAGCCATGATGCCTGCCATTCCCCGCAAGTCCCTCCTCGACCGCTTTGCCAAGATGATCGCCGCCGGCCAGCCCATCATCGGGGGCGGTGCGGGCACTGGCCTTTCCGCCAAGGCTGAAGAGGCGGGCGGAATCGACCTGATCATCATCTACAACTCTGGCCGCTACCGCATGGCCGGGCGGGGTTCGGCGGCCGGGCTGCTCGCCTACGGGAACGCCAACGAGATCGTCAAGGAAATGGCTGTGGAGGTGCTGCCCGTTGTCAAACACACGCCGGTTCTGGCCGGGGTGAATGGCACCGATCCGTTTTGTCTGATCCCGCAGTTTCTGGCAGAGTTGAAGGCGATGGGTTTTTCCGGCGTACAGAACTTTCCGACCATCGGTCTGTTCGACGGCCAGATGCGGCAAAGTTTTGAGGAAACCGGCATGGGATTCGGGCTTGAGGTTGACATGATCGCCGAGGCGCATGCCCAGGATTTGCTGACCACGCCGTATGTCTTCAACCCGGACGAGGCGGTGGCAATGGCCAAGGCAGGGGCGGACATCATCGTCGCCCATATGGGTGTGACCACTGGCGGCAGCATCGGGGCAACCTCGGCCAAGACGCTGGACCAATGCGTGGCCGAGATCAACGCCATATCCTCGGCCGCCCGGTCGGTCCGGCCTGACATCATCCTGCTGTGCCACGGCGGCCCGATTTCGATGCCCGAAGACGCAGCCTATGTTCTCGCCCGCGCAGACGGGATGCACGGGTTCTACGGCGCATCATCGGCAGAACGCCTGCCCGCCGAACGTGCCATTGCCGACCAGATCCGCGCCTTCAAATCCATGACCGTGAAAGGTTGAGCCATGACCGATGTGAAAGTTCTGTTCCGTACGCCCGACGATGTCGATGCCTTTGGGTTCGACTGGGGCCATCTGTCTGTCGTGCTTGGCCCCAAGGTCAACGGCGCGCAGAAATTCTCGGCGGCCGTCGTCAGCGTGCCGCCGGGTCAGGGCCACACCCGCCACAACCATCCCGGCGCGGAAGAAATAATCTATATCCTTGAAGGCACGGGCCAGCAGATGGTCGAGGATGAGGCCGGCGTCGCCCATACCGAACAGGTCCGCCCCGGGGTTTGCATCTTCATCCCGGAGAGCAGGTTTCATTCCACGTTGAACACGGGACAAACCGACATGAAGATCTTTGTTGTCTATTCCCCCGCCGGTCCGGAAGAATTCCTGCGCACACTGCCCGATTTCCGTCTGATTTCCAGAAAGGATTGACCCGTGGATACCGCCGCAATCGAGGCCCTGCCCTACAGCTTTGCCAAGCTTGACGACCTGATGGAAAAGGCGGGCGTCGACGTGTTGCTTGTCACCTCCAAGCACAACGCCCAGTATCTTCTTGGCGGCTACCGGTTCATCTTCTTCTCGGCGATGGATGCCATTGGCCACAGCCGCTATCTGCCCGTCATCGTTTATGTAAAGGGCGAGCCTGACCGCACCGCCTTTGTCGCAAACAAGATGGAAGGGGCCGAACACGCCAACCACCCGTTCTGGACGCCGCATTTCAAGCCGATATCCTGGGGTTCGGTTGATGCCATCACCGAAGCGGTGCGCCATATGAAGGACTTTGGCCCCGCCTCGCCAAGGATTGGCATCGAGCCGTCCTTTTTGCCGTTCAACAGCGCCAAGGTGCTGGAGGCGGCCTTCCCCAATGCCCCGCTGGTCGATGCGACAGGTTTGCTGGAACGCTTGCGCGCCGTCAAGACACCCGCCGAACGCGCCCTGTTGAAACAGGCGTCAGAGGCAATCACCGGCGCGATGCAGACGACCATCGCAGCTTCGGGCGAGGGCACCAGCAAGGTCCAGATCATCGACCGGTTGCGGCGCGAGGAAACTGCGCGTGGCTTGCAGTTCGAATACTGCCTGTTGACGCTGGGCGCATCGCACAACCGTGCGGCCTCCGCGCAAACCTGGGCGAAGGGAGAGGTCATGTCCATCGACTCGGGCGGCAATCTCAAGGGCTACATCGGCGACATTTGCCGGATGGGCGTGTTGGGCGAGCCGGATGCCGAACTCATCGATCTGCTGGCCGAGATCGAGACTGTACAGCAAGCCGCGTTCGCGCAGGTTCGCGCCGGGACACTGGGGGCCGATCTGATCGCCGCTGGCGAGGCCGAGCTTTCCCGCCAGCCCAACCGCACCTGCACCGATTTCTTTGCGCATGGCATGGGGGTGATCACGCATGAAGCCCCCTTCCTCATGACCAACCACCCGGTCGCTTATGACGGCGACGATGCCGTAAATCCGCTGGAGTCCGGAATGATCCTTTCGGTTGAAACGACGATGCTTCATCCCGGCCGTGGCTTCATCAAACTGGAAGATACGCTCGCCGTAACCGATACCGGCTACGATCTTTTCGGCAGCGGAGGCCGCGGCTGGACCCAAGGCGGCAGCACCTAGGGCCAGCGAATATTGAGACTGCACCGGAGGCGCAATTCAGGCCCTGCAATTGGGAACCTCATATGGCAGTCGATCGCGCCCGCTGTATGACCCTTGAAACCATGGCGCCGGTCAGCGACGAGCCCAACGTCATGCTTTCGGCAGCTCCCTGGGCATAACCAGCCCGGACAGGGCCGGGATCAGGGTGAACGCCCGAAACTGCGCCACGTCATGGGACACGATCCAGCGCTCTTCGATGCTGGTATGGTTTTCCCGTGCTGCAAGCAGCCTGATGCAGTTATGCAGCTACTTTCGAACCGTCCGAATCGCTCGAACCTTTGCCTCTCGGTAGGTCGGCGACATCTCTTGCAAACAGGTGACAAATCCGATGACATGGCGCCAAATTGCACGAAGGGCGCAACTTGCGTTGCGCCCTATCATTCTGAAATCCGTGGATTTCATTGGTGAGCCGGTCGGGATCCGAACCCGAGACCTACTGATTAAAAGTCAGTTGCTCTACCAGCTGAGCTACCGGCCCACTGCGCGGCTAGCTACGTAAAGCCGGGGGAGAGGTCAAGCCCGATTACCCATATAATTGAAAAGCCCGCAGATTTGGAAAGCGTGGTGAGCCGTGCAGGGTTCGAACCTGCGACAAGCTGATTAAGAGTCAGCTGCTCTACCAACTGAGCTAACGGCCCACGCGGTGCGGGGAATAGGAACTCTCACGCTCAGGGTCAAGGGCAAAAGGCTGGCCAAACCCCAAGGCCCAGCGTATATGCGCCGCATGATCAGTGCGGGCATCCAAAAGGGCCTTGGCTTCATGAAGATGCATGGAGCGGGCAACGACTTTGTCGTCATCGACTCGCGCGGGCGCGGGGCGATGGTGACGCCTGCCCTGGCGCAGGCCTTGGGCGACCGCAACCGGGGTGTGGGCTTTGATCAGCTCGCCGAGATCAGGTCGACGGATCAGGCGGATTTCGCGCTCGACTTCTGGAACAATGACGGCTCGATGGCCGAATCCTGCGGCAACGCCACCCGGTGTGTGGCCGACTATGTGATGGCCGAGACCGGGCGCGCGGCCGTCAGCCTGACGACGGCGCGGGGGCTGCTGCAAGCGGTGCGGCAAGCGGATGGGCAAGTTTCGGTCAACATGGGCATGCCGCAGCTGGAATGGGACCGTGTGCCTTTGGCCTATCCGGTCGATCTGCTGCATCTGCCGTTGCCGGGCGACCCGGTCGCGGTGGGCATGGGCAACCCGCATTGCGTGTTCTTCGTGGCCGACGCCGATCAGGTGGACCTGCCGATACTGGGTCCGCGTTACGAACATGACCCGCTTTACCCGCGCCTGACCAATGTCGAGTTTGCCTCGCTGACCGGGCTGGACCAGTTGCGGATGCGGGTGTGGGAACGTGGGGCCGGGATTACGCTGGCCTGCGGCTCGGGGGCCTGTGCCACCGCCGTCGCCGCCCATCAACGCGGATTGACCGGGCGCAAGGTGACATTGCAGCTCGACGGTGGGGTGCTGGAGATTGACTGGCGCGACGATGGCGTCTGGATGACCGGCCCGGTGGCGCGGGTGTTCGACGGCTGGCTTGCCCCCGAGTTTCTGGCAGCCTACGCATGAACGCCCCGGTTTTCGCCACTTTGGGCTGCCGCCTGAACGCCTATGAGACTGAGGCGATGAAGG
>JBDTQR010000081.1:0-17868 GCA_039932095.1 bacterium | reverse complement strand
GTGGTCTGGAACGGCTGGTCCGGCCCGATCAGCAGCGCCAGGTCCTTGGTCATCTTCCCGCTCTCGACCGTTTCGACGCAGACGCGCTCGAGCGTCTCCGCGAAGCGCGTGACCTCGGGGGTGGCGTCCATCCGCCCGCGTGCCGAGAGCCCGCGGGTCCACGCGAAGATCGAGGCGATCGGATTCGTCGAGGTCGGCTTGCCCTGCTGGTGCTGGCGGTAATGGCGGGTGACGGTGCCATGCGCGGCCTCGGCCTCGACGGTCTTGCCGTCGGGTGTCATCAGCACGCTGGTCATCAGGCCCAGCGAGCCAAAGCCCTGCGCCACGGTGTCGGACTGCACATCGCCGTCATAGTTCTTGCAGGCCCAGACGTAGCCGCCAGACCATTTCATGGCACTGGCGACCATGTCGTCGATCAGCCGGTGTTCGTAGGTGATGCCCAATTTCTTGAACTTGTCAGCAAATTCCTCGTCATAGACCTTCTGGAACAGATCCTTGAAACGGCCGTCATAAGCTTTCAGAATGGTGTTCTTGGTCGACAGATAGACGGGCCAGCCCTTCAGCAACCCGTAGTTCATCGACGAGCGGGCAAAGTCGATGATCGAGTCATCGAGGTTGTACATGCCCATGAACACACCGGCGGAGGGCGCGGCATAGACATCCCGCTCGATCGTGGTGCCGTCTTCGCCGACGAATTTCATCGTCAGCTTGCCCTTGCCCGGAAAATGGAAGTCGGTGGCGCGGTATTGGTCGCCAAAGGCGTGGCGGCCGATCACGATTGGCTTGGTCCAGCCCGGCACCAGACGCGGCACGTTCTTGCAGATGATCGGCTCACGGAAGATCACCCCGCCGAGAATGTTTCGGATGGTGCCGTTGGGTGATTTCCACATCTGCTTCAGGCCGAATTCTTCTACCCGCGCCTCATCCGGCGTGATGGTCGCACATTTGACACCGACGCCGTATTTCTTGATGGCTTCCGCCGAGTCCACGGTGATCTGGTCGTTGGTCGCATCGCGGCTTTCGATGCTGAGGTCATAGTATTTCAGGTCGATGTCCAGATAGGGCAGGATCAGCTTCTGTTTGATGAAATCCCAGATGATCCGGGTCATTTCGTCGCCGTCGAGTTCGACAACAGGGTTTGCCACCTTGATCTTGGTCATGTCGGGCCTTTCAGGAGGTAGATTGAATTTCCTGACCCATAGGGGAAAAGCGGACGAAAGGGAAGACGGTATGCGACGGTATACCAATTTCGTCCAGCAGGGCTTGCTTGACCGGGTTTTGGCGGGGTGTTATCGCGCAGCAAATCTATCTGGGGCACAAATAAAATGCGGCGTCTGTATTTGCATGTCGGGGTCCACCGGACCGGCACCACCTCTATCCAGCGGTTCCTGCGTGCCAATTTCGACGTGTTGTTGCAGAAGGGGTATCTCTTCCCGTTCGGCGTGGCGCGGCACAATCAGGTGGTGTCGCGGATGCGCGACGGGGCCATGGATGTCACGGAATTTGCCGAGGACCTGCTGCGCCGGGTCGAGAGCCGGGGCGATGGCAGGACGTCGGTCATCCTCAGCGATGAAGATATGTCCAACATCGAGGATTTCAGCATCTTTTCACCGTTGAAAAAGATCTTTGACGTCAAGGTGGTGGTGTCGCTGCGCCGGCAGGATCTGTGGCTGGAAAGCTGGTTTTTCCAGAACCTGAAATGGCAATGGAATCCGTCGCTGTCGCATCTGACCTTTGCCGAGTTCTTTGCCCGGCGTCGTGAGTTCCACTGGATCGACTATGCCGCGCGGCTGGCGCATTACGAGGCGGTGTTCGGGCCCGGTTCGGTCATCGCCGGGGTGTTTGAAAAGGCCGACATGCCAGAGGGACCGATTGACGCCTTTCTGCGGATGGTCGGCATCAGCGATATGGCGGGCTTTGGTCCGATGCTGCACTCCAACAGCTCGATGTCGCCGCTGATGACCGAATTCATCCGCCAGTTGCCGCTGGATGCCATGGCCGGACCGGACCGGCGGTTGTTCGAAAAGGCCTGCGGTGAAGTCGATGCCAAACTGGTCAAGGAAGATGCCAAGCTGATCATGCCGTACGATCAGCGGCTGGTGGTGCAGGCGGATTACGCGGCGGGCAACCGGCTGGTGGCACAGAAATATCTGGGCCGCGACGAATTGTTCCATGATCCGTTGCCCGGGCCACAGGATGCGGTAGCAACCATGGCCTTGCCGGACAAGAGCGCCGACCTGATGCGGGATTTCGTGGCGCCGATGGTACATGCTCTGGCCGCCCAGATGGCCGAGGCCCGCAGCGAGGAGGCGGCAAAAGCGCAGCATCCGCTGCCCGGACCGGGGCAGCGCGGGCCGGGACAACGCCGCCCGGGGCTGAAGGGTCAGGGGCCGAAGAACGACCGCGTCAGGCCGCGCACATAGGTCCAGAGTGCCGGGGCACCGCGGGCAATCTTGCTGCCAACCCGGTCGTCAAGCTGCTGCGATGTCACGTTGTATTCGGTCCAGGTCCCGCCGCCACTTTGCAGATTTGCGATCACGGGCTGCACACGGTCCAGACTCTTGGCAAATACGGCGTCCGGGGTCGCGGCAGCCTCGAACTCTTGCCAGAGCGGCAAGAGCTGATCGCGCAGATCGCCGGGCAGCAGGCCAAAGATCCGTTCGGCGGCGCGGGCTTCGGCGGCAGCGGTGGCGACGCTGGCATGGGCCTTGCCGTCAGCCGAATGGATCGGCACGTCGCCCACATCAATCTCGACCAGATCATGCAGGATCAGCATGCGGATCACCCGGTTGATGTCGACGCCTTGTGCGGCATGATCGGCCAGAACCATGGCATAAAGCGCCAGATGCCAGGAATGCTCGCCGGAGTTTTCACGCCGCGAGCCGTCCACCAGCGTGGTAGCCCGCAGCACCGATTTCAGGCGGTCCGCCTCATTCAGAAAGGCAAACTGCGCGTCCAGCCGCGCGGCCTGTGGGGCAGCCGTCAATGGCCACCTTCACTGCCGTGCGGGGCCTTGGGTGCTGCGGTGCCCGACCGCTTGGCCTTGATGGTGTTTTCAAGATAGGCCCGGCCCTTGCGTTCGGCGAGCAGCGCCCGCATCGCGGTCATATACGCTTCTTGCGTGGTCGGCGACATGTCCAGCAGCACCTTGGAAATCCGGTCATGCAGATGCTCATCGCCGAATTCGTCCATCGCTTTGACGGTGTCGATGGCCAGCTTTTCGGTCAGATCCTGCAGGATGCCCATCTAACGTGTCACCTCGGACAGCCGACGTTTCACATAACCTGACACGGTGTCGATCATCGGCTTCATGTACAGCTCTTCGTCCTTGAAGAAGTGATCGGCGCCTTCGATCTGGGTATGGGTGATGGTGATACCCTTCTGTTCATGCAACTTGTTGACCAGAGCCAGCGTGTCCTTCGGCGGGGCCACCTTGTCAGCCGTGCCATTGATGATCAGACCCGACGAGGGGCAGGGCGCCAGGAAGCTGAAATCATAAAGATTGGCCGGAGGGGCAACCGAGATGAAGCCGGTGATTTCCGGGCGGCGCATCAAAAGCTGCATGCCGATCCAGGCACCGAAAGAAAAGCCCGCGACCCAGCAATGCTTGGCGTTCTGGTTCATCGACTGCAGATAATCGAGGGCACTCGCAGCGTCGCTGAGTTCGCCGATGCCAAGGTCGTATTCACCTTGCGACCGTCCGACACCCCGGAAATTGAACCGCATGACGGTAAAGCCAAGGTTGTAGAACGCGTAATGCAGGTTGTAGACAACCTTGTTGTTCATCGTGCCGCCGTAGTTCGGATGCGGATGCAACACGATGGCAATCGGCGCGTCGCGATCCTTCTGCGGATGGTAGCGACCTTCAAGGCGACCCTCGGGGCCGGCGAAAATGACTTCGGGCATGTTTCCTGCCTGCGTGTGAGAGCGATTGTTGACGAAATCGCTCAGATAACTTAGAACCATTCCAAGGGCGGCGATTGCCACACCCTGGGTCCGGGTTTCAGGTAATGGCCGGGGCGCTTCACGTCAATGGGAATGGCTGGGCCAAGGGACGTAACCTCGATGAAACTGTCGACCAAAGGGCGTTATGCGATGGTGGCACTGGCCGATCTGGCCTTGGCTGACCATGCGCCGGGCCATGCCGAAGAGTTGATGTCGCTGGCCGCGGTGGCCAAGCGCCAGGATATCTCGCTGCCCTATCTGGAGCAGTTGTTCGCCAAACTGCGCCGGGCCGGGCTGGTCGAGGCGGTGCGCGGGCCCGGCGGCGGTTACCGGCTGGCGAAGAGCCCGGATGCGATCCGCATTTCGGACGTGATGCAGGCGGTCGAAGAGACGGTCGATGCGATGCATACCGGGGCAGGGGCGTCGGGCGGCGTGTCGGGGTCGAAGGCGCAAAGTCTGACCAACCGGCTGTGGGAGGGTTTGTCGGCCAATGTCTACGTGTTTCTGCACCAGACCAGACTGTCGGATGTAATCGGCAATGACATGCAGCCGTGCCCGGCGGTTCCGGCACTGTTCCGGATCGTGGATGAAGAATGAACCGGGGTCACAAATTTTTGGCGGAAATTTGGGGGTGCTTGTGATGCGGCGGGCCTATCTGGATCATAACGCGACCACGCCGCTGCGGGCCGAGGCGCGGGCGGCGATGCTGGCAGCGATGGATGTGGCGGGCAATCCGTCCTCGGTTCATTCCGAGGGACGGCTGGCCAAGGGTCTGATCGAGCGGGCGCGGGCGCAGGTTGCGGCGGCTTTGGGGGCCGAGGGTGCCGATGTGGTGTTCACTTCAGGCGCCACCGAGGCGGCAGCACTGGCCTGTGCCGGACGCGGTCTGGACTGTGCAGAAGTCGAACATGATGCGGTTTCGGTGTGGTGTGACGCCCGGTTGCCGGTGGATGGCGCAGGACGGGTGCGGGTTGCCGATTCGTCGCGGACGGCGCTGCAACTGGCGAATTCGGAGACCGGGATTGTGCAGGACCTGCCAGAGGGGCTGGCGGTGTCGGATCTGACCCAGGGCTTTGGCAAGCTGCCGATCGCGTTCAACTGGCTTGGGGTCGGGAGGGGGCTGGTGTCGGCGCACAAGCTGGGCGGGCCGAAGGGCGTTGGCGCGCTGGTGGTGCAGCGCGGTCTGGAGGTTGCGCCGCAGATCAAGGGCGGCGGGCAAGAGATGGGACGCCGGGCCGGGACCGAGAACCTGATCGGCATCGCGGGATTTGGCGCAGCGGCCGAGGCTGCGGCGCGGGATCTTGCCGATGGAGTATGGGACAGGGTGTCTGAACTTAGAAATACTCTAGATCAGGCATTGTCGGCCTTTGGATTTGATACTATTTCAGTCGGGAATAGCGCGCGACGCTTGCCGAACACTCTTTGCGTCATTGCTCCCGGCTGGAAGGGCGAGACCCAGGTCATGGCGATGGATCTGGCGGGCTTTGCGATTTCGGCGGGGTCGGCCTGTTCCAGCGGCAAGGTGCGGGCGAGCCGGGTGCTCAGGGCGATTGGGTTCGATGAAGGGCGGGCGGCGCAGGCCATCCGCATCTCGCTGGGCCCGCAGACGACCGAAGATGAGGTTTTGCGCTTTGCCGAGGTGTGGGGCCGCGAATACCGGCGCATTCTGGCGCGCGTTGCATGAGGTTCGGGGCGCAAGCCTCTGAAGGATAAGGAATATGGCCATGACCGCTTTGGACACTGAATTGCGCGACGGGGTTGATCGGGAGACCATCGACACGGTCAATGCGATGTCGGGCACCTATAAATATGGCTGGTCAAGCGATATTGAGACAGATTACGCGCCGAAGGGCCTGTCGGAAGATATCGTCCGTCTGATCTCGGCCAAGAACGGCGAGCCGGAATGGATGCTGGAGTGGCGCCTGGCTGCCTATCAGCGCTGGCTGAAGATGGACGAGCCGACCTGGGCGATGGTGCATTATCCAGTGATCGACTATCAGGACCAGTACTATTACGCCAAGCCGCGCAGCATGGCGGTCAAACCGAAATCGCTGGATGAGGTCGACCCGAAGCTGCTGGCCACCTACAAGAAACTGGGCATCCCGTTGAAAGAGCAGGCTTTGCTGGCCGGCGTCGATGCGCCGGAAGGCGAGCGGCGGGTTGCAGTGGATGCGGTGTTCGATTCTGTGTCGGTCGGAACCACCTTCAAGGCGGAACTGGCCAAGGCCGGGGTGATCTTCTGTTCGATTTCCGAGGCAATCCGCGAACATCCCGAGCTGGTGCAAAAGTATCTCGGTTCGGTCGTGCCGCAATCGGACAATTTCTTTGCCACGCTGAATGCTGCCGTGTTCTCGGACGGCTCCTTTGTCTACATCCCGCCTGGCACCCGCTGCCCGATGGAGCTGTCGACCTATTTCCGGATCAATGCCGAGAATACCGGGCAATTCGAACGCACCCTGATCATCGCCGACAAGGGCGCCTATGTGTCCTATCTGGAGGGCTGTACGGCGCCCAAGCGCGACATCCCGCAACTGCACGCCGCCGTGGTGGAATTGGTGCTGCTGGAGGATGCCGAGATCAAGTATTCGACCGTGCAAAACTGGTATCCGGGCGATGAGAACGGCAAGGGTGGCATTTACAACTTTGTCACCAAACGCGCCGATTGCCGGGGTGACCGAGCCAAGGTGATGTGGACGCAGGTCGAAACCGGCTCGGCGATCACCTGGAAATATCCGTCCTGCATCCTGCGCGGCGACGATTCACAAGGTGAGTTCTATTCGATCGCCATCGCCAACAACGCCCAGCAGGCCGACACCGGCACCAAGATGATCCATCTGGGCAAGCGGACCAAGTCGCGCATCGTGTCCAAGGGCATCAGTGCAGGCCGGGCGCAGAACACCTATCGCGGTCTGGTGTCGATGCATCCAAGGGCCAAGGACAGCCGCAATTACACCCAATGCGACAGCCTGCTGATCGGTGACAAATGCGGGGCCCATACCGTGCCCTATATCGAGGTCAAGAACAACTCGTCGCGGGTCGAGCATGAGGCCACAACCTCCAAGGTTGATGACGATCAACTGTTCTACTGCCGTTCGCGCGGGATGGATGAGGAAGAGGCAGTGGCGCTGGTCGTCAATGGCTTCTGCCGCGAGGTGCTGCAGGCGCTGCCGATGGAATTCGCGATGGAGGCCCAGGCGCTGGTTGCCATTTCGCTTGAAGGGTCAGTGGGTTAGTTAAAGTTGCGCGAAATGGCACCAATTCCTCCCCAATTCGGCCACTGTCTCACAGCTTTCTGCAATGGGAGTTGGGAACTGGGAGCCGGGCTGCATGACTGCGATGTCGCAAAACCACGCGGATTTTGCTGCGCGACTGGCGCGCGTGCAGCGCAATGCCGACTCGGCGACGCAGATGCTGTTCGTCGGGGTGGACGAGGCCTACCAGATGCCGCGACGCGAGCGCAAAGCCCGTCGGTCGCGCGGGGCAACCTTGCTGCACAACATCCTCTATCCGTTCTCGCTGGTCGCTGCGGTGGCGCTGGGCACGGTGTCGCATGGCATCGGTCAGGTCGCGCGGTATCAGGTGCAGGGTCTGCCCGACCTGAAAGCCAATCCCGACATCGAGATGCTGGTGCAGGTCATCCTGGGGATCAGCATTTCGATGCTGCTGGGCTATGCCTTAAGGTTACATTCCAAGTCGTTCACCACGCTGAAATCGACCGGCGTCGTGATCGGTGTGCTGTTCTTTCACAACGCGGTGCATCTTTATCCACAAGAGTTCGCCGCCGTGACCTCGGAAATGTGGGTCAATCAGTTGGTGCACCATACCTTGCCCTATTCGATGTTGTGGCGGGGGATCAGCTTCATTCTGTGACCGACGGGGGCCGCGATGGCCGCTGAACAAGAACCGGTCCTGACCCTGCCACCCGAGGAAAGTGCAGCGCTGACGGCGGCCTATGAAAAAGCGGCTGTCATTCTGGAATATGGGACCGGCGGCTCGACCGTGGTGGCGGCAAGGCGCACCGACTGCCAGGTGTTTTCGGTGGAAAGCTCGGCCGACTGGCTGGCCAAGATGCAAGGTTGGTTCGCCGCCAACCCGCCCAGGGCCGCGCTGCAATTGCACTATGCCGATATCGGCCCGACCAAGGACTGGGGCTTTCCGGTCGACGCCAGACGGATCGCGCGCTGGTCGTCCTATCCGGTGTCAGTTTGGGACCGTGACGATTTTTCGCACCCCGACGTGGTGCTGATCGACGGGCGGTTCCGGCTGGCCTGTGCGCTGACCGTGCTGTTTCGCATCACCCGGCCGATCCCGGTGCTGATCGACGACTATGTCGACCGCGCCGGCTACCGGCCCATCGAAACGCTGGTCGGACCACCCGAAATGATCGGGCGGATGGCCAGCTTCCACTTCACCCCCCAACCGATGCCCCCCGTGCATATGGCCTGGATAATGACCGCTTTTGCCAACCCGAACTAGGGTGCCGATATAGGGATAGACGGCTGTCATCTGGCCGACTTGAATAAGGACGTAGACTTGGACACCCAGACCACTACCAATACCGGTGGAGCGACGGACCATCTGAGCCCGGCGGCAGAGGCGCTGCTGGCAGCGCCGGATCTGTTCATGTCGCTGAAGCACACCAGGATTGCCCGTGTCGTCATCGAGGGCCAGCCAGTGTTCTTTACCATCGCCAACCGTCGTGACCGCATCCAGGGTCACCAGATGCGCGGCTCGTTTTATGAACCGCGCGAATTGCAGATCATCGCCCGATATTTTCCCAAGGGGGGCGTGTTCTGTGATGCTGGCGCCAATGTCGGCAACCACTCGTTATATGCGCTGAAATATCTGAACGCAGCCAGTGCCATAGCCTTTGAACCCAACCCCGCCGCCTATGAACTTTTGCTGTCAAACATGGTGTTGAATGGCGTGCTGGACCGGATTGACCCGACCACGCTGGGCTATGGTCTGACGGACAGTGCCAATGCGCCGGCCATGGCGCTGGCGACCCGTGACAAAAACCTTGGCGCCACGCAATTGGTCAGCGTTGCCGAAGTGGGCTCCATCCAAGTCCGCCGCGGCGATGACCTTTTGGCCGGGCGGCATATCGACTTTCTGAAGGTCGATGTCGAGGGCATGGAACTGGAGGTGCTGCGGGGCTTGCAAGGCACGATCACCACATGCCATCCACCGATCTTCGTTGAGGTGGATCACAGCAATAACGCGGCCCTGCTGGCCTGGGCCGCCGAGATCGGTTACGGGGTGGCGGTCGAGGGCCGCAGCTTCAAGAAAAACCGGAACATTCTGCTGGCGCCGCGCCCGCAAACCTGAGGATACCATGATGCTGACGATCAAGAACCTACATGTCCGCCTGCAGGACGAAGACAAGCAGATCCTGAACGGGGTAGACCTTTCGGTTGGCGCGGGCGAGGTCCATGCCATCATGGGGCCAAACGGCTCGGGCAAATCGACGCTGTCCTATGTGCTGGCCGGACGTGACGGCTATCAGGTGACCGAAGGCAGCGCCACGCTGGAGGGTGAGGATCTGCTGGCGATGGACCCAGAACTTCGCGCGGCGCAGGGGCTGTTTCTGGCGTTCCAGTATCCGGTTGAAATCCCGGGCGTCGGCAACATGACCTTCCTGCGCACCGCCCTGAACGCGCAGCGCAAGTCACGAGGCGAGCCGGAAGTGTCGGCTGGCGATTTCCTGAAAATGGTGCGCGCCAAAGCCAAGACCTTGCAGATCGACGCCGACATGCTCAAGCGGCCGGTCAATGTCGGCTTTTCGGGTGGCGAGAAAAAGCGCAACGAAATCCTGCAGATGGCGGTGCTGGAGCCGAAGATGTGCATTCTGGATGAAACCGATAGCGGGCTTGATGTCGACGCGATGAAACTGGTGGCCGAGGGGGTGAACGCGCTGCGGCACGCCGGACGGTCGTTTCTGGTGATCACCCATTATCAGCGCCTGCTTGACCATATCAAACCCGATGTCGTCCACATCATGGCGGCCGGGCGGATCATCAAGACCGGCGGACCTGACCTGGCGCTGGAGGTTGAAAACAACGGCTATGCCGATCTGATGGCCGAGGTGCAGTGATGGGACTGATGCAGGTCAAGCAGGATCAGCTGGCCGCACGGCTGGCCGGTCTGACGCTGCCCAACGGGTTTGACGCCGCAAGGGCCGACGCTTTGGCACGGTTGCAGGCGATGGGTCTGCCCGGCAAGCGCGACGAATACTGGCGCTATACCGACCCCGCCAGTCTGATCCGGCCCGATGCGCTGCCGGCACCGATGTTCGACGCCGAGGACGAAGCGCCGATGTTCGACGCGGTAGACCGGCTGAAGCTCGTGTTCGTCGATGGGGTATTCGATGCCGCTGCCTCCGATGACCTGATTTTGTCAGGGGTAGAGATTTCGCGTTTGGCCGAGGTCAGCGCACCGCATTGGGCAAGCGATCTGTACGGCAGGCTGGAGACCGCCGGCCAAACCCCGATTGCGCGCCCGATGGCGGCGTTCAACACCGCCTTTGCCGCCGACGGCGTGCTGATCCGGGTGACCGGTGCTGCGGCAAGGCCGATCTCGATGATCTATGTCCATGCCTCCGACAGTTCGGACGCCATCCTGCATAATGTCGTCCGGCTTGATCCCGGTGCCAGCCTCACGCTGCTGGAAAGCGGCCCGGCTGCGGCGCGGTTCAACACGGTGACGGAGGTCGAGGTTGGCGACGGCGCCAGCTTCCACCACATCCGTGCCCAGGGCCGCGACCATGACCGCCGCGCCGTGACCCATATCTTTGCCCGGCTCGGCGCGCAGTCGCTGTTCAAAAGCTTTACCCTGACGGTGAATGGCGTGATGACCCGCAACGAGGCGGTGCTGGAATTGACCGGCGACGACTCCAAGGCCCATGTCGCAGGGGCAGCCGTTGGCGATGGCTCCTTCCATCAGGATGACACCGTGTTTGTCACCCACGACGCCCTGCGCTGCGAAAGTCGTCAGGTGTTCAAGAAGGTGCTGAAGAACGGGGCCGTGGGGGTGTTTCAGGGCAAGATTCTCGTGAAACCCGGCGCGCAGAAAACCGACGGCTATCAGATTTCCCAAGCCCTGCTTCTGGACGACGACAGCCAGTTCCTCGCCAAGCCAGAGCTGGAGATTTACGCCGACGACGTGAAATGCAGCCACGGTTCGACCTCGGGGGCCATCGACGACACCGCGCTGTTCTACTTGCGCTCACGCGGGGTGCCGCTGTCACAGGCACAGTCGCTGCTGGTGCTGGCCTTCATGGCCGAAGCGATTGCCGAGATTGACGATGAAGCGATCGCCGAGGACATCCGCTTGCGGTTGGAAGGCTGGCTGGCAAGGCATGACCGCTGATGTCGGTGACCAGCGATATCGTCGCCAGCTGGCGGCAGCCGAGGGTGATTGTCAGGCGGCTGCTCGGGCAGAGCAGGTCTGAAGCCTTTGCCTTCACGCTGCTCTTGGTGGCGCTGCTGCTGCTTTTCATCTCGCTTATGCCCTATCTGGCGCGGCAGGCCTATTTCGCCCCGGCGCAACCGCTGTCGCAGCGGCTGTTCGGCGCGGGTCTGGCAATCCTTGCCACCATTCCGCTATGGTATCTGCTGGCCGCACTCGGCCATCTGGTGGCGCGGCTGATGGGCGGGCAGGGCACGTTCTACGGCGCGCGGATTGCGCTGTTCTGGGCGCTGGTTGCGATCTCTCCGGCGCTGCTGTTGGCGGGGCTGGTGCAGGGCATGGTCGGGCTGGGCACGGCGTCGAACATTCTGGGCCTGCTGGTCATGCTTGGCTTCTTGATGTTCTGGAGTGTCAACCTGCGCGAAGTGGAAGGCTAGACCGATGGATGTCGCCGATCTGCTGAAAGCCATGCAATTCACCCTGAGGGCACCCCGTCAAGGCGCCCGCATGGTGATGGACTGGCAGCTTGGCACCCGCGACGGCTGGTTGGCTCTGGCGCTGTTTGCCATCATCTCGACGCTGTTGGCCAAGTTCTTGATGACGCTGGTGCCTGACGGCGCGGAGCCGCAGATGGCGGCCCTGCTGAACAATCCATTCGAATTCGCGGCGCTGCAATTTGCGGGCCTTGGGATCGTTGCCCTCGCGCTGCTTGGGGTGGGCCGTCTGGCTGGCGGCCGTGGCAGTCTGGCCGAAACTCTGTCGGTGATCGGCTGGCTGCAGGCGATCCTGCTGCTGATCCAGTTCGCCGAGATCCTCTCCTTGATGATCCTGCCGCTGCTGACTTTCTTCATCGGCATCGCCGGGCTGGTCATGTCGCTGTGGCTGTTCACCAATTTCACGGCCGAACTGCACGGGTTCCGGTCGTTGTGGCGGACATTTGCCGGCATCATCGCCACCTTCATCGTGCTGGTGGTGGCGCTGTCGCTGATACTGATCTTTGTCTTCGGAATAGGGGTCTGACCATGTATGACGTTGCCGAAATCCGCGCCGATTTCCCGATCCTGTCGCGGCAAGTGGGTGGCAAGCCCTTGGTCTACCTCGACAATGGTGCCTCGGCCCAGAAACCGCAGGTGGTTATCGATGCCGTGACGCGGACCTATTCCCACGAATACGCAAATGTTCATCGCGGGTTGCACTACCTGTCCAACCTCGCGACCGAGAATTATGAAGCGACCCGCACCAAGATCGCCCGCTTTCTGAACGCGCCCTCGCCCGACCACATTGTCTTCACCACCGGCACCACCGAGGGGATCAATCTGGTGTCCTACGCCTGGGCAGCACCCCGCCTGCAGCCAGGGGATGAAATTGTGCTGTCGGTCATGGAACACCACGCCAATATCGTGCCGTGGCATTTCCTGCGCGAACGCCAAGGCGTGGTGCTGAAATGGGTCGAGGTCGATGCCAATGGCGATCTCGACCCCGAAGCCGTGCTGGCCGCGATCACTCCGAAGACCCGGCTGATTGCCGTCACCCATATGTCGAACGTGCTCGGAACCGTGGTCGATGTCGCGGCGATCTGCCGGGGGGCTAGGGCCAAGGGCGTGCCGGTGCTGGTCGATGGCTCACAGGCGGCCGTCCACATGCCGGTCGATGTGCAGGCCATCGGTTGCGATTTCTACGCCATCACGGGCCACAAACTTTACGGCCCCAGCGGCTCGGGCGGCATCTATATCCATCCCGACCGGATGGCTGAAATGCGCCCCTTCCTTGGCGGTGGTGACATGATCCGCGAGGTCAGCCGCGACGCCGTGACCTACAACGACGCCCCGATGAAGTTTGAGGCGGGAACGCCGGGCATTGTCCAGCAGATCGGGTTGGGGGTGGCGCTCGACTATATGATGGGTCTTGGCATGGCAAATATCGCGGCGCATGAACACGCGATCCGCGACTATGCCCGCAGCAGGCTGGACGGGCTGAACTGGTTGAACGTGCAGGGCAATTCGGCAACCAAGGGGGCAATATTCTCCTTTACCCTCGACGGTGCCGCCCATGCCCATGACATCTCTACCGTGCTTGACAAACGCGGCGTTGCCGTGCGGGCCGGCACCCATTGTGCGATGCCCTTGCTGCAGCATTACGGCCTGACCGCCACATGCCGCGCCTCGTTTGGCCTCTATAACACGGTCGAGGAGGTCGATGCGTTGGTCTCCGCGCTGGAACTGTGCCACGATCTCTTTGCATGACCCGCTGGGTTGCGCTGCTGTATTCCGTGGTCCTGACACAGCAGCGGCGGGTCACCTCAGCGCAGCTCCTCCAACTGGCCAACGACCTTGGCCTCGCCGCGCCCAAGACCGTTCTGTCGACTGGCAATCTGATCTTTGACGCCAAGGGAGATGAAGACGGACTGTCCGACCTGATCGAACGGCAGATTGCGCACGATTGGGCCAGGCCAATAGCGGTCTTGCTGCGATCATCCAGTGATTTCGTCAACCTGCTGGCAACCAACCCGTTCCCGACCCATGACCCCGCCAAAGTGGCAGTCCGCCTGATGCGTTACCCGCCTTCCACCGACCACCAGACCCGGCTTGCCGCACTCGGCAACCCCGCCGAAGCTTTCGCCCCGCTGGACCGCGACCTGTGGATTGCCACCAAAGACCATTTGTCGACGTCGGCAATGATGCGGGCCATCGCTTCCCCCAAACTGGGCATCGGCACATTCCGCAGCGCCTCCGCCCTGACCAAGATCGCCATGGCCCTCGCGAACTGAACGCTTGCGGCCAAATCCAACGCCACTGTCATCGCATGTTGCAGGCCGGACCAAACCGCTTTATAGACCGCCACAGGCACCCATAGCTCAGCTGGATAGAGTGTTGCCCTCCGAAGGCAAAGGTCGCACGTTCGAATCGTGCTGGGTGCGCCATTAAAATCAACGACTTAGTTGATACCGCGTCTAGCCCAATGTTGATCGGGTAAGCGCGGGGTAAACATGGTGATCGATTCCCGCTCGCTTCCCGCACTTTCTGCCACTGATTTCCCGGTCTGCGTCCGCTGGCCGCGCCCCAGACGACATGAGGAAATCATGGTCCACCTGAACCAACCCACCCATGATGCCGCCGTACCAGGCGACAAGTCGGAAAGTGCGGTGAAAACCTGCATCGCCCTGTTTTGCGACACTGCTGGTGTTGAGCCTGTAAAGCTAGCAACCCGCAAGGGCGAGATGCGATTGACAGATGAATTGATCGGCTGGTGCAGGATCACTGGCGCCAGTCTGGACTGGATCACGATTGGCGACGTTACCAATATGGTCCGGCAGTGCTGTCACTCTCGGGCGCCCTTGATGCCGCAGGTCGTTGCCGCAGACAAGGTTACGGTCAAGGCTTGACCAAAGCGGCAGAGGGGGGAGTGGCACATGGCCCCCCTCTGCCCTGACCGCTAACCAGATCGACCCTGGGCAGGGGGGTGGGGGGAAAATCTCGTCGGTGTGTTCTATGCTCCACTCCCTCTCGGGCGATTTTTTTTGATTTTTGCAAATCGCATGCCTGCCTGTTGGTCCCGCAATGTGGTGCATGGGCGTTGAAACGATCCAGAAGAATATTGGAGCGAACAACATCAAGGTCCACCGAATGACCAAACTTCCCGCCGTCCCGTCCCGTCACGCTCGGCTGTCCTCAAAGCTGCGGGTGGCAATCCATGCCCGCGTGACCCAAGGTCTTACCGTCACTGATGCCTGCAAGAAGGCGGGACTATCAACTGCGGGTTGGTTCAAAGCGATGCAGCGTCCTGCGGTCCTAGCACTTTGTCAGGAAGTCCAAGGCAAGTTTGTGGCGGATACCGACGGGATGCGCGCACATGCCAAAGCAATTGCCATCACGGTTGCGCTCGACCTGATGCAGAACAGCAAGGATGAAAAGATAAGGGCGCGGATGGCTGAATTCCTAGCGGGTGACGGGAAGGCACCGTCGGTATCGGTCAGCATCGACGCCCGTCAAGCCCTGCCGCAGGCCAGCTACGCGTTTATCCGCCCCGATGATCTGGATGCCCCGTCCCGCGCCATAGAAGGCGCGCCAGAAGGCAGGTGAAGCAAAAGGGTTCCTAGCACTAGGCGGGGCTTGGTGCGGTGCTCCTCAAGCTGGATACGGTCGCACTACAACTTCAGTGTGCTATAATTGCAAAGACGGCTTTCCCCTTGGCGAATCGCCGCCAACTGTATATCCGACTTGACCTTGCCGAGCCGGGGGTATTGGTGCAGCGCCTAACAACTAAGTTCAAGAAATGGCTCGCGGTCCGTGCAAGAAGCCAAGCTCGAAAACACGGTCGCGATCGGCATCGGCGAGACCCCCGGAACAGGCAGCGGCAACAGATCGTAGAGGCCTGGACGGGGGATCAATTTCTTAAAGTCAGAGTAGAAGGCGCAGTTTGGAGGCCCCCAAGCGTACTTTGTTTCGATAGCAACCCGGATGCGACACTGCGGTTTTTTGCAAGATGGCGCGATCGAACACCGTCTCTCGATCCTCATAAAGCCGTACCCGCAGCCACCTGGTTGAAGGAACCTCGCAATGGTAGAGGTTTGAAAAGTATAGTGTCCTACTCGGACTTCAGCGGGATCGTCAGAATTTCGACCGCCGCAGCAATCGTTATTGCGGCAGACTACGACAGATTGTCCGAACTGATAGGCAGCGTGCCTCCGACGATCAATCTTCATGAATGGTCACCGGCGGTCTTCAACAAGCTGTTCGAACTTGGTTTCTTCGAGCTGCTCGGTTTGACCGAAAAAGTCGAGGGGCGCTACCATGATAACGGCAAGACCCGCACGATGAAACTCCTGTCAGGAGCGAACGCCGCCGGTAACGAAGCGGCTGCGAAACAGCTTCACGAGTTAAGCGCACTGATCACCGAAGGCCGCGGATTGTCAGACACAATCAGTTTTGCACTCAACAGTGCTCTTGATGAAGCCATGATAAATGTGGCCCGTCATGCGTACCCCGATGACCACAACTACCAGCTCCGGCACGTCGGAAAATGGTGGGTGACAGCTGAGGCCGATCGGGTGGAAAAAAAGTTAACGATTGTCATCTATGATCAAGGAGCTTCGATTCCGGTGACTCTGCCGAGAAAGAAGTTCGCAGACGCACTTAAGGACAAGGTTACCCGCGTCATTCGAACTGCTCCGACCCATGACTTTAGCGACGACAGTGCCTATATCGCTGCGGCAATGACGGAAGGCTTCACACAGACTGGCGAGGCCTTTCACGGATATGGTATACCTCAGATGAAGGAACTGATCGATATCTGCGGCTGCGGCCGTCTGACTATCTTCAGTCGCGGAGGCCGATGTGAATATGAACCTGGATCAAACTCTGGCATTAAACGTTCTACCTATGACACATCAGTCGGTGGTACCCTCATCGAATGGGTCATCCAGCTACCCGAGGAACCAAATGCTTGAGGAAGTTGACATGATCAAAATAGCAACCGACTTTTCCGCTTATCCAGCGGGAAGGGACGACAATGATGGGCCATTCAACGGGTCCAGATTCCGGTCCGATATCCTTGTTCCTCGACTGAAATCAGCTATCGCTTCCGGTCGCAAACTAGTGGTATCGCTGGATGGTGTCCGAAGCTTTGGATCGTCGTTTCTGGAGGAGTCATTCGGCGGATTGGTTCGGTTAGGCTTCAGCAAGAACGAGCTCACGGAACACCTTCAGATCACGGCGACAGCTGTCGGAAGCTCCAGGTACGTCGAGGCCATCCTGCGCTACATAGCGCGGGCGACGGTTTGATCCAGAGATGTGGTTTCTTCCAGCCATTGGTGGAGCCCTGATCGGAGCGCTGATTACGATTCTCATTCAGGCTAGGATGACGATGCGTAGCATGGATGTCTCGGCATTGAACGACCACATCGCCCAAGTAACCACTATCGAAGGCCTAGCGGTTGATTACTGGCTTTTGGACGGGAAGAATGAAGTGGCGATGGAATTGGCAAGTGCCGCACGGCTGCGGGGGACCTTGGATGCAAGCCTTGCATTCCGCCCCACCGCGGAGAGGCTATTCGCCGCCAGGTTCACAGAGTTCAAGGATGCCGATGGCGAACTGTTTGACACTGCCACCGGCGGCGGCTTCGAAACGGTGGGCCGCCTGGTTGACCCAGAGCGCGCTATTTCGGTGATGCAAGCAGCCAACCTCCTCAGAGGGATGCTGCGAGAGCAACGCCGCCGGATTTACTGGCTCCACTGATCTACCAGTCTAGCCCGCGTTTCTTGCGATAGGATACCAGCGCAGCCGCCATGTTTGGCTGTGCTGATTCGCCGGACGGTTATTGAAGCGGGGGGCGGTATATGGGTAGACTTGGGTGGCTTGCTGTCGCGGCATATTGGACCCTCGGCATCGCAACTGTCGTGGTGGCGGACAAGGCTGGAATGGTCCACCAAAGCAACCCCGTGGTCTATTGGATAGGCGCTGGGCTCCGTGCGTGGCTGTGGCCGCAGTTCTGGTTAGGTCGGGGGTGGGAAGCGCTTA
>JBDTQR010000080.1:0-17935 GCA_039932095.1 bacterium | reverse complement strand
TTTGCCCTGCTCGGCACCATAGGGCTTTCCGTGGTGCTGGAATTCGTCCTGCCATTGCATCTGCTGCCGACAGCCTTCGGCCTCTGGCTGACGCTTGCGGGCGCTCTTCTTTTCGCGGTCGCATTGGCGCTGACGCTGGGCGGCGCACGGACCTTCTCGTCGGCCGGTACCAATGTCGACCCGCGCAAGCCTGCGCTGATCATCGTCCGCAACGGTCCATACCGCTTTACCCGCAACCCGATGTATCTCGGAATGGTCGGCATGACCTTCGCTGTGGCGCTGATCTTTTCGCTCGACTGGGCCCTGATCGGTGGTGTGGCGCTTTGGGCAATCCTGCATTTCGGTGTGGTACTGCGTGAAGAAAGCTATCTCACCGGCAAATTCGGCGCGCCTTACACTGACTTCACCGCAGCCACCCGTCGCTGGCTCTGACCGCGGTCTGGTGACACCGGCGCGCGGGGACCACCGGCGCTGCCGCCAGTTGCGACCCATTCGCAACGACCTTTCGTTCCGGTTAACGGAATTCCGTAACAGTATGTAATCAAATGCTAAAATAATGCGTCCACACGTGCAAAGCTGCCAACCCACCGCAAAATTCCCCCCAGCTTTACCGCCCCGCCAAAATCCGATACACGGCCCCTCATGCTGGACAACCGCCCCCAACTCCCGCCCGAAATCGCGCGCCGCCGGACCTTCGCGATCATCTCGCATCCTGACGCCGGCAAGACCACGCTGACCGAGAAGTTCCTGTTGTTCGGCGGCGCGATCCAGATGGCCGGCCAAGTGCGGGCCAAGGGTGAGGCGCGGCGCACCCGGTCGGACTTCATGAAGCTGGAACAAGAACGCGGCATCTCCGTCTCCGCCTCCGCGATGAGTTTCGATTTCGGTCGGTACCGGTTCAATCTGGTGGACACCCCCGGCCACTCCGATTTCTCCGAAGACACCTACCGGACCCTGACCGCCGTCGATGCCGCCATCATGGTGATCGACGGCGCCAAGGGGGTGGAGAGCCAGACCCAGAAATTGTTCGAAGTCTGCCGGATGCGCGACCTGCCGATCCTGACCTTCTGCAACAAGATGGACCGCGAAAGCCGCGATACGTTCGAAATCATCGACGAGATCCAGGAAAACCTCGCCATCGACGTCACCCCGGCCTCGTGGCCCATCGGGGTCGGTCGCGATTTCGTCGGTGCCTATGACCTCCTCCACAACCGCCTCGAAATCATGGACCGCGCCGACCGCAACAAGGTGGCCGCATCGATCAAGATCGACGGTCTCGACGATCCCAAGCTGGCCCAGCACGTTCCCGCCGACCTGCTGGCCAAACTCCGCGAAGAGCTGGAGATGGCCCGCGAACTCCTGCCCGCCTTCGACCGCAAAGCTTTCCTGAACGGCTCGATGACGCCGATATGGTTCGGCTCGGCGATCAACTCCTTCGGGGTCAAGGAGCTGATGGACGGCATGGGCGAATACGGCCCCGAACCGCAGCCGCAGAAGGCCGACACCCGTCAGGTCGCCGCCGAGGAAACCAGCGTGGCAGGCTTCGTCTTCAAGGTTCAGGCCAACATGGACCCCAAACACCGCGACCGCGTCGCCTTTGTCCGTCTCGCCTCGGGCCATTTCCTGCGCGGCATGAAGCTGATCCAGGTCCGCACCAAAAAGCCGATCACCATCGCCAACCCGGTGATGTTCCTCGCCGCCGACCGTGAACTGGCCGAGGAAGCCTGGGCCGGCGACATCATCGGCATCCCCAACCACGGCCAGCTGCGGATCGGCGACGCCCTGACCGAGGGCGAGGGTCTGCGGTTCACCGGCATCCCCTCTTTCGCCCCCGAACTTCTGCAGACCGTCCGCGCGATGGACCCGATGAAGGCCAAGCATCTGGAAAAGGCCCTGACCCAGTTCGCCGAGGAAGGTGCCGCCAAGGTCTTCAAACCGATGATCGGCTCGGGCTATATCGTCGGCGTGGTAGGCCAATTGCAATTCGAAGTGTTGGCCAGCCGGATCGAAGAGGAATACTCCTTGCCGGTCCGCTTCGAGCCCTCCCACTTCACCTCTGCCCGCTGGGTGACCGGGGCCAAGGCCGAAGTCGACAAACTGGTCAACGTCAACAAGGGCCACATGGCGCTGGATACCGACGGCGACATGGTCTTCCTGACCCGGCTGAAATGGGACATCGACCGCATCGAGCGCGACTATCCGGCGGTCAAACTCTCCGCGACCAAGGAAATGATGGTGTGATCCGCCAGCCGGAATGTCTTGATTGCCAGCACGGCCAGAAACACCCATTTCGCCGCGACGGAGTGCTCGATCCGGAATGGCTCGCCACGGCCTATCTGAAGCATATCGGCGAGCCGGAACCCCAGAACGCGTCAGACGACGGTTTCTGGGCCTGGGAATGCAGCCGCGAGCTGTCCCAATCCTGGCCCGACCAGTGTCTGCAATTTGTCCAATGGTGTCTGCGCGATCTGACCGGGCCACACCAGGCCAGCGTGGTGGCGGCAGGCCCGCTGGAGGACCTGATTGCGCTGCACGGCGGGGCGGTTATCGACCGGATCGAGGCTCTGGCTCGCCAGTCCGACCGCTATCGCTATCTGCTGTCCGGCGTGTGGGCGCAGGGCAAGAGGATGGCCCGGTTTGGGCCCGAATTGTCAGCGCGGTCGAAAACGGACCACAGATGGATGACGGCGGCATGCTTCCCCCTGTCGATTTCTAATTGGTCACTTCCCATTGGCACGCGATTCGCCTAGGACTATTGCAAACAAAAAGTGAACATATGGCCTTCCCGATTCACGAACTTGCCGCCCTTGGTACGGCAACCTGCTGGGCCACCACCGGCTTGATGGCTGCCGATGCAGTGCGCGCGCTGGGGCCGTTTTATTTCAACCTGATCCGGCAGGGGCTGGTGACGCTGCTGCTGGCAGTGGTCGTGTTTGCGACTGGTGCCTTCGCCCTGCCCGGCTGGGGCGCAGCACTCACCCTCGGCCTGTCGGGCGTGGTTGGCATCCTGCTCGGCGATACATTGAACTTTGCGGCGGTAGGACGGATCGGCCCGCGCCGCGCCGGGGCAATCTTTGCCCTGAACGCCCCGATGGCCGCCCTGCTGGGCTGGGCGGTGCTGGGCGAGCAGTTGGTCTTGCAAGCGGTGCTTGGAATCCTGATGACGGCTGGCGGCGTTGCCTTGGCGATCCTTGGCCGGCCGCGCAGCAACGCCCACCGATTGGAAACTCTTTCGGGAACCCTGCTGCTGGGCGTGCTGTTCGGCCTCGGCGCGGCATTGGGTCAGGCAGCAGGCTCACTGATCGCGCGGCCCCTGATGCATGGCGGCATGGACCCGTATCTGGCCTCGCTGTTCCGCGTCGGCGCGTCGGGTCTGGCGATGGCTCTGCTCGCCGCCACGCCGGTCGGCCCGCCTGCCCCCAAAGTGATCTCCGGCAATATCCTGATCTTGACCGCGGCCACTGCCATCATCGGGCTGCTGATCGGCATGACGCTGTTTCTGTACGCCTTGCAGGGCTCGCAGACCGGGATCATCGCCACCTTGTCAGCCACTTCGCCAGTGATCATTCTGCCCCTGCTGTGGTTGCGAACACGGCAGCGACCAAGCGCGCTCAGCTGGGCGGGCGCGGCATTGGCAATTTGCGGTCTGGCCATGATTTTCCTGCGTTAAGATTGTGGCAACCTCGCGGGTTTAGACTGAGTCCAATCGCCCGCAGAATCCTCTGCTGCGGAACGTACAGGTGGATGCCCATGGCCAGTTCTCTCAATTTGCGACGCGATTTTTCGCGCTACGACACCGACGTTTCGGTGACGCTGACCAGCCTGACCCTTCGGATGAGCGTTCGGATGCTCAGCGTTTCGGCAGGTGGCGCCTTGGTCCGGCTCGATCGGTTGACGGCTACCCTGTTCGAGGATGACACATTCTACCTCGAAATCCTCGGTGTCGGTCGCTTTCCGACCATCAGGAAATGGCGGCGTGACACTGACATCGGCGCAAAGTTCGAATTGACAGAAGGCGACCGCAACCGGCTGGCGGATCGGCTTGAGGGCCGGTTTGCCCACCGGGTTCCGCCGCGCCTGCAACAGGTGATGCCGTCGCTGCTGTACTAGCCATCAAGAGCCAGCTTGGGCTTTGCGGATTTGATGCGCCCGGTGCCGTTTGATGCGGCGACGGTCTTCCAAAGATGCGGCAGGCTTGATCCCGAGGGCTGCATAGGACAAGGTCCGATCCACCAATTTTGCCTCAGGCTCGACCGCAGCCACCAAAGTTGCAATCTTTGCGTTACGATGCCCGCTGCGCGCCATGGCCACTGAACTGCCCATGTCCGGTGACATCTTTCCCAGGCGTACCACCCGCATCCGTTCCGGCGCCCCGCCACAGCCCATAACGCGCAGCGTCAGCGACAGATCGCCAGCAATGGCGCCGCGCCCCAGGCGAAGCAATGCATTCTGCCCATCCGGGACTGGTCCAGACTTGGCAACCACCCGCATTCCGTTATCCAAGACCGCATACCTGCGCAGGTGACAGTCATCCCCGTATGGCGCCACAATCAACAAGCCATAACTGCCCTGCGCGGCAAGGCCCGGCAGCACGATCTTGACATCGGTAACGTCAGGCGCCGAACTGACAGACCTTTCGGCCATGGCACTGTTTGGCATGACCAAGACCAGGGTCAGCAGACCCAGCTTCCACAGGATTCGCATAATGGAGTCCATTCAAGTTTGTCTAATCAATGGCCGCAGTCTGGGCCGAAAATCAGATTCGGACAAGAAGAACCCGGTTTGCCGACAAAACTCGGCCGTTTTTCAGCATTCAGGCGCCGGGTTGGGCAAGGTAAACCGCAGCGAAGGTTGACCTTCTTGCCAGGATCAGATAACGCGCAGGGGTTCCCATCGGGGAACCTCGACGCCGGGACGCCCGGAAACTTGCGTCCCTACATTCTTGTGGGCCCGTTCTCATTCGGGAACGGCCTCGCATCTTTAGGACGCATATGACCAAATTTACCGACCTCGCGCTGGACCCCCGCGTGCTGCAAGCCGTCACCGACGCTGGCTATGAGATCCCCACCCCCATCCAGGCGCAGGCGATTCCGCCCGCCCTGGAACGCCGCGACGTGCTGGGCATTGCCCAGACCGGCACCGGCAAGACCGCAGGCTTTGTGCTGCCGATGATCACCCTTCTGGGGCAGGGGCGCGCCCGCGCCCGGATGCCGCGCTCTCTGGTGCTGGCACCGACCCGCGAACTGGCCGCTCAGGTTGCCGAGAATTTTGACACCTATGCCAAATACACCAAACTGACCAAGGCGCTGCTGATCGGCGGCGTCAGCTTTGGCGAACAGGACAAGCTGATCGACCGTGGCGTTGACGTGCTGATCGCGACCCCGGGCCGCTTGCTGGACCATCACGAACGCGGCAAACTGCTGCTGACGGGCGTGGAGATCATGGTGGTGGACGAGGCCGACCGCATGCTCGACATGGGTTTCATCCCCGATATCGAGCGGATATTCCAACTGACCCCGCCGCGCCGCCAGACCCTGTTCTTCTCGGCCACCATGGCACCTGAGATCGAGCGGATCACCAACACATTCCTGAAAAACCCGGCCAAGATAGAAGTGGCGCGCCAGGCTACCGCGTCCCTGACTATCGACCAGCAGCTGATCAAGTTCACCCCGTCGCGAAAGGACCGCAGTTTTGCCGAGAAGCGCGCCGTATTGCGGGCGCTGATCAAGCAAGAGGGTGAGGCTTGCACCAACGCCATCGTGTTCTGCAACCGCAAGATGGATGTCGATGTGGTGGCCAAGTCGCTGAAACAGCACGGTTTCAACGCCTCACCGATCCACGGTGACCTTGACCAGTCGGTCCGCACCCGCACGCTGGACGGCTTCCGCGATGGCACCGTCCATCTGCTGATCGCCTCCGATGTGGCCGCGCGTGGACTGGACATTCCTGCCGTCAGCCACGTGTTCAACTTCGACGTGCCCTCGCATCCCGAAGATTACATTCACCGCATCGGCCGTACCGGCCGCGCCGGTCGCATGGGCCGCGCCTACACGATTGCAGTGCCGCATGACGACAAATACCTCGCCGCGATCGAACATCTGGTGAAGCAGCCAATCCCGGTCGGCAAGGTGCCGGATGGCGCGTTGGAGGGGGCTTCAGACAAGGAAGACCGCCCGGCCAGCAGCCGCAGCCCCTCCGGCCGCTCGCGCAGCCCGCGTGGTGAGAAGAAGGTCGAAGCCAAATCCGACGTGATGCCGGTGGTCGAAGCCGTCGAAGCTGCCGAACCTGTGGAAACCCCGCGCCGTCAGCCCGAACGTCAAGATGACCGCCGCTCTGCCCCGCGCAACAGCAACAACCAGGACCGCCGCCCCTCGGAAAGCCGCCCAAGCGAACCGCGCAAATCCGAGCCGCGCCAATCCGAGCCGCGCCAACACGATGACCGCCGCTATCCGCCACGCGACCGTGGTGCGCATGACCGGGTGGTAGGCATGGGTGATCATGTGCCGGATTTCATCCTGCGCAGCTTCCGGATCGCCACCCCGGCGGTTGAGGAACCTGAAGACGAACCGACCGGCAGCGAAGCGGTCAACAGTTGAGATCGGGGGGCTTTACGCCTCCCCTTTTTATTCCGCCGCCAACCGGCTGATGACAATGGTCATCTCGGGCTTCTTGCCGATCTCTTCCATCGCCACCTGACGCACCACCCGTTTTAGCGCCTCTTCCAGTTTGTCATCGTCGGCCAGCAGCTTCTTGCTGGCGCTGTCGAGAAACTCGCTCAGATCGCCTTCCAGCGTCTCCACCAGATCACGCGCGCCCTTGCCGACCGGCGGCAGACCGCGCAGGTCGACCCAGGCCTCGCCCAGCGGGTCGTTGTTCTCATCGAGGATCAGCGTCACAGTGACATGGCCGTTCAGCGCCATGCGGATCCGGTCGCGCACCACCCCATCCAGGGCCCCGATCAGTGCCGAGCCGTCAAGGAAGGTCCGCCCGGTTTCGACATGCTCGACCACCTTGGGCACCTCGCCGGTGATATCCAGCATCGTGCCATTGGTCGCAATGGTCGAGGCGATGCCCGCCTCATGGGCAATCCGGACATGTTCGCGCAAATGGCGGTGCTCGCCATGCATCGGGATCACCATGTCGGGCAGCAGCAGGCGGTGGACATGCTCCAGATCGGGCCGGTTGGCATGGCCCGATACATGGTACAGCCCGTTGTTGTCATCGACCACATTCACGCCCATTTCAGAGAAGGCGTTGACGTTGCGCAGCACGTCGCGCTCATTGCCGGGGATGGTCTTTGATGAAAACAGGAACATGTCGCCCTCTTTCATCTCCAGCCCGAGATATTTGCCACGCGCCAGCTGTGCCGAGGCGGCACGGCGTTCGCCTTGTGACCCGGTAACGATCAACATCAGATTGCGGCGCGGTACTTCCAACGCGGCTTCCGGTGTGATGTTCGGAGGGAAGGAGGCCAGAACTCCAGACTCCTGCGCTGCCGTCACCATTCGCTTCATGGCGCGACCCAACAGACAGACCGACCGCCCCGCTGCCCGCCCGGCCTCGGCCAGCGTTTTCAGCCGCGCGACGTTGGAGGCAAAGGTAGTCGCCACCACCATGCCGCCCGCCCCGGCAATCAGCTCCGAAATCGGGCCGCCAAGTGTATTCTCCGATCGGCCGGCATGCAGCGAGAACACGTTGGTGCTGTCGCACATCAGCGCCTTCACGGGGATCTCTGCCGCGATCTCTTCCATCCGTCGGTCTTCCCAGCCCTCGCCAACCCCTGGATTGGCATCCAGCTTGAAGTCGCCGGAATGGACGATCCGCCCCAGCGGTGTGTCGATGACCAAAGCGGCGCTTTCCGGGATCGAATGGCTGACCGGCACGAATTGCACCGAGAATGGCCCGGCTTTCACCGTGGCCGGACGCGCTTCGACCACCTGAATGATGTCGGTCGCAAGGCCCGCCTCATCGAATTTCATCCTGCCGATATTGGCGGTGAAACGCCGGGCATAAACGGGCTTTTTCAGCTGCGGCCACAGATGGGCGAGGGCACCGATATGGTCCTCATGGGCATGGGTGATGAAGATCGCCTCCAGCCGGTCAACCCGTTCAACCAGCCAGGAAATGTCGGCCATGATCAGGTCGACGCCCGGCGTCGAGTCCATGTCCGGGAACGCTACGCCAAGGTCGACCAGGATCAGCCGCTCCTTGCCCTTGGGGCCATAGCCATAGACATAGGCATTCATGCCGATCTCTCCGGCCCCGCCCAACGGCAGGTAGATCAGTCGGTCACTGGTTTTGCTCGTGGCCATTCGGGTTCTCTTTGTTGTACTCGTTGATCAGGACCAGACCGTGCATCGTCAGATCGTCTTCAACACTGTGAAATAGCTCGGTTCCTTGGGCAAACAGTGACGCAAGGCCACCAGTTGCGATCACCTTCATCGGGTTTTCGCGTTCCTTGCGGACCTCACGGACAATGCCTTCGACCAGGCCGATATAGCCCCAATACACGCCAGATTGCATGCAGGCCACCGTATTCGTACCGATGGCGCGGGCCGGTTTGGTCACGTCGACATGTGGCAGGGCGGCGGCAGCCATGTGCAACGCCTCCAGGCTGAGGTTGACGCCAGGCGCAATCACCCCACCGACATACGCCCCATCGGTGTCGACCACATCAAAGGTCGTCGCGGTACCGAAGTCCACCAGGATCAGGTCGCCGCCATGGCGGTCAAAGCCGCTGACCGTGTTGACCAACCGATCCGGGCCGACAATCGTACCCTGATCGACCCGCGGCGGCACCGGCAGCGCGCAGTCCGGCCGCCCCACGACCAGCGGGCGGCAGTCATAGTAACGGTTGCACAGCACCCGCAGATTGAAAACCACCCGCGGCACGGTGGACGAAATGATCGCCTCGGAAATCCGCGCCTCGATCCGGGTCAGCGTCATAAGCGACGACAACCAGACGAAATACTCATCCGCCGTGCGCCGGTGATCGGTCGCAATCCGCCAGGTCGCCAGAAACCGCGCCCCATCCCAGATCGAAAACACCGTATTGGTATTGCCGCAGTCGATCGCCAGAAGCATTTCCGCCCCCATCATCTGTCCACAAATATCCCACAGGGGGTCCGGGGGGTGTGAAATTCCCCGGTCCTGTCAGAAAAACACTTCCGCCGCCGAGATGGCAACCTGCCCCTCTGCCGTGCCCAGGATCAAAGCCCCTGATCCGTCGATGGTTTCGAACCGCCCCTCGCGGCTGTTCGTGCCGGTCCGTGCCTTGATGACCTGCCCCAGCCGTGCCGCATGGTCCAGCCAGTCTTGCCGGAGTGGCGCAAAGCCCTCGGTGACAAAGACCGCCTCCCAGCGGGCAAAGGCCGGGGCAAGTTGGTTGAGAAACGCCTCAGGCGTCACCCGCTGGCCGGTTTCTTCCAACAGGGTCACCGCGCGAACCGCACCCGGTTCCAGCAATGCCTGATCCGGCGCCGCTATCAGATTGACCCCAAACCCGATCGCCAGATGCGCCACACGGCCCGCCGTCGCCAGGCTTTCCAGCAGGATCCCCGCCACTTTGCCGCCATTCAGCAGCACATCATTTGGCCATTTCAGGGCAAATTCTCCGGACAGCCCGGTCAAAGCCACCAAAGCATCGCGCAACGCCAGGGCCGCCGCAAAACTGCGCAAGGCGACGACAGGAGCCGCCTCTGACGGGTGCATCACCAATGTCGCATGGAAATTCCCGCGCGGACTGGCCCAGGCCCTGGCCCGCCGACCCCGCCCTGCCGTCTGTTCTGCCGCCAGAATCCAGGTCGGGCTGGTCAGCGAAGCGGCCAGCCGCAAACCATGGGCATTCGTGCTGTCGGTGCTGTCGAGGATGTGGCGCGCCACCCCCTCAGGCCAGACCGCACTACCCGACAAGCGATTTCGCCGCGGCAATCGCCGCAGGCTCGATACCGAAGAAGTTGATGATGCCCAAGAGCATGATCGCAGAAACCGCCACCAGGGCCAGCCACTGTGCCGGCACCATCCTGCTCTCGGCGCCCTCAACTTCGGCGCCGAAATACATGTAGAACACGATCCGCAGATAGTAGAACGCCCCGATGACCGATGCCACCGCCCCTGACAACGCCAGCCAACTCATTCCGCCATCGACCGCTGCCTTCAACACATAGAACTTCCCGAAGAAGCCGAGCATCGGTGGCACCCCCGCCAGGCTGAACAGCAGGATCAGCATGGCAAGCGCCTTCAGCGGCTCGCGCTTGGAGAACTGGTTCAGGCTGGCAATGTCGGTGACCGGCTTGCCGTCCTTTTCCATCGACATGATGAAGGCAAAGGTGCCGACGTTCATGGTCACATAGATCACCATATAGATCAGCATCGCCTGCACGCCCTCGGCGGTGCCCGACGCCAGCCCCATCAGGGCGAACCCCATATGGGCAATCGAGGAATAGGCCATCAGGCGCTTGATGTCGGTCTGCCCGATGGCAGCAACGGCGCCCAGAAACATTGAAGCCACCGAGAACGCCGCCAGGATCTGGCCCCACTCATGGGTCACTCCGCCAAAGGCGTCCTGCACCAGCCGCGCAATCAGCGCCATCGCCGCCACCTTGGGTGCAGTGGCAAAGAACGCGGTGACTGGGGTGGGGGAGCCTTCATAAACGTCCGGCGTCCACATGTGGAACGGCACGGCGGAAACCTTGAACGCCAGCCCCGACAGCATGAACACCAGTCCGAACAGCAGCCCCAGCGGCACGCCATGCGCCACCGTGGTCAGGATGCCCGAGAACAGCGTGGTCCCGGCAAAGCCGTAGACCAGCGACGCGCCATACAGCAGCAGCCCCGACGACAGCGCGCCCAGCACGAAATACTTCAAGCCGGCTTCCGTCGATTTGGCATTATCACGCTGCAACGACGCTACGACATACAGGGCCAACGACTGCAGTTCCAGCCCCATGTACAGCGCCATCAGATCGCCCGCCGACACCATCACCATCATGCCGACGACCGATAAAGCCACCAGAATGGGATATTCAAACCGCCCCAGCCCGCGCCGCGCCATGAAATCGCGCGAGATGATCAGCACCGCCGCCGCCGACACCAGAATGGTCACCTTGGCAAAGCGGGCAAAGGCGTCATTGGTGAACATGCCACCAAACGCCGTGTTGGTGCCACTCTCGCCGACCCCGATCCACAATGCCAAAGCCACCATCAGTCCAGCCGTCGCCCAGGTCAGCGCGTCGGTCAGCCCGTCCTTGACGGTGTAGACCGCCACCAGCAGCGCCGCCATCGCGTAGAGCGACAGGATCAGTTCCGGCATGGCATAGGTAAAGTCAGACATCATCAAGTCCTTCAGTTCGAGTCTGCAGCGGTCTGAGCCGCCGGAACAGAGGCACGGAACTCCGTAATCAGCTTGCCGACCGACGCGCCGGTGATGTCGGTCACCACCGCGGGATAAACCCCGAGCAACAGCGTCATCGCGACCAAGGGCGCAAAGATCATCCGCTCGCGCCGTGTCATGTCCTGAATTCCTGCCAAAGCGGCCTTGACCAGCGGACCAAAGGCGACCCGGCGGTAGAGCCACAACCCGTAAGCCGCCGACAGGATCACCCCAGAGGTCGCCACCGCTGCAACCAGCGTGTCGACCTGGAAAATTCCCATCAGCACCAAGAACTCTCCGATGAACCCGCTGGTCCCCGGCAGACCCACGTTGGCCATGGTGAAGAACATGAACACCAGGGCATAAAGCGGCATCCGGTTGACCAGCCCGCCATAGGCGTCAATCTCACGGGTGTGCATCCGGTCATAGATCACGCCGACACACAGGAACATCGCGCCCGAGATGAAACCGTGGCTCAGCATCTGGAAGATCGCGCCGTCGACGCCTTGCTGGGTGACCGTGAAGATCCCCATCGTGACGTAACCCATATGCGCGACCGACGAATAGGCCACCAGCTTCTTCATGTCGGTCTGCACCAGGGCCACCAATGATGTGTAGACGATCGCAATCGCCGACAGCCAGAACACCATCGGCGTCCACAAGTCCGCCGCCACCGGGAACATTGGCAGGCTGAAGCGCAGGAAGCCGTAACCGCCCATCTTCAACAGGATCGCCGCCAGGACCACCGACCCCGCCGTAGGGGCCTGAACGTGGGCATCGGGCAACCAGGTGTGCACTGGCCACATCGGCATCTTCACCGCAAAAGAGGCGAAGAACGCGAGGAACAGCAGCGTCTGCAACCCACCCGCCACATGCATCCCCAGCACGGCAATCGGATCATGGCTGAACTTGAAGGTCATCAAGGTCGGAATGTCGGTGGTCCCCGCCGCCCAATACATCGCCACCATCGCCACCAGCATCAGGACCGAACCGAGGAAGGTGTAGAGGAAGAACTTGAACGCCGCATAGATCCGGTTTTGGCCGCCCCAGATGCCGATGATCAGAAACATCGGGATCAGACCGGCCTCAAAGAACACATAGAACAGCACCAGGTCCAAGGCGCAGAACACGCCCAGCATCAGGGTTTCCAGAAGCAGGAAGGCGATCATGTAGTCCTTGACCCGAGTCTCGACGTTCCAGCAAGCCGCAATGGTAATCGGCATCAGGAATGTGGTCAGCATCACGAACAGGATCGAAATCCCGTCGATCCCCATCTTGTAATGCAGGCCCAGCACCCACGGCTTGTCCTCGACGAACTGAAAGCCGGTGTTGCCAGGATCAAAGCCTTTCAACAGCAGCAGCGACAGGACCAGACTGAACACAGAGGCAAACAACGCCACCCAGCGGGCATTGCGCGCCGTCGCCGCATCATTGCCACGCAGGAACAGCGCCAGAATTCCCGCCGCAACCGCCGGGACATAGGTGATGATCGAGAGAAGATAATCCATCAGTGTGCTCCTCCCGAGAGCGTCATCCAGGTGACCAGGATTCCGATCCCGATCACCATCGCGAAGGCGTAGGTGAAGATGTAGCCGGACTGCATGCGGCCCGCGAGACGGGTGAAGAACGGAATGACCCCCATCGCGACGCCGTTCAGTGTGCCGTCGATCACATCGCCGTCGCCGCGCTTCCACAGGAAACGGCCCAGCCAATTGGCGGTGCGAACAAACACCACGTCATACAGCTCGTCGAAATACCATTTGTTCAGCAGGAAGCGGTAGAGCGGCGCCTGCTGCTCGGCCAGCTGACGCGGCAATTCCGGCCGGCGCATGTAGAACAGATAGGCCACGCCGAACCCCAACAGCATCGCGATGAAGGGCGACAGGCTGACCCACCACGGGCTTTCATGCGCCAGTTCCATAACCTGATTGGTCTCACCCATATAGATGCCGCCAACCCCTGGTGCCGCGCCCTCGGTCAGGTTGAAGAAGTGCTCGACCCCTGGAACGCTGCCAAAGAAGCTGCTCCACCAGATCATGCCCGCGAAAGTCGCCCCAACCGCCAGCACGCCAAGTGGGATCAGCATCGACATGCCGGACTCGTGGGCGTGCTCATGGGCGTGGTGATCGCCCTTTTCCGGGCCGTAGAACGTCATGAACATCAGTCGCCACGAATAGAAGCTGGTGAAACAGGCCGCCACGACCAGCAGGACAAAGCCGTACGTCGAGCCGCCGGCATAGGCGCTTTCGATGATCGCATCCTTCGACAGGAAGCCGGCAAAGCCGATCGGGATACCGAAAATCTCCTGGCTGAACGGAATGCCAACCCCGGTGATCGCCAGCGTGCCAATCATCATCGCCCAGAAAGTCATCGGCACTTTGCCACGCAGGTTGCCGTAATTCCGCATGTCCTGCTCATGATGCATCGCGGTGATCACTGACCCCGCGCCAAGAAACAGCATCGCCTTGAAAAACGCATGGGTGAAGAGGTGGAACATCGCCACGCCGTACACCCCCGACCCCGCCGCCACGAACATGTAGCCCAACTGCGAACAGGTCGAATAGGCGATCACCCGTTTGATGTCATTCTGTACCAGACCCACCGTCGCCGCAAAGAACGCGGTAGAGGCGCCGATGACCACGATCATTTGCTTGGCCTCGGGCGCGAATTCGTACAAAGGCGACATCCGGCAGACCAGAAACACCCCGGCAGTAACCATGGTCGCTGCATGGATCAGCGCCGAAACCGGCGTCGGGCCCTCCATCGCGTCGGGCAACCAGGTGTGCAGGAAAAGCTGCGCCGACTTGCCCATCGCCCCGATGAACAGCAGCACCCCCAAGAGGTTGGCGGCGTTCCAGTCCCACAGCAGGAAGTTCAGATTGGTCTTGGACAGCTCCTCGACCCCGGCAAACACGTCGTCAAACTTGATGCTGTCGGTCATGTAGAACAGCCCGAAGATCCCGAGCGCAAAGCCGAAGTCACCGACCCGGTTGACCACAAACGCCTTGATCGCCGCGGCATTGGCACTTGCCTTGCGGTAGTAGAACCCGATCAGCAGATAGGATGCGACACCGACACCCTCCCAGCCGAAGAACATCTGCACCAGATTGTCGGCGGTGACGAGGGCCAGCATGGCAAAGGTGAAAAACGACAGATAGGCAAAGAACCGCGCCCGGTAGGGCTCGTCATGGCCCCAGTTCTCGTCATGCGCCATGTAGCCAAAGCTGTAGAGGTGAACGAGGGCCGACACCGTGGTCACCACCACCAGCATGATCGCCGTCAGCCGGTCGAGACGGATGCCCCAGTCGGTCGACAACGAGCCGCTTTCGATCCACCGCAGGATGGTGATGTGCTGGGTCGCGCCGTCAAAGGTCAGGAACACGTACCACGACAGCACCGCCGCCAGAAACAGCAACCCGGTCGACAGGATCTGCCCGACCCTCTCACCCAGAAGGGTCCAGAAGAAACCGCAGATCAGCGCACCGACCAGCGGCGCAAGCAGAATGATCGTCGTCATGGCTAGCCCTTCATCACATTCGCGTCTTCAACTTCGATGGTGCCGCGCGTGCGGAAGAACACCACCAGAATGGCAAGGCCGATCGCCGCCTCGGCGGCGGCCACGGTCAGGATGAACATGGTGAACACCTGCCCCACCAGATCGCCTGACATCGACGAAAAGGCGACGAAGTTGATGTTGACCGCCAGCAGCATCAGTTCGATCGACATCAGAATGACGATGACGTTCTTCCGGTTCAGAAAGATGCCAAAGATCCCGATGACGAACAAAGCCGCCGCGACAATCAGGTAATGTTCCAGGCCGATCATTGGCTGCTCCATGGTGTTTTCGTGCCGCGCAGGTTCGGATAAAACGCTGCACAACCGCAAGCTTCGGTATCGGCCGAGTAAAAAAGGGCATTCCCTCCCGCCGCGCGGATCTGGCTTTCCATGTCCTTCAGGGTAAAGCTTTGGGGCGAGGCGATTGCGTCTCGCATCACCTCAAAGTAATTTACCGGACTGGACCAGCTGTCCTGCTCGGTGTTCGTCTGGCTCACCGATGCCAAAGTCTGACCTGAAGCGCAAAGCGTGAACTTTACTTCCGTATCTGAGGACCACACGCTTCGACTCCCATAGGCCTGCATGACCATTCCTTGGCCCATGTCAGTCACGGGTCCGGCCCATGCAAAGTCATCGCCGCTTGCTGTCTCGAACTCGCAAGCTTTGGGTTGCAACGCCATCGCTTGCGACGCCGCCAAACTTGCGACCAAGGATAACATCGCCCGCATCATCACAACCCCTGCCCCGGCTTCAGATCGATCAGTTCCATCGCCTTGGCGGGGTCGCGCCACATCTGGTGCAGGATGTTCTGCCGCTTGATGTCCTTGCGGTGGCGCAGCGTCAGCACGATGGCCCCGATCATCGCGACCAGCAGGATCAGGCCGGACAATTGGAACAACAGCAAATACTTGTCATAAAGCAGCATCCCGAGCGCGCGGGTGTTCTCGATCTTGCTGGCGTCCGGCGTCACCGCCTGATGCAGCCCCATCGCACCATCAGCCGTCACCCAAGCCCCGACACCAAGCGCCAGTTGCATGATGATCACCACGCCGACCAGCATCCCCAAGGGCATGTATTTCGCCATCTCGCCCTTCAACTCGGCAAAGTCGATGTCCAGCATCATCACGACGAACAGGAACAGCACCGCCACCGCGCCGACATAGACGATGATCAGCAGCATCGCGACGAACTCGGCGCCCAGCAGAACGAACAACCCGGCCGAGGACAGGAAGGTCAGGATCAGCCACAGCACCGAGTGTACCGGGTTGCGCGACAGCGTCACCATCAAAGCCGCCGCCACCGTGACGGTGGAAAAGGCGTAAAAGGCCAGGTCTGCGACACTCATGCCGGTTTCTCCTCAGTTTCCGCGAAGACCGCCTGTGCTATCTCAAGCGCCTTCTGCATGGCGGGCACACCGCCGAACATCGACATCTGCCAGATCACCTCGGCAATCTCGCGCTGTTTCGCCCCTGCCGCCAAAGCGTTCTGCACCGTCACCCGCATCTGCGGCTCACCCAAGGGGCCGAGAACGGTCAGCGCGGCGATGGTCACCAGAAAGCGGGTGCGGGCGTCCAGACCCTCGGGGTTGAAGGTCTTGCCAAAGAACATTTCCAGCATATCCTTCGGCATCGCCGGAAACAGCTTTTCAAACGCCTTGGGGTCGATGCCGCTCATCGAAGGCGTGAAGGCCTTGGCCATTTCCTGACCCTGCTCCACCATCTTCTTCAGCATGGCTGCGAAATCATCAGTCATCTGTAGGGCGCATCCATTTCCAGATTGCGGGCGATCTCGGCTTCCCAGCGGTCGCCGTTGTCCAAAAGCTTGGCCTTGTCGTAGAACAACTCTTCCCGGCTTTCAGCGGCGAATTCGAAATTCGGCCCCTCGACAATCGCATCCACCGGGCAGGCCTCCTGGCAGAAACCGCAATAGATGCATTTGGTCATGTCGATGTCATAGCGCGTGGTGCGGCGCGAGCCATCGTCGCGGGGTTCGGCGTCGATGGTGATCGCCTGCGCCGGACAGATCGCCTCGCAGAGCTTGCAGGCAATGCAACGCTCTTCGCCACTCGGGTAGCGACGCAGCGCATGTTCGCCCCGGAAACGCGGGCTGAGCGGCCCCTTTTCATGCGGATAGTTCAGCGTGGCCTTGGGGGCGAAGAAATACTTCAGCCCCAAGCCAAAGCCTTTGATGAAATCAAACAGCAGGAAGTATTTGACGGCCCGCCCGTAGTCTGTGGTCTGTACCGGTCCCATCGTCATATCCCCAATTTGTCTTCAAGTTCGTCAAGCCGTTCGCCAAAGGTGCCGACTGTGGCCGCCAGGGCAAAGATCAACCCGGCATCCTTGCGCCCACTTTCGGCCAGATCGCGCATTTGTCGTTCCATCCCCTGAAGAGTCTCTTTCAGGTCGTAAAGATGCACGCGCAGGCTCTGATATTCAGTTTCGGCCAGCGTCACCTCAGCCCCCTATCGCCCAGCGAGCCCAGAAATGCCCGAAGACCTCGTATTTCGCCAGAAATGACACCAGAACGACCCAGCCCAGCGACATCGGCAAGAACACTTTCCAGCCGATCCGCATCAACTGGTCATAGCGGTAGCGCGGCACGATGGCCTTCACCATGGCGAACATGAAGAACCAGAACACCATCTTGGAGAACATCCACAGAAAGCCGTCCGGCAGCCCGGGTATCGGCGACAGCCAGCCGCCGAAGAACAGAATGGAAATCAGCGCGCACATCAGCCAGATCGCGATATATTCGCCGGCCATGAAGAGCAGGTAAGGCGTTGAGGAGTATTCCACCATGAAGCCCGCGACCAGTTCAGATTCGGCCTCAGGCAGGTCGAACGGCGGGCGGTTGGTTTCGGCCAGGGCAGAGATGAAGAACAACACCACCATCGGCAGATGCGGCAGCCAGTACCAGCCGAGCAGACCATAACCACGCTGCGCCTCGACGATCGCGCCGAAATTCATCGAACCGGTCGACAGGATGATGCCGATGATGATCAGACCC
>JBDTQR010000079.1:0-17944 GCA_039932095.1 bacterium | reverse complement strand
CACGCCCCATAGCCAGCCCCAGAAGACCACTGTCACGAAGACCGCAACGGTGTTCAACTCCAGTTGCCGGCCCAGAATGATCGGCGTCAGAAACTGACCCTCGACTGAAGTGGTGGTCAGATAGACAACCGGCACCAGGGCGGCGTGGCCCAGATTGTCAAAACTTACCAGCGCCACAAGCGTTGCCAGCCCGACACCCAACAATGGTCCGATATAGGGCAGGAAATTCACCAGACAGGCGAAAACCGCCCAGACAAGTGGCTTCGGCATGCCAATGGCCCACATTTCCAGCCCGATCACCACGCCCAGGCCAGTATTGATCATGGTGACCAGAAACAGATAGCGCGAGACACTTCTTTCGATGCCGTAGACGATCCGCAGGGCGCGTTTCTTGTCGCCAAAGCGCGGAAAGACGTCGATCAGCTTGATGTAGAACATATCGCCCGAAGCCAGAAGAAACAGCGCCAGCACCAACGTGACAAGAAACGCGGCACCGATGGACACCACATTGCTGACAGCCAGGGTGAGGAAGCCCGGCGATTGGACCGCGACCTTTTGCACCGTCGCGTCGGTTTCCCCAGCGGCGATATTTTCGACCTGTTCCGACGCCTTTTTGACGACTGCCAAGGAAGAGGCGATTGTCTGAAGCTTGGCTTTGACCTCATTCTCAAATCCAGGCGCCTCGTCGATCCAGGTTGAGATCGGCCCCTTCATCACCAGAATGGACCCGCCTATGGCCACAGCAATCAGGAAGATAAGCGTCGTCGCGGAAATAGCGGGGGGCAGCCCGGCCTTTTGCAGGCCACGCACCACCGGACTTAATGTCAGGGCGAGCAGGGTGCCCATCAGCAGGGGCAGGACCACTTCCTTGGCAAAATAGAAGGCGATCATCAACAACATCAGCAAGATCAGGCTGAGAATGCGCCGTATGGATTTCAGTTCGATGGCGCGGGATGGCCCTGCATTTCCCTCGGTCAGGGAGGCGCTTTCATTCCTCGACAGCGGATCAATCTCTGTCAACTCATCCTCCCCCAACATTCTTCACTATGGTTCGCAGCGGTTGCAAGTGAACGCAGCGGCAGTCCATTCGTTCCCTCGTCCATGGGCCGCAACCTGCCGTGGAACCATCCAGCACGTTGCGCGTTTTGGTGTTGACCAGACAGTGACAGGAAAGGGGTGCACCATGAATTGGGAGTTGACGGTCGAAAGATGGAAAGCGAGGACCCGGCAGATGACGGGAACGGTGCCGACCGGCCCGGGGCAGCCCGAGATTCCGGGTGAACCCCAGCCCGATATTCCGGAACAGGATATTCCACCGGAAATTCCAGCGCCACCTCCGATGCCGAACCCGCTGCCTGACAATGCCTGATGCCCGGCGCACAGGTGGTCCTGTTGCTTTTCGGCATGCTGGCAAATGCACAAAGTAGTAACACCTGTGGCCATTGCCCGTTGATGTCCAATCATTCAGCTGTTGCCGGTGCGAACCGGTTCTGAAGAGTGTTTTACTAGCCGAATTTGTTCCCAGAGGATTGCGCAAGGAAGTCGAAGATTTCCTAGATTGGCAGCGGTTCCCCCATATAAGCTTCTGTTTTCCTTCAGAACAGAAATTGGATTTTCGATGGAACGCATTGCGGTCACGTACGTTGTAATCACATGGCGACTGGATGCCGGTTTTGTCGGCAGCCAGTAATCGCTGCCAACCTGCCCAATTGGATTTTGGGCAGTGTGGGGTTCGGAAACTTCACGCCGCTAAAACTGCGGCGATGGATTGTCCGGTAAACTTGAGGGCATTGCCGCATTGGTGGTGCCAGACAAAGGAGACGAGAGATGAATTGGGATCAAATCGAAGGCCAGTGGAAGCAGTTTCGAGGCAAGGCCAAGGAACAGTGGGGCAAACTTACCGATGACGACCTCGAAGAGCTGGACGGCAAACGCGACCAATTGGTTGGCAAGGTCCAGAAGAAATACGGCATCCGCAAAGAAGAAGCGGAGCAGCAGGTGGACGCTTGGAGCAGCCGGTACTGACTGATGCCGGCTGGCCGGCGGCAGAAGCCCACAACCGGGCGCGACGCCTGGCCTGGTAGCCGCCACACGAGAGTTGAACGCCCCGCCTCTAGGGACGTTTCTTGACCAGTAACTGATGGATGACCATCAAAGGAGACTAGGAAATGAAGACACTCATCACCACAACTGCCATGGTCTTGGCGCTGGGATTTCCCGCGGCCTTGATGGCGGACACTGCGGCCCCGGCTGCTGCCACAACCTCGACTGACACCGCCACCAGCGGCTTTCTTGCCTCGCGGGCGATGAATGAGGTTCTTGCGACCGACCTGATCGGCCATGATGTCTACGCCCGCCGCACGCCGACGGACATGACTGAAGCGCCGATGGCAGGCGCCCCGATGGCCACAATGTCGGCCGCAGAACTGGACGCGATGGATGACATCGGTCAGATCAACGATCTGGTGCTGTCGAGTGACGGCAAGGTCGACGCCGTTGTCATCGGGGTTGGCGGCTTTCTGGGCGTTGGCGAACAGGACGTGGCGGTGACCATGAACGAGGTCAGTTTCGCGGCCAGTGCCGACAACCCCAAGGACATGTACGTCATCGTCAACACTTCTGGTGACATGCTGAAGACCTCGCCAGCGTTTGACCGGACGACAATGATGAACAGCGACGCAGCGGCCACTGCCCCTGCCGCAACTGATCCGACTGTGGCAGCCACTGACCCCGCCGTGACCGATCAGAACACGGCCGCAACCGACCCTGCGGCGGCCGATCAGAACATGGCTGCCGCGACTGACCCTGCGGCGACCGATCAGATGGCGACCACCGGCACCACGTCCAATCGTCCAATGTTGACTGCGCCGTCGATGACCCGCGATGGCTACACCCCGGTCACCGCCGCGGACGTTTCGATCGACACGCTGATTGGCAAGAAGGTCTATGGACCGGACGACACAAGTGTCGCAGCCGTCGATGATGTGACGGTGGACGCTTCGGGCGCGGTGCAGAAGGTGATCATCGATTTCGGTGGCTTCCTCGGCATCGGGAAAACCAAGGTGGCATTGGACTTTAACGAACTGACCATTCTGACCAATGCTGACAATTCCGATATCCGCGTCTATGTCGATGCGACGAAGGACCAGATCAAGGCGATGCCGGTCTACGTCGCCCCAAGCTGAACCCACGCGACCTACGGATGGCGGCCGCCCTTTGCCGGGGCGGCCGTTTTTCTGTGTTTCGGGCCTCGATTTTTCGGAAGCTCTGCCGAAAAAGTCAAAAAAAAAATTGGAACCTCCGGGCATTTCGTGGGTTTCCCAACGAACGGGAAGAGATCTGGGAGGACGGTATGCGTGTGTTATTGGCCGTGGCGGCAATGACCGCAGCAACGGGCTCGGTTCAGGCGCAGTCCAGTCCGGCGCAGTCCAGTCCGGAGCAGTCCAGTCCGGCGCAGGCGTCATTCTCGGGCGCCACCGCAAGCTTTGCCGGCGCCGGGCAGCCGGGCGAGTGGACCAGTCAGGCGCGGGACTATGCCAACACCCGGTTCAGCCCGCTCGATCAGATCACCCGCGAAACAGTCGGCAAATTGCAGGTCGCCTGGACCTTTTCGGATGGTACCCAATACGGCCACGAGGGCGCGCCGCTGGTGGTCGGCGACACGATGTATGTCGTCTCGCCCTATCCTGATACGGCCTATGCCTTGGATCTGTCCCAGGCAGGGCCGGCGATCAAGTGGAAGTTCGATCCCAATCCGTCACCGCAGGCGATTGGCAAGGCCTGCTGTGACGCGGTCATTCGGGGCTGGGCCTATGCTGACGGCAAATTGATATACAATCTGCTGGACGATCACACTGTCGCGGTCGACGCGGCGACGGGGAAAGAAGTGTGGCGCACGCAGATGGATGACGTCGCAAAGGGCGTGACCATGACCCAGTCGGCCTTTGTAGCGGACGGCAAGGTGTTCGTCGGCAATTCCGGCGGCGAGATGGGCGTCAACGGCTGGCTGGCCGCGCTGGACGTTGCGACCGGCAAGGAAATCTGGCGGGCCCATGCTGTAGGGCCCGACAAGGATGTGCGGATCGACGGCACTTTCAAGCCATTCTACGACTGGATGAAGGGCAAGGATCTCGGTGTCACGACCTGGCCCGCCGATCAGTGGCACACCGGTGCCGGCGCGTCCTGGGGCTTTGTCTCATATGATGAGCAAACCAAGACCATCTATTACGGCACCAGCAATCCCGGCCCCAGAGTTCCGTTGCAGCGTCCCGGCGACAATTTGTGGACCAGCGCGATGTTCGCCCGCGATCCACAGACCGGAATGGCGAAATGGGGATACCAGTTCACGCCGCACGACCAGTGGGATTATGACGGCGTCAACGAGGCGGTCCTGCTGGACATGCCGATCGATGGCAAGATGCGCCAGACCCTTGTCCACTTTGACCGCAACACTTATGCCTACACCATTGACCGCAACACCGGAGAGGTGCTGCTGGCCGACAATTTCGCTTATCAGAACTGGTCGACCGGGTTTGATTTCAAGACCGGACGTCCCATTGTCGATCCGGCCCTTGAGCCGAAACCTGAGGTGAAGCTTGACCGGGTTTGCCCGCCCGACATCGGCCAGAAGGACTGGGAGCCGCCGGCGTTCAGCCCCGACACCGGTTTGCTGTATGTCGGCGTTTTCAACATATGCATGGGGCTGACCAACCACGAAGTGTCCTACATCGCCGGGACGCCCTATGACGGCATGGAGATGGAGCGGTTTTCCGTCGATGGACCGGACGGCAACTGGGGCGGCCTTCTGGCCTGGGATCCGGCACATGGCAAAAAGATCTGGGAAATCCCCGAGAAGTTCATGGTGATGAGTGGTGTCATCGCCACCGCCAGCGATCTGATCTTCTATGGCACGACGGACGGTTGGTTCCGTGCCGCGGATGCGTGGACGGGCAAGGTTCTATGGTCCAAGAAGCTTGGCTCGGGCATCATCGGCCAGCCGATCACCTACCTCGGCCCGGATGGCCGCCAATATGTGGCGGTGGCCGCCGGGGTCGGAGGGGCTGCCATGGTCCAGTCAGGTCGGCCAGGCTTCCTGCCGCGCGGCAACACCATCTATGTGTTTTCGGTCAATGGCGAAACCGTCCAGACCGCAGCAGATGCCGCACCCGAGGCGATCGGAGCGGTCAAGCAACCCTAATCGCGAGGAAATCGCCGTGTCGATCGGCCGTCTTGTTATCGCTTTGATTTTGCTTGTCGCAGTGGGTTCCGCGACGGCGGGTTGGCTGGTGATGTCGCACCGGCAAGCGCAGAACCGGATTGAGGTTGCCTATCCCGAAGGCGTTGCCGCAGTCGTCCCCTTGGGGATCAGCGCGGGCCAGGCGCCGACGCTGAATATCGGTGTGGCAAACCCTCTGGCAGACGATCCGAACAGCGTGCAGGATGGCAAGAAACTGTTTCGCACCATGAATTGCGCCAGCTGCCACGGCTACGGTGCCACGGGTGGCATGGGGCCAAATCTGACCGATACCGCGTGGCGCTATGGCGGGACCCCAATCGAGGTTTACAAGAGCATCTACGAAGGCCGCCCACAGGGCATGCCGGCTTGGGGCAATGCCCTGCCACCGCAAACCGTGTGGCAACTGGTGGCCTATATCCAGTCGCTGGGCGGCACGTTCGCGGCAAGACCTGTCAGCTATACCTCTCCATCGCCGGCCAATCCCGACCAGGCCTCTCAGACTGGCCAGAAGCAATGAGGAGCGCGGTGCCTCTTGGGTTCGCTGCATTTAGCCTTGCTGGCTGCAGCAGTTCGCCGCTGGGATATCTCGACGCGACGGGTCCGGTTGGCGGCCCGATTGCCAGACTGGGATGGGGCCTCATCGCAATATCGGCCGGGGTCTGCATTGTCGTCGGCATCCTGCTTGTCATTGCGCTGTGGCGCGGACAGCGGCACGCAGACCTTGAGATCAAGACGGTGGACGACACCGCCGCAATTCGCTGGATTGGCGTCGGTGTCGCAATCTCTACCGTCTTTCTGATCGGCGCGGCGGTCTGGACCTTGGTCACAGTCCGACAGATCAGGCAACCCGCGTCGGCGACCGCGCTCAGCCTGGATGTGACGGGTCAGGATTGGTGGTGGGCCGTGAAATATCGCGGAGCGGATCCGGCCCAGGACTTCACGACGGCAAATCAACTGGTCATCCCGGTCGACGTGCCGGTTCAGATCAATTTGAGGTCCCGCGATGTCATCCATTCATTCTGGGTGCCCAAGCTGGGCGGCAAGATGGACATGATCCCGTCACGGACCAATGTAACCTGGCTTCAGGCCGACAAGATCGGCGACTATCGCGGGCAATGTGGTGAGTTCTGCGGGTTGGACCATGCCTTCATGGCATTCGATGTGCGCGTGCTGTCCAAACCCGACTATGCGGCATGGCTTGATCGTCAGTTGCTGCCGGCTGCGGTTTCCGCGGGCGAGCCCGGGTTCAAGACCTTCATGGTGCGTTGTGCAGTGTGTCACACGATCCGCGGCACCCCGGCAGGCGGCATCCTCGGTCCTGACCTTTCGCATTTCGCCGAACGCGAAACCATCGCCGCCGGTCTACTGCCCAACACACCCGACAATCTTGTGAACTGGATCAACAACACCCAGACGCTGAAACCGGGCGCGAAAATGCCGGAACTTCACATGCTGGCGGCGGAAACACGCGACGTCGCAGCCTTTCTGGAGGGTCTGAAATGACCATCGGTGTCGACCAAAGGGCAGCCGCCGACACGCGCCAGACACTGCTGGACATCTGGGAGACGGAACCCGGCCTTTATGGCTGGCTGGCAACCGTCGATCACAAGACCATCGGCATTCGCTATCTGTGCACCGCGTTTTTCTTTCTAATCATCGGCGGGGTCGAGGCCTTGGTGATGCGTGTGCAACTGGCGCAACCGGATCTGAAGGTTCTGTCGCCCGACGCCTACAACCAGCTCTTTTCGATGCACGGCACGACGATGATGTTTCTGTACGCGCTGCCGATGCTGTCGGGGTTTTCCAACTATCTCTGGCCGTTGATGCTGGGATCGCGCGACATGGCCTTTCCGCGCCTGAATGCGCTGAGTTACTGGGTCTTTCTGTTTGCCGGGATCTTCCTTTATGTCAGCTTCCCGCTAGGACAGGCGCCGAACGCCGGATGGTTTTCCTATGTGCCGAACGCCAGCCTTGCCTACGACCCGGGCATCAACATGGATGTGTTTGCGCTGGGTCTGATCTTCCTCGGCATATCCACAGTGGTTGGATCGGCCAATTTCATCGTGACGCTGCTGCGCTGCCGGGCGCCGGGCATGTCGGTCAACCGGTTGCCGATCCTCGTCTGGGGCACCCTTACGGCATCGGTCGCCAATCTTCTGGCAGTTCCGGCGGTCAGTCTGGCCTGCGCCATGCTATGGCTCGACCGGCGCTACGGCACCCATTTCTTCGAGGTGACGGGGGGCGGCCAGCCATTGCTGTGGCAACATCTGTTCTGGGTTTTCGGGCATCCGTGGGTCTATGCCCTGGTGTTGCCGGCCATGGGCATCGTGTCGGACGCGTTGCCGGTGTTCTGTCGGCGGACGCTGGTCGGATATACGCTGGTTGCGATCTCTACCGTATCGACGATGGTTCTCGGTTTCGGTGTCTGGGTCCACCACATGTTTGCCACCGGACTGCCGGTCATGTCGCTGTCGTTCTTCAGTGCCGCCAGTTTTGTGATCGCCATTCCAAGTGCCATCGCAATGTTCGCCTGGATTGCAACGATCTGGACCGGCAAACTTCAGGTCACCACACCATTTCTGTTCTTCGCGGGCTTTATCATGCTGTTCGTCATCGGCGGGGTTTCAGGTTTCATGACCGCTTCTGTCGCGCTGGACTGGCAACTGACCGATACCTATTTCATTGTCGCCCATCTGCATTACGTCCTGCTGGGCATCAACGTGTTTCCGGTGATCGGCGGGCTGCATTTCTGGTTCCCGAAGATGAGCGGCAGGATCCTGGACGACCGTCTGGGCAAGTGGACGTTCTGGACGATGTTCGTGGGTTTCAATGCGGCCTTCTTCCCGATGCACATCACCGGCCTGATGGGCCTGCCGCGGCGCATATATACCTATCCGGCTGCGATGGGTGTGGGTTGGCTTAACCTCGTCTCAACCATCGGGGCGTTTGTCTTTGCGGTGGGCGTGTTGCTGTTCCTGATCAACGTGGCAAAGAGCCTGCGTGCAGGTCAGGCTGCCGGCAACAACCCGTGGGATGCGCCGACGCTGGAATGGGCCACGACGTCGCCGCCGCCGGTTTACAACTTTGCCACCATTCCGCAGGTCGCCTCGCGTTATCCTTTGTGGGAGGACCGGCTGAACGAGGGTGAGGATCGGTCAGTCATCGGTGAGGCTGCGCGCGACGGCATGGTGCTGGACCGCGACAAGGAGACGATCGGCGTCACGCCACTGGATGCCGAGCCGAATGTGGTTCTGAAGATGCCCGGCGACAGCGTGCTGCCGTTCCTGCTTTCGGTTGGCATGTTGGTGCTGTCGTTCGGCCTGCTGCTGCAAGCCATCTGGCTGGTCGCCGCCGCCGCCGTTTGCGAATTCGTCCTGTTGGCGCTGTGGTTGGCCCCAATGCCGCATGACGCCGTGGAGAAGGTGGAAATTTATGACTGACCTGACCCAGGAACAATTCCTGCCCGTCGGCGGCACTGGCACCGTCTCAACCGCGTGGTGGGGCATGGTATGTCTGATTGCGACCGAGGCCATTCTGTTCGTCTATCTGATTTTCAGTTATATCTACCTCGGCTCGCAGCAATCCGGTCCATGGCCGCCGAACGGGCCGCCCAGCCTGAGACTGGTCGTTCCCAATACCGTCATTCTGCTGGCCAGCAGCGTCGTGGTCGCCTGGGGGCAACGTCAGTTTCGCCGCACTGGTAACACGCCTCTGCTGGCGCTTGCCTTGGCGGGAACCATTGTACTGGGGGCAACTTTCATCGCCATGCAGGTCGTCGAATGGTCAGGCAAAGGCATTGCGCTCTCGACCAATTCATACAGCTCTGCCTTTTTCCTGCTGACCGGAGTGCACATGGCCCACGTCGCCGTTGGGGTGCTGATCCTGGCGATGTTGCTGATCTGGACGATCATGGGCCGGTTCAGAGGCGTTCATCACGAACATATCGCCCTTGGGGCACTCTACTGGCACTTCGTCGATGCGGTATGGCTCGTAGTCTTCATCACGGCATATCTGGTTCCGCAATTCTCATGACCACATTGCATCCCCTTGCCAAAAGCGTTCCCCATCCCGCCCCGTTGCGGCATGCCGCACCATACTGGCTGGTGAATGCGGGGCTTTTCGCGGCACCTGCTGCCTGGTCGGCGCAATTGATCGCGTCCTATGGTCTGGTTGGTGACCGGTGCGGTGTGGGTCTGCTACAGAGTGGCGGTCCAGTGGACCATGTCGACATCACCGTCGCGGCCGTCGGGGTGCTGGCGGTGGTGATCGGGCTTGCTGGGTGGATCGCGGCTTACCGGGTCTGGCAGATCACCCGCAATGAAGCGCCGGGCGATCAGCATCAGGCCCTGACGGCTGGAGCGGGCCGCACGCGTTTCCTTGGTCTTTGCGGTATGATTGCGAGCACCATCTTTGTTGCGGCCACCTTGTTCGCTCTGCTGGTCCCCTATCTGGTAACGCCATGCTCCGCACCGTTTTCCTGAGCATGGCAGCTGCCGGCGCTGCGCGCCCGGTCTTTGCCCGCGACGCGGGTCCACAGGTCTGGACGTCATGGTTTGATGATCCACTGGTTGCGGTGCTGCTGGCTGGTGTTCTCGCCCTGTATCTGGCGGGGCTGGCAACAATGCTGTCGCGTCCGCATCAGAAATGGCCGGTAGGCAAAGCCCGGGTTGCGGCATTCTTTGGCGCGCTACTGGTTCTCGCGCTAGCGCTTGTGTCACCGATCGATGCCCTGGCTGAGGAGTTGTTTTCCGTCCACATGTTTCAGCATTTGTTGCTGGTCCTCGCGGTTGGGCCGCTTCTCGCGGTATCAGACGGCCATCTGGTGGTGCTGCGCGCCTTTCCTCTTTCCATCCGGCGCAGCATTGGCCGCGCCGTCGCAGGGATCCCGGGCATCAAACAAGCCGCGCACGAGACGGCTGCGGCGTGGATGGCGGTGGCGTTTTTTATCGCCACACTGTGGTTCTGGCACATTCCGGCCGCCTATGACTGGGCGCTTGGCAATCCGGCTGTGCATGTTTGCGAGCATGTCACGTTGATTGCGGCCGCCGTATTCTTCTGGCGCGTTGTCTTGACCAGCGGCGACAGGCGGCTCAGCCCGGCGATGGCGGTCATCCTCGTAACGCTGGTCGGCGTTCAAGGCTCTTTCCTCGCTGCGTTGATCATGTTTGCCCCGAGACCGCTTTACGCGGCCTATGCCGCCAACGGGCTTGACGATCAGGCTCTGGCCGGGGTGCTGATGTGCATCCCGGCGTCTTTTGTCTACCTCGGCAGCACCATCTGGGCGCTGTCTCGCATGATGGCAAACGGAGGTCACCATGCTGGCTAGGACGGAGTGCAGGCCATGATGGCAAAGTCAGGCTGGATGTGGTGGATCGCCGGGCTGGCGCTGATCGGCCTCGCCGTCGCATCCTATCTTCTAAAGCCAGTTGCCGGGCCGCAACGCGATCTGACGCTGACCGGCGATGCCGCGCGCGGTGCCTATGTCATTCGGCTCGCCGGATGCGCATCTTGCCATACCGATCACCGGAACCATGGTCCGGCGTTAGCCGGGGGTGATCCATTGATGACGCCGTTTGGCAGCTTCTATCCGCCCAACATCACCCCGGACAAACAAACCGGCATTGGCAACTGGACTTTGGCGCAGTTTTCCGACGCGCTGAGCAACGGCATGGGGCCCGCAGGGAACCTTTACCCGGTCTTTCCCTATAGCGACCTGACAGTGATGAGCGATCAGGACGTGGTCGACCTCTACGCTGCGATCATGGCCGCGCCGCCGGTCAACCGCATCGCGCCACCCAATCAGGTAAGCTTTCCGTTCAATATCCGTCTGTTGGTTTCGGCATGGAAAAACCTCTACTTTTCGCCGCATCGCTACCGGGCTGATCCGTCGCGATCAAAATCATGGAATCGCGGTGCCTATCTTGCCGATGGTCTTGCCCATTGCGTGGCCTGTCATTCGCCGCTGAATGCCCTCGGCGCGGTGCAAAATGGCCGGCACTATGCGGGAAGCCCGTCCGGTGGGCCGGGTGGCAAGGCGCCGCCGCTGACGGTACCGGCGTTGCTGCAGGACGGCTACACCGCAGACAGCCTGGCAGACACGCTCAAAACCGGCGTGACGCCCAATGCAGGCCGTGTCGGTGCCGAGATGGGCCAAGTCATTTCCGACGAAACCTCGCATTGGACCGATGAGGATCGCTCTGCGGTTGCCGAGTTTCTATTGAACCGGGATTAAGACCAACTGGTCACCACCGAGCAGTTAAAACTGCCGCGCAGACTTTCGCCGAAACCATTGCATCGCGGCACGATTTAGGGAACAACTGACTGCCCCGGCAGGTTCTTCTTACCATAAAACCCAATCAACCAAGGAGTATCAGCCATGAATGACCAAAGCTTTGCAAAAAACACTCTGGTTTCTTCGGCGGATGTCAATGGAACGGACGTCTTTGGCCGCGACGGTACCAATGTTGGCACCATTGATTACCTGATGATCGACAAGACCTCGGGCAAAGTTGCCTATGCGATGATGCGGTTCGGTGGCTTTTTGGGTTTCGGAGAGGATCTGTTTCCCATCCCGTGGAAATCGCTGACCTATGATCCTGCAAAAAGCGGCTTTTCGACGGACATAACCGCCGAGCAGTTGAACGGCGCCCCCAAAAGGTCCGATCGTTGGGAAAGCGATCGCGCCTGGCACGAACGCACCTACGACTATTGGGGGCTGCCCTACTACTGGATGTAGGAGGCCCATGCATCGCCGGCGCGCACCGCGCCAGCAGATCGCTTCCGAAGTCGAAACAGATAGGGGTGATCTGACCGGGCGAAACCCGGGGTCTGCCGCGTTTCAGCCTGGTCAGATTGCCGTGCTTTGAGTCACGAAAGGATATCAATATGCCTGCAAAATCCAAAGTTCAGCAGGAAGCTGCCGGCGCAGCACTTGCCGCCAAACGGGGTGAAACCAAGGTGTCGTCACTGAAAGGAGCTTCAAAGGAAATGTATGATTCCATGTCCGAAAAAGAACTCGACGACTTGGCGTCAACCAAGAGCAAGGGCTTGCCTGAGAGCAAGGAAGCGGATTGACGGACACGAACCGCCAAGGGGTGGCAACAGCGGCGATGCGTGTCCTGCGAAAGTCAACTAAGACGTGACAGCTTCTGGAAATGCCAGATTTCTTCGATTTGATCGGCGAGGCGTCTGGCAAAGTTCGGGGCTTTGGTGCCTGAGACAGTTGCGTTGACCACCCGGCGCAAAGCCTCTTCAACAATATCGTCGGCGGCATCTGGATCCGACACCAAGGCGCGCGCCATGCCACGCAAGCGGGGTAAGATCGTCTCGATTGGCGGGGGTTCCGCCAGATCCTTGTAACCAAGACCGGCAAAATCACGCGCCACCTGGGCCAGCATGCCCGATGTAACCTCTTCGGGGCCGCGGTGCTTGTCGATGCAGCGGATTGGGGCGTAACGATCGGGAATCAACGAGCAATTTCCGCTATAGAATACGATCGACACCCCTGCGGCATCGAGTCTGTCGGCAAGCGGATAGGCCAGTTCCCGACCGAGCTTGATATCGACAATTGCGCCGGAAAGCGGACTGTTTTCGAAAAGCCGCAGCGCATTGGTGACCGACGCCACAGGACCGACGACGATGGCACCGGCATCTGAAAGATAGGAGGCGAGGGCACGGGCAATGAGGTATTCATCCTCGGCCAAGAGGATCCGCAATCCTTTAAGGCTAGCGGCCCGGTAAAAGTGCCGATAGCCGTTCGACCGCATGCCAGTTTTCGATTGGCCCGGTCCGGTCGCCGAGTATTTGCCTTGGTCCATGGTGCCACCTCACCTTAACGCGTTCTAATCAGATCAACGCACAATGATTGGCAACGGTTCCCCGGGCGGACTGGAATTTCCCGAGATTGGTGGCACATTGCCACGCCATAGCGCGATTTTTCATGCGTAGGGGGGCGGATGCATCTTCCAATATTCAGGACACCGCCGAGTTCGCTTCTTGCGCGCTGACATTATCCGACCGGCCATTTCAAGAACTGCGGCGGGCGCCGGGTTTTGCGCCATCCGGGATCGGCACGATTGCTTTTGGCCTTGCAGAGAAGCGGCTGGCAGGGTCGACCGGGGACGATCCCGAAAATCTGACGATGGATCTGGACTGCCGCAGCGTCTTTGCTGCCGGACGTCGCCCTGTCGAAGTTCGCGGACCCTTTGCCGAACTTGAAGGCGAAATCGTCGAGGGCCATGCCAGTTTGTGGTAGGCAAGTTTCGATAAGAGAGCCGACCAAAGACTTCTTGGCCTGCCGAGTTGTGAAGATGTGGCGCAAAATGCCGCGTTGCTCTATACTCCGTGGTCAGACGATGAAAGTCAGACCGCTGCAAACGGTCATTCGGAGTTGTGCATGACGCGCGAGGACAAGAAATTCCCTGCGGGGGAAGGCGAGATCAGCAGCCTGATCGCCAGTCTGATTGACGAGGCGGCGAAAGAGGATGTACCGCCGCGTCTGCGGGCACTGGCCCAACAGCTGGAATCTGCGCTGGATCGTCGCGACGTTGACCGCAGCAACCCCAACAATTGATCCCGGGGAACATTCCGCCTGAATGCCGGGTTGGGCCAGACCCAGCACAGGAGAATGAAAAATGGGACTGTTCTCAAAAGAAATCCGCTCGATGGATGATCTTTTCAATCATCTGCTTCAGGACATTTACTACGCCGAACAGCAGATCGTGAAGGCCTTGCCCAAGATGATCGAGAATGCCGATGATCCCGACCTCAGCGACGGCCTTTCGGGCCACCTGAAGGAGACGCGGGGCCATGTCGACCGGCTGCAAAGGGTTTTCTCGATGCTCGGCGAAGCCCCCAAAGGCACCAATTGCCCGGCGATCGACGGGATCCTCAAGGAAGCCGAAGAAATCATGGGTGGTGCTGCTGATCCGGCGGTGATGGATGCAGCCATTGCAGCGGCGGGTCAGGCTGTCGAGCACTACGAGATCACCCGCTACGGAACCCTGATTGCCTGGGCGAACGAACTGGGACGCACAGACATCGCCGACATCTTCAAGGTGACGCTCGCCGAAGAATATGCTGCGGACGACAAGCTGACCAACCTTGCCGAGGGGCGGCTAAATCGCGCGGCGTAAGACCCGGAAACGCACGACATCAGCGCCGGCACCCAGCCAGCGCTGATCGCGGCCGCCGTGCGTTTCTGCTGACATCGTTTTGCAAACCGCTTAACGTGTCTGTGGGAAAAAACATCTGACATGAGCGGGAGACTCTCCGTGACCGACGCAGGATCTGGAAGGTTCGTTCCGATTTGCTCTATCGGTGCTTCGGCCGGCGGGGTTGAGGCGCTGCGCGGATTGTTCAGCAAGTTGCCTGCTGATCTGGGACTGGCCTATGTCGTCATCGTTCACTTGTCGCCCGATCATCCCTCTGCGCTGAGCGAGATTCTTGGCGGCTCGACCGCGATGCCAGTGTTGCAGGTCGAAGATGGGCCCAAACTGCAGCCCAATTGCGTTTATGTCATTCCGCCCGACCGCGCGTTGGCCATCGAAGGCGACCGGATCACCACGCGTCCCTTTACCGAGCCGCGCGGCCGCCGCGCGCCAATAGACATGTTCTTCCGCTCGGTCGCCGCTTCGCATGGCGATGGCGTCGCCGTGGTCCTGTCAGGCGCCGGGGCGGATGGCGCGCTTGGGATCAAGGCCATCCACGAAGGCGGCGGTATGGTGTTCGTCCAGGACCCGCGCGAGGCGAAATTTCCCAGCATGCCGCAGAATGCCATCGCCACCGGGCTGGCGGATTTCGTGGGACCCGTTGAGCGTCTGGCCGAGAGACTTGTCGAATTGGCGCGCAACAAGGATGCGGTTCGTCTGGTCGAAACGGACAGCGCCGCCAGCGATGTCAACAGGATCATAGCTTTCCTCAAGGCCCGCACCGGTCACGACTTTTCCAGCTACAAGCCTGCCACCGTCAACCGGCGGATTGCCCGGCGGATGCAGGCGCTGCGGATGACGGACCTGACACAATACGGCAATTGCGTGCGCGACACGCCGGAGGAGGCGCAGGAACTGTTCGGCGACCTGCTGATTTCGGTGACCATGTTCTTTCGCGATGACAGTGCCTTCACCGCGTTGAAGGACAAGGGTTTTGCCGAGTTGTTCGACAACCTTGCCGATGAAGGATTGCGGATCTGGGTTGTGGGCTGCGCGACCGGAGAAGAGGCCTACAGCGTGGCCATTCTGGTGCTGGAAGAGGCCGAGCGCCGTCAGGTTAGCACGCCGATCCAGATTTTCGCCAGCGATCTTGATGAAGGTGCACTCGCAACCGCACGCGAGGCTCGTTATCCGCGTGCCATCGAGGCTGATGTCAGCGAGGCGCGGCTAAAACGGTTTTTCGTGGATGAGGGCACCCATTACCGGGTGCGCAAAGAGGTGCGCGAGACGGTGCTGTTCGCCACGCATTCGGTGTTGAAGGACCCGCCGTTTCTGCGGCTCGACCTGATCTCTTGCCGGAATTTGATGATCTATCTGGAAAGACCGCAGCAGAACCAGCTGATCACGATGTTCCACTACGCGCTGCGCCCGCGCGGGCTGTTGTTTGTCGGGTCGGCGGAAACCGCGGATTCGACGCCGCAGCTGTTCAGCGTACTTGATCGTGAGGCGCGACTGTACCGCTCACGCCCGCAAGCGGCGCGGACCCTGCCGCGACTGCCGCCAGTCAGGTCCGACCTCGAACTTCCGGCGGTTCCATCGAAGCGGCCGATGCCGCGCGACCGGCCGTCCTTGGTGCCGCAAGAGTTGCATCTGGCAGCGCTTGAGCAGTTCGCTCCGCCCAGTATTTTGATTGATGAGGACCATCAGATCCTGCATATGTCATCGGGGGCAGGCCGCTTTATCCGGCCCCCCGGTGGCACCTTCACTGGCAAGTTGCCGCCAATCGTGCTGACAGAGCTGCGCTTGAACCTGCAGATTGCGCTGGATACGGCGATGCGGCAGGGGCTGGCCACGCTGTCGCCGCCGTTGGGTGTGGAACTGGATGGGTTTCGCCATCTGGTCAGTCTCTATGTCAGGCCGATTACCGGCGAGCCCGGTGCGGGAACGCGGTTCCTGATCCTTTTTATCGACTCCGGCACGGTTTCAGACGAAGGCGAAGATCCGCCATCGACCGAAGCCCACCCCGACGCGATGCGCCGGCTGTATTCCGAACTGCGTCTGGCACAGGATGCCGCATTGTCCAGCCGTGCCGAGCAAGAGACCTCGGTGCAGGAACTGCAGGCCGCCAACGAGGAATTGCAATCGGTCAACGAAGAATACCGGTCCACATCGGAGGAGTTGGAAACCTCAAAGGAAGAGCTGCAGTCGATGAATGAAGAACTGCAAACCGTGAACGCCGAGTTGAAGGCCAAGCTCGAAAGCATCTCGGGTGCCCATAGCGATTTGCAGAACCTGACCGCAGCCACGGAAATCGGCACCTTGTTTCTGGATACCGATCTGCGCATCCGCATGTTCACCGCGCCGGTGGCAGAGCTTTTCAACATCACTGACGGCGATTTCGGCCGCGCGATCACCGATTTCACCCATCGGCTCGCCTATGACAAGGTTGAGGGCGATGCGCGCGATGTCCTGCGCCACCTCACACCCCTTGAGCGCGAGATCGCGACGCGGGATGACCGCTGGTTCATGATGCGCCTGCGCCCATACCGCACGGTCGACAACCGGATCAGCGGCATCGTTCTCACCTTTGTGGAGGCGACCTCCAGAATTCTTGCCGAAAGAGAACTCTTGGCCAGCGAGCGGCGTTACAGAACCCTGTTCGATTCAATCGACGAGGGCTTCTGTGTGGCTGAGGTAAAGTTCGACGAAAATGATTTGCCGGTCGATTTCCGCTTCGAAGAGGTCAATGCCGCCTTCGGCCGACAGACCAATTTGCAGCAAGCTGAGGGAAAGTGGGTATCCAGCCTTGTTCCGGGACTGGAGCGGCATTGGTTCGAACACTACGGGCGTGTGGCGCGCAGCCGACAGGCTGAAAGGTTCGAAGCGCCGGCGCAGCCGCTTGGGCGGTTTTACGAGGTTTTCGCCTTTCCGTTCGGCAAGGTCGCAGGAAATCAGATCGGCATCCTTTTCAACGACATTTCGATGCGGAAGGGCGCTGAACGCCAGCGCGAGATGTTGACCCACGAACTGAGCCACCGGGTCAAGAATACGCTGGCCGTGGTTCAGGCCCTGGTCAATCTGCCCGTCGGCCCGGCAGCGACCATCCAAAGCTACCGCAGCACGTTGCTGGGGCGGCTGCAGGCCCTGGGACGGGCGCACAGTCAGTTGCTTGCCAACAACTGGCAGCGGGTCGATCTTGGCGATCTGGTCCGTGAGACAATGTCGCCCTACCGCGATGCGACAAGCGACCGCATCACCCTGAGCGGCGACAAAATCGAACTTTCGCCGCGTCAGGGCATCAGCATGGCGCTGATCCTGCATGAACTGGCCACCAATGCCGCGAAATATGGGGCGCTGTCGAAATCCGATGGCCGGCTTGCGCTGTCGTGGCAGACGGCGGATGGGGTATTGAAGTTCCGCTGGCAGGAAAGCGATGGGCCGGCGGTTGAATTGCCCGCTGAAACCGGATTTGGAAGCAAGCTGATCCGGGAAGCGATCGCCTATGAACTCGCGGGTGAAGCAAAGCTCGATTTCGCGGAGGATGGGCTGATCTGCGACC
>JBDTQR010000078.1:0-18549 GCA_039932095.1 bacterium | reverse complement strand
CGTCGGTGTCGCAATAGATCCGCACCTTGTCGCGGAACTTGCCGCCCAGCATCTGCCAGACCGGCACGCCGTAGGCCTTGCCGGCAAGATCCCACAGCGCGATCTCGACCGCCGAGACACCGCCGCCCTGCCGGCCATGACCGCCGAACTGCTTGATGCGGCGGAACAGACGGTCGATGTCGCAGGGGTTCTCACCCAGCAGGCGGCTTTTCAGCATCAGGGCAAAGGTGGCGCTGGCGCCGTCACGGACCTCGCCAAAGCCGACAATGCCCTGATTGGTGTAGATTTTCAGCAGGACCGAGGTGAAGGGCGCGCCGACGATCTCGGCGACCCGCATGTCGGTGATCCGCAGATCCGAGGGGCGCGAGGCCGTGGTGACGTGGTTCAGGGCTTGGTCAGTTGTATTGGTCATCGTCTCTCTCGGTTTTAACAGTGGGTCCGGGGCCGCAGGGTCGCTCAGGGTGCGGTTAGCGCCTGTTGGGTGACGCCGTCGAACAGATGCAGGCGGCTCTGGTCGAATTCGAGCCAGACCTGTTGGTCGGGGGCTATGGGTACGCTGGGGTCCAGACTGACGATGACGATCGACTGGTCGAGATAGACCTGTGCGAAGGTCACATCGCCGGTCGGTTCCACCGTATAGGTCTTGCACGGCACCGCCCCCGCCACAGCACTGTGATGCAGCCGGATGGTGGAGTGCCGTGCCCCGAGCACAACCTTGCTGGTGGTGGCAGAGCGGGCTTTGCGGGCGTTTTCAGGCGACAGTTGCAGGGTCCAGCCACCTGACCCGGCGAGCGCCACGCCGTCTGCGGTGGTTTGGGCGATGACCGGCACAAGGCTCATCGCGGGGGAGCCGACAAAGCTTGCGACAAAGGTATTTACCGGGTGGTCAAAGACGTTTTTCGGCGTGTCATATTGCTGCAACGAACCGCCGCTCATCACCGCCATCTTGTCGGCCATCGTCACGGCTTCCAGCTGGTCGTGGGTGACATAGATGATGGTGGCATGCAGGTCCTGATGGAAACGCTTCAACTCCGTCCGCATCTGGACCCGCAGCTTGGCGTCGAGGTTGGACAGCGGCTCATCCATCAGAAAGGCGCGCGGATCTCGGACCAGGGCGCGGCCGAGGGCGACGCGCTGCTGCTGGCCGCCGGACAGTTCACGGGGTTTGCGGTCCAGAAGATGGGTGATGTCGAGGACGCGAGCGGCTTCGCGGACCTTGGTGTCAATCTCGGCCCGCGGCAGTTTGCGCATCTGCAAGGGGAAGGCGAGGTTCTTGAACACCGATTTGTTGGGATAGAGTGCGTAATTCTGGAAAACCATGGCGATGTCTCGGTCCTTGGGGTCCAGATCGTTGACCAGCCGATCGCCGATGTGGATGTCGCCGCCGGAGATCGGGATCAGCCCGGCGATCAGGTTCAGCGTCGTGGTCTTGCCGCAGCCTGACGGGCCGACCAGAGCCACAAACTCGCCATCCTCGACCGTGAAGGACACATCCTTCACCGCAGCGACCGCGCCGTAGGTCTTCATCACCCTGTCAAGAACAACTTTGGCCATCGGTCTTCCTTCAGCTTTCAGGATCAGTGCTTTACGGCACCTTCGGTCAACGCCCGCACGAAGTATTTCTGCAAGACAAGGAACAGCACGACGACCGGCACCGACATCAGGAAGGTCGCCGCCATCAGGCCGGGCCAGTCGGTGGCAAACTCGGTGAAATAGCGCTGGATGCCGACTGGCAGCGTCATGCGGTCCTTGTTGTTCAGGAAGGTCGCCGCGTAGATGTATTCGTTCCACGCCCCGATGAACGAAAAGATCGAGGTGGCGATGATGCCGGGGGTCGACAGCGGCATGACGATAAAGAAGAACGCCTGCCAGCGGGTCGCGCCGTCGATCCGGGCCGCCTGTTCCAGCTGGACCGGGATGTTGTCGTAGAAGCCTTTCAGCAGCCAGATCGATAGCGGCAGGCCAAAGGTCAGATAGGTCAGCACCAGCGACGCATGGGTGCCGACCAGCCCCAGCCACCGCATCATGATGAACAAGGGGATCAGAAACACCACCGCCGGAAACATGTTGCGCAGCAGGACCGAGAAAAACAGGAAGGTCCGGCCCGGAAAACGGAAACGCGAAAAGGCATAGGCGGCGGGAACGGCGACGACGACGACGACGCCGAAGAACGTGGTCAGGGTCGAGACGTACAGGCTGTTCCAGAAGTAGATCAGAAACTCATGCCCCGCCTTGTTGCTCGGGTTCAGCAGTTTGACATAGTTGCCCAGGGTCGGCTCGGCAGGCCACCATTGCGGCGGGTATTGCATGGCGGCGAATTGGGATTTCAGCGAAGTCAGCACCATCCACACCATCGGCAAGGCAGTGAAGATCAACAGCAGCGTCAGATAGAAACGCCCGGCCCAGCGCCAGCCGTCGATGGGTTTGCGGCGTTTGGCCGTGGTCATTCCGCCCCCTTGTCGTCGCCGCGCGTCAACGCCTTGACGTAGAAATAGCCCAACATCATCATCACGACGAACAGGATGACCGAATAGGCCGACGCCAGCCCCCAGCGTTGGCGGCCAAAGGCGATCTGATAGATCTGGGTGATCCAGATGTCGGATGCCCCGGCAGGTCCGCCGCCCGTCATCACATAGGGCACGATGAACGAGTTGAAATTGCTGACCATCAGCAACAGCAGAGTTACCATCGACACGCCCTTCAGATGCGGCACGGTAATGTGCCAGAATCGGTTCCAGGTGTTGGCGCCGTCGACCATTGCCGCCCGGTGCAGGGTGTCGGGCACGGTTTGCAAGCCCGCCATCAGCATGATCATCGCAAAGGAAAACTCCCGCCAGATCTGCACCACGATCAGCGAGGGCAGGACAGTGTGGATGTTGTCGAGAAAGTTGATCGGCTTGTCGGTGAACCCCAATTGCACCGACAAAGCGCCGATCACCCCGAAATCGGAATGGTAGAGCCATTTCCAGACGTAGGACGCAGCCACCGCGCTGACCACATAGGGCACCAGCAAGACCGCCCTCAGCACACCGCGACCGCGGAATTCCTCATGCAGCGACAGGGCGGCGAGCAGGCCCAGAATGAACGAGACCCCCGTGCAGGCCACCGTCCAGATCACGGTGTTGATGGTGACCGAGCGGAACGAGTCGCTGGCCAGAATGGTCGAATAATTGTGCAGACCGTCGAACACCTTGTCCTTCATCTGAAGGTTGGCAGGGGTGCGGTAGAAGCTGAGGTCGATCGTGTAGTAAATCGGGTAAGCGATCACCACCATCATCACCAGAAGCGCGGGCAGCACGTAAAGATACTCGGCCCGGTGTTCGGCGATCCGGTGCAGCAAACCTGCCCGCCGGTTGCGCGGGGCGACGTCTGACGACACAGCCATTCGTGAAATGCCTTCCTGAGCGGGGCTGGACCCGGCGAAGCCGCCGCCGGGTCCCTCCGTAGGGCTACATGCCGTTCATCAGGTCCATGACCTTCTTGGCGGCATCGTCCGCCGCCTCATCCACCGTCATCTTGCCAGTCAATGCGTTCTGCAGCATGTCGGGGATGATGATGTTCATGATTTCCGGCGCCTCAGGCACCACCGGGAACGGGATGCCGTTCGGCAGCATCGAGGTGGTGACGTCGAGGAACTTGATGGTGTCCAGACGTTCCTTCATCGCATCGGTGCGAAAACCTTGCAGGTTGCCCGGGTTGGACCCGGTCCAGGCCAGCTTGGTCGACCATTCCGGGCTGGTCCAGAAACAGACCAGCGCCTTTGCCGCCGCCTCGTCCAGACCACCGTCGACATATTCCGACTTGATCATCTGGATGTTGGACCCGCCGAACACCACGGCGCGCCGGGCCGGACCCTTGGGGATCAGACCATAGCGCATGTTGGCGACCACGGCATCGGCCACCTCCTTGTCGGCGCCCGTCGCCTTGGACGCAAGATCAAGCATCTTGGCGTATTCCGACGGATGAGCGATCATCATGGCAAGCTGCCCGGCGATGAACGGCGCCTGATTTTCGTTCTGGGTGTTGGTCAGCGCCGAAACCGGCACCGATTGGTCGCGGACATACATGTCATAGGAGGCCTGCAGCGCCGCCTTGCCTTCGGGCGAATTCAGCGCGGTGGTCTTGTAGGCCGGGCTGTCGTCCTGTTCGTCCAGTGCACCGCCGCCGTATGCCCACATCTGCGGCATGAAACGGAACGGCGTGTTGCCGGCATTCTGCTTGGCGACGAGGCCGTAGCCGGCAATCCCCAGCTTGTCGTGGATGATCTTGCTGTCAGTCACCACGTCGTCCCAGGTGGCCGGCGGATTGTCGGGGTCAAGTCCGGCATCCTTGAAGATCTTGGCGTTGTAGATGAACGCCATCGTCTCGTTGTTGGTCGGAATGCCGTAGGTCGTGCCCTCATAGGTCACCGACTTCATGGCACCCGGCCAGAAGTCCGAGGTCGGATAGCCGACATCCTCGGGCTTCAGCGGGTTCAGATAGCCCTTGGCGGCGAATTCGACCCCGCCGAGGATCTGCAGGCGGACCAGCATCGGCGCGGCATTGCCCAGCAGGGCGGTGCGCAGCTTGTCCAGCAGGATGTTGTAGTCGATGTTCTGGTTGTCGGTCTCGATGTTGGGATAGGTCGCGTGCCACGCGGCCCAGAAATCATCGTTGATCTTGCGCTCGATATCCGGCGAGGCGTCGTTCGGCCCGGTCCACCAGACCGAAACCCGGCCCTTGTAGTCCAGTGGCGTCACCTTGCCGCAATCCCCTGCGGTGTCGAATTTGGCGGTTCCGGCGATGCTGCGGACATATTCGGGCGACCATTTCGACAGGTCAATCGCCGCATCATCGGCCAAACCGACCGTCGGCCCAAGGGTCAGGCCCGCAATCATCACGCCCTTGGCCGCAGACCCTGCGCGGCGCGCAGCGGCCCCTTTGAAGCCTCGCTTCTTTGTCATGTGTCTTCCTCCCATTGGTGTCTGATCTGGTCCGCGCTTCGGCTTCTGGGTGACCACAACGGGTCCGCGACCGAATGCACAGCGTCTGGTCTTGCCGTCCTCCTGTCTGCAAATGCGGTGCCCGGCGCGGCTCTGCGGCCGGCTTCAGACAGCGCGTGTGGTGCAGGATAACAAAATTCGCACATATTCTGTCAACAAGAATGTACGAAATCATACGGATCATCTTGGCGAATGCCTGGAAGTCAGGTTATGGAGGGGAATGGACAAGACCTCACAAAGTTCTTCACCGATGGCAACCGACACAGTAATCACCACGTCCAGCGTCTATGCCCGGCTGCGGCAAGAGGTTCTGTCCGGCCGACTGCCTGCCAATGAACGGCTGAAGGTGTCGACGCTGGCCGAGCGGTACCAGACCAGCACCAACCCGGTACGTGAGGCGTTGCAGCAGCTGCGCGGCGAAGGGCTGGTCATCATCTCGCCCAATCGCGGCGCGCGGGTGCGCGAGATCGATGAAGCCTTCGTCCGCGACATCTATGAAATCGAGGCCCAGCTTGAGCCCTATCTGACACGCTGGTTCGTCGGCGTCTGCACCGATGCCGACATCGCAGCGCTGGAGGCCATTCAGGCCGAGATCGAGGCGTTGAACTTTGCCGACATTGCGCGGCATGCCGCGCTCGACACCAAGTTTCATCGCCGGATGTACGGCCAGCACTACAACCGCCACGCAGTTGATCTGTGGTGGACCCACCGCGAACTGCTGTCTGCGATCAACTCGGGCCATCAGGTGTCGCGTCGCCGCCAGCGTGAGGTCTTGCAGGAACATCAAATGCTGATCGCCGCCTTGAAGGACCATGACGAAGACCGCGCCGCCCTGATCATCGGCCAGCATGTCCGGGGCTCCGGCAAGCATATCACCGACCGTCTGCGCCTGACTTCTGGTGGCCCCGGCTCGAACATCAACCGCCCGCCCGCCGACTGACCGTGGCGACGGGTGCCGCCTGCGGGTGGCAGACGCGGTACCGCATGACCGACTAATTCCAAGGGGGAAGCCATGAAAATCACCGATCTGAAATGCGCTGTCATCGGCCAGAATCCGGTTGTCCGCATCGTCACCGACCAGGGCATCTCGGGCTATGGTGCAGCGGAAAGCTACAAACCCTATCTCAAACCGTTCATCCTGCAATTCCGCGAGGCGCTGATCGGCGAAGACCCGACCGATGTCGAACGCTGCATGATGAAAATCCGCAATCGCGGGGCCTTCAAGCCCTATGGTGCCCCGGTCAGCGTCATCGAACATGCGCTGTGGGATGTCGCGGGCAAGGCGGCCGGCGTGCCGGTTTACAAGCTGCTGGGAGGCAAGGTCCGTGACAAGGTCCGCACCTACAATGGCTCGCTGCGCCAGAAGCTGAGTTCATGGACGCCGGAGGGTTTTGCCGAAAGCTGCCGCTGGATGCTGGCATTGCCGGAGGGCTTTGACATCATCAAGCAGGGCATCGGTTTTCACAGCCCGATGAAATCGCAGCCCGGCTTCTTTTATGGCGAGGCCGTGGCCAACCCGTTTCATGGCCACGCCGACAGCGGCTTGATCCGCGAACCGTCGATGGGCCTGATGATCGACTGCGTCGCGGCGATGAAAGAGGTGTTGGGTGACAAGGTCGGGCTGGCGCTTGACTGCGGACCGGGCTGGTTGCCGACCGACGCGCTGCGCTTTGCCCGCGCGATCGAGAAATACAACGTCATGTGGTGCGAGGACATGCTGACGGGTGATTATTCCACCCATCAGAATGCCCAGTTGTACCGCGACCTGACGATGCAGACCACGACGCCGATCCATACCGGCGAGCAAGTCTATCTGCGCAACAATTTCAAGGACCTGATCGAGACGCAGGCGGTCAACATCGTCGGCCCCGATCCGGCTGATGTCGGCGGCATCGCCGAGCTGAAATGGATCGCCGAATACGCCCATATCCACGGCATCCTGATGGCACCGCATGGCACCGGCAACGGGGTGCTGGGTCTGGCCGCGCTGATCCAGGTCTGCGCCACGCTGCCCGCCAACTTCATCGCCTTCGAATATCCTTCGGGCACCGATCCGTGGTGGTATGACATCGTCGAGGGCCTGCCAAAACAGATCGTCAAGAACAGCATGGTTGACGTGATCGACCGCCCCGGCATGGGCGTCGACCTGATCCCCGAGGCCGCGCAGCGCTATCTCTCGGCAGAAGACGCCGATTTCTTCCGGTGACGTCGACCCGATTTCAGGCTTGACGCCACAGGCTGTGTCATGCGGCGTTCGTGCCGGTCAGTATCCGGCTTTCGGTGACAATCGCCTGCATCGGTATATCATACGGCTGCGGGAAGATGGTCGGGATATGGGCAGCTTCCAGCCCGACGCCGACGGCGAAGGGGCGCGGCGACAGGGCGGCCAGCGTCCGGTCGAAATAGCCGCCGCCATAGCCCAGTCGGCAAAACGCCGTGTCCCAGCCCACCACCGGGGCAAGGGTGATATCCGGCACCACTTCGGGCCCCTCGGCAGGCACCGGGATGCTCCAGAACCCGCGCTCCATCCTGGTGTCCGGCGTCCAGGCGCGAAAGATCAGCGGGGCCCCTTTGGTGGCCACGATGGGCAGGGCCGCCTGCGCACCCCGGGCGGCCAGTCCCGTCAGCCAGGACCGCAGGTTGAGTTCTGCTTTCATCGGCCACCAGGCGGAAATCGTCAGCCCCTGCAACGTGGCAAACCGGTCGGCCAAAAGCCGGTCCAGCCGATCGGCAATGGCATGCGAGGCGATTTGCCGGTCTTCAACAGCCATGGCGGCGCGGTCCGCCAGCAGCCGCTGCCGTTCAGCCTTGCGCCACCGCGCGACATCACGGGCCTGATCGGGGTCGACATGGGCCGGGTCGATCTCGGCGGCAAAACACGGCGAAGATGCGGGAAGTCTGGGATCGGTCATGGAAAACACTCCGGTTGCGTCAGGATCCGCGCAACACGGCGCGGCGGTGGGCGCGGTCCAAACCATTGCCAGAGATGAGCCGGCCCTTGGATCCATACTGCCCCAAAGTGCCGGGGAATGCCCGCCTCAATTGGTCGCCCGGACGCCCATCTGCGCCACGCCGGGCCAGAATGCCGACCGATCCGGGCCGGTCCGCCCCTGTTGCCGGCGCCCGCTCCGGGCTTGCCAGACCAACCGGCGAATCGGTGCCGGGTTGCGATGCTGCGGGGCCGGTCGAATTTGGCGTTTGGCCTCACTTGGCGTAATCTTTCAGCCAGACAGCCGCAGTCAGTTCAGGCGAGGAGGCTTCAGCGATGGAATGCGACCCGAGGTCCGCCCTTGGCACCCATGAGGTTTTCAACCAACCCCCGGCCAGAGGCGACGTTGATCTCTGGCACGATGATCGGCCATTGCGGGACCTCGCGGCCAGTTTCGACGCCGAAACCGATGTTCTGGCGGGCTATGGCCGCAGGCTGGGACTTGCCGCAGAACGCGAGGCTGGGCGGGAGGCCAACCGCTGCAGCCCCGAACTCCGCCTGTTTGACCGCGCCGGGCGGCGGCTGGATGAAGTGCATTTCCACCCGTCCTATCATCATTTCATGCAGACCTCTACCGCCGCCGGGTATGGCAGCATTGCCTGGGAAGGCGGCAAGGGCGGCCATGCCACCCATGCGGCGATGGTCTATCTGGCCAGTCAGGTAGAGCCGGGCCATTGCTGCCCGCTGACAATGTCCTCGGCCGTGGTGCCGGTGATCTCGGCGGCCGGCGGCATGGCCGGAACCTGGCTGCCAAAGTTGCTGTCCCGGCAGTATGACCCCGGCGTGCGGCCCGCCGCCGAAAAGCCGGGCATCACCATTGGCATGGCGATGACCGAAAAGCAGGGCGGCTCGGATGTGCGCGCCAACACCACGCGGGCCGAGCGCGACGGCTCTGGCTGGCGGCTGACTGGCCATAAATGGTTCTGCTCGGCACCGATGTCGGACGGCTTTCTGACCCTGGCCCAGACGCCCAAGGGCCTGACCTGCTTTCTGGTGCCCCGTTGGCTCGACACCGGGCGCAATGACATTCGCCTGCTGCGGCTGAAAGACAAACTCGGCAATCGTTCCAACGCCTCGGCCGAGATCGAATATGCCGGGGCCTATGCCGAGCAGATCGGGGAAGAGGGCCGCGGGGTGCAGACCATTGTCGTCATGGTCCATCACACCCGCCTTGATGCTGCCATGGCCCCAGCCGGCCTGATGCGGGCGGCCCTGGCCGAGGCGCATCACTGGGTCAGCAACCGGACCGCGTTTCAGAAACGGCTGATCGACCAACCGCTGATGCGTGCGGTTCTGGCCGATCTGACGCTTGACTGGGAAAGCTCACTGGCTCTCGGACTACGGGTCGCCCATGCCTTCGACGGGACCACGGAAAGCGATGCAGCCTTTGCCCGCATCGGCGTAGCCCTGGCCAAATTCCTCGCCAACAAACTGTGCCCGATGGTCGTCTGCGAAGCGATGGAGATCCTTGGCGGCATGGGCTTTGTCGAGGACACTCCGCTCCCTATGCTGTACCGCGAGGCCCCGCTGAACGGGATATGGGAAGGGGCGGGCAATGTGATCTGCCTTGACGTCTTGCGCACATTGTCCAGGGAACCGTTGGCCCAACAGGTGCTGGAGGCCGAACTGGACGCCGCCACCGGCGAGAACAGGCATTATGACGCCGCCTTGCTGTCCCACCGCGCCCGTTGGCCCGGGCTGCCCCCCGAGGCAGAGGCGCGCTGGTTCGTGGAACGGACCGCGCTCCTGCTGACCGCGTCGGTGTTGTTCCGGCTCGCCCCGCCGGAAATCGCCGCGGCCTTCGTGGCAACCCGCATAGTTGCCGACCGGGGCCGGATCGCCGGGGCAGTCGGCTGTCTGGACACCGAAACCATCCTGTCGCGACTTGCGCCGGCAGCCTGAAAACCGCAAGGGCTCAAAAATCGCCCGCGTAGCGTGCCAGACTGGTTTCCGGCTGCTCCCGGTCCAACCCGGTGGCCCCAAACAGCCGGACCAGTTCGGGTTCCATTCGCGGTGGATCATCGGGCGTGGGGCGATGGGTCAGCCGCAAATAGCCCTCGCCCGCCACGGACCGCGCCACAATGCGGGCCAGAGCGCCGAGACTGCGCGGCTGGCCGGAGCCGACGTCGACCGCGCCACAGACCGCGCTGTCCAGCAGAGCGGCCAGACAGCGCGCGACATGGGCCGTCGAGGCGTAGTCGCGCACCAGATCTGCCGCCCGCACCTCGGCCGGCTGACCGGCCCGCAAGGCTTTTGCCACAGCCGGGATGAAACGGCGCGGGTCTTCGCCTGGGCCGTAAAGGTGGAACAACCGCGCCCAGACCAGCCGGTTGCCACAAAGCTCTGCCAGATCGGCGTGAAGCCCCGCCTTGGCTGCGCCATAAGGTGTGGCCGGCGCGACCCGGCGCTCTTCGTTCCACGGGCCTTTGTCTGCGGCGTCATATTCGGCGCAAGTACCCACCGCGAGAACCCGGCCACCGCCCTGCGTTAGAAACCCCTCAATCAGATCACTTGATGCCGCCCGCCACAGCGCATTCGCGGGTGACGTCCAGAATGCGCCATGCTCGACCTGCCATGCGCAATGGATCAGGCGACCGGCCTGGCAAGAGGTAGTCAGGTTGGCGCGGTCAGCCGGGTTCAACAGGTCGGCCCGGTGCCAGGTAACGCCCGGCTGGCCTGGCCCGGGTTGGCGGCTGACTGCATGGACCGGGACGCCCTGCGCGACCAGGTCCGCCAGAACCGCACGACCGACAAAGCCCGTCGCCCCGGTCAGCAGGACAGGCTCAGCCATGGCGGTAATCCGGCCAGTCGCGGTCACGGTCGGCGATCACGGCGGGCGCGGCGGGCCAGTCGATGGCAAAGGCCGGGTCGTTCCAGCGGGCACCCCGGGCGGCATCCGGGCTATGGTTTTTGTCGATCAGATATTCCACGACCGCACCCTCGGTCAGTGTCAGAAAGCCATGCGCCACGCCGCGCGGCAGGAACAGGGCGGTGCCGCGCTCGGCCGACAGGTCCTCGCCATGCCAGTGCAGGAAAGTCGCACTGTCTGGCCGCAGGTCAACAGCCACATCCCAGACCCTGCCGACCAGACAGCGCACCAGCTTCTGTTCGGCATGGGGCGGGTCCTGCCAATGCAGCCCGCGCAGGATGTGCCGATGCGTGTTGGTTGACAGGCTCGACTGGACCGGCTCAAATCCGATCCCGGCGGCGGCAAAACTGTCGGCACACCACAAACGCCGAAAACTGCCGCGGGCATCGCCATGTGCAGGGCTGTCCACCCGCAGGACATCGGCAAGGCGGGTCGCGGTAAACTGCATCACAGCCGCCGCATTTCGGGCACGGCGGTCCACAACGCGCCAGTAAACCCCGCGCCGCGCAGCTGAGCCTCTATCTCGGCGGCGATGTTCCACGGCAGGATCAGGATATCGTCTGGAGCCATTGACAGCAGCGCCTCGGGCGACACCACCGGAATATGGCTGCCCGGCAGCAACCGGCCCTGTTTGGCGGGCGACAGGTCGGCGACCGCCAGCAGGTCGTCGGCGCGAACCTGCGCCGCGTTCAGAAAGGTGTTGCCCTTGGCCGCGGCCCCATAGCCCGCCACCCGGCGTCCCAGATCGGTCTTGGCGGCCAGCCAGGTGTGAAAGCCCTGGATCACCCCGGCGACGCGGGCGTTGAATCCCTGATAAAAGCCGTCCTCGCCAAGACCACGCTCGGCCTCGGTGCGGCGCAACGCGATCAGCGCCGCCGAGGCAGGTCGGGCAATGGGCGAGGCCAGAACGCGAAGGCTGCCGCCATGGGTGGCGAGCGGCTCGACATCAAACACCGTCAGACCATGACGGGCAAACACCCGCTCCAGTGCCAAAAGCGACCAATAGGCATAGTGCTCGTGATAGATCGTGTCGAACTGCACGCCATCGACCAACGACAACAGATGCGGTGCCTCAACCGACAGCACACCGGTCGGGGCGCAAAGCCGCGCCAGACCGGCGACAAAGCCATTGATGTCAGGCACATGGGCCAAGACATTGTTGGCCACAACCAGATCGGCAGGGCCGTGCCGGTTGACCAGCCGTTCCGCCGTTTCCGGCGTCAGGAAGGCGACCTCGGTCGCCACGCCCGCAGCCACGGCCACCGCCGCAACGTTGGCGGCGGGTTCGATACCAAGGCATTGGATGCCCGCTGCGACGAAATTCCGCAGCAGATAGCCGTCGTTCGACGCCACCTCGATCACCAGCGAACCCGCCCCGAGGCCAAGACGGGCGGTCATCGCGGCACAAAATCGGCTGGCATGGTCGAGCCACGATGATGAGGCGGATGAGAAATAGGCATAGTCACGGAAAATGCCTGTGGCATCCACCACATGGTCAAGCTGCACCATGCGGCAAGACGAACAGACCACGGCACACAGAGGATAGCGCGGCTCCTGGGCCAGATCGGTGTCTGGCGGCAAATAGGAATTGGCCACAGCCATCCGGCCCAGATCGCAGAACACCGGGCCAAGACTGGCACCGCATGACCGGCAGTGGTGGATCTGTCCGGTCATCTATCCCTCCAGAAAGCTGCTGATCGCGGCATCGGTTATCGCGACCATGTCGGCCCCGGCACCCCAGTCGTAATACCAGCTTGCCGTCTCGGCCACAGCAAGCGCCGTTGGTTTGCGCGGGGCCCAGCCAAGTGCAGCGCGGGCAAGACTGCTGTCCAGCGCGAGCCGGGGCTTCTCGGCCATCGGCGGCGCGTCTGACAAGCGCCAGATGACGACGTTGCCGGTCGCTTCCTGCCAATGGGTCAGCATCCCGGACACCGACAATTCCGCCTCTGCCGGGCCAAGATTCACCGCCGGTGGGGCGTTGCCGCGCGCCAGGGCTTCGGCCAGCAGCAGATAGCCCGCAATCACGTCCAGCACATGCTGAAACGGTCGGGTCGAGGCGGGATTGCGCAAGACCAGCACCTCACCGTCATGCCAGGCGCGCACCAGATCGGGGATCAGCCGGTCCCGCCCGAAATCGCCGCCGCCGATGACATTGCCCGCCCGCGCCGTGGCCATCGGTGGCAGATCGGGATAGGCGGCGCGGTGACTGGCCACCAGAATTTCGCAAGCCGCTTTGGAGGCGGAATAGGGATCGTCGCCGCCCAACAGATCGCTCTCGACAAAGGCCCGCTCGCCCGCATTGCGATAGACCTTGTCGGTGGTCACGATCACCGCCGCCATCACGCCACTGCCGCGCAGGGCCTCCAGCAGGGTCAGCGTGCCCATGACATTGCTGGCCCAGGTGCCGACGGGGTCGCGGTAACCTTCAGACACGATGGCTTGCGCGGCCAGATGCAGCACGATGTCGGACCCGGCAACCGCGCGTTGCAGCGCCGCCGCATCGGCCAGCGGGCGGCGCAGATCTTGTTCCAGCCCGCCAGCCACCGACAGCGCAGCAAAGGCCGACGGACCGGGCAATGGGTCCAGCGCAAAGCCCGTCACCTTCGCGCCCAGCCTGGCCAGCATCCGCGCAGCCCAGGCGCCCTTGAAGCCGGTATGCCCGGTCACGAGCACGCGCTTGCCCGCCCAGAATGCCGGATCAGGACGCGCTACCAGATCTGCCACGGCGCGCGACCCCCGTCCCACAGCGCCTGCAACTGGTCCCGGTCGCGCAAGGTGTCCATCGGTTGCCAGAAGCCGTGATGATCGAAGGCCATCAGTTCGCCGTCGCTGGCCAGCGATTTCAGCGGCTCCTGCTCCCAAACCGTGGTGTCATCGGTGATCCGGTCCAGCACTGTGGGTCGCAGCACGAAGAAACCGCCATTGATCAGACCGCCGTCGCCCTCGGGCTTTTCGGTGAAGGCCGCGACCCGGTCACCTGACCGCGCCAAGGCCCCAAAGCGGCCGGGCGGGACCACGGCGGTGACGGTCGCTTGACGGCCATGGGCGCGGTGAAACGCCAGGCTGGCGGTGATGTCGACATCCCCTACCCCGTCGCCATAGGTCAGACAAAACGCGGCGTCGTCGCGCAGCAGGTGGCCAACCCGCTTCAGCCTGCCGCCGGTCTGGGTGTCTTCGCCGGTGTCGATCAGCGTCACCCGCCACGGCTCTTGCGCCGGGCGCAGCACTTCGACGGTGCCAGTGGCAAGGTCGATCGACAGGTCCGATGAAAACCGCGCATAGTTCAGAAAGAAATCCTTGATCTGCCAGCCCCGGTAGCCAAGGCAGATGATGAAGTCGTTGATGCCATGCGCGGCATAGATCTTCATGATGTGCCACAGGATCGGCCGCCCGCCAATCTCGACCATCGGTTTCGGGCGCAGTCCGGTCTCCTCGGACAGTCTCGTACCACGCCCGCCGGCCAGGATCACCGCCTTCATTCTGCGGCCACCTTGGCAGCCAGATCATAAAAGGCGCGCGCGAAACGTTCTGGCTGGCCCAGCGGGTTTGCGGCGATCTGGGCGCGCAATCCGTGGCGCAGCGTCAGACGCCGCGCCGGATCGGCCGCCAGTTCCGCCGACTTGGCCACATAATCGTCGACCGAAAACACCGCCAGATCGCCCAACCCGGCATTGGACAGATTGGAATAGCTCAGCCGTTCGGGAAAGCCCGGGCCGACCAGACTGACCGTCGGAACCCCCATCCACAGCGCCTCGCAGGTCGTGGTGCCGCCGACATGTGGCAGACTGTCCAGCGCGATGTCGATCTCGTTGTAATGCACCATGTGATCGCCTCGCACGCCGATGAAGTCGAGCCGGTCCGGGTCCACGTCGCGGCGGGCAAAGGCGCTGCGCGCGCCGGCGATGAAACTGTCGACCGCGCCTTCCGGCCGCAAAAACACGAACCGCGACCCCGGCACCGCCCGCAGCACCGCCGCCCAGGCGTCGAGGCAGGCCGGGGTATATTTGTAAGGGTTATTCGCAGTGCCAAAGTTCAGATGGCCCTTGCGCGCTTCGGGTGTGCCATCGGCAATCCGGTGCCGCACGAACATCTTTGACAGCGCGACCCAGGTTTCCGGCATTTCGAACGGCCGTTCGATCAGCAGACGCGGGTCATCGGGCCGGATGAACGGGTCGGTCAGGATCAGGTCGATCTGCTCCAGCCCCGACGAATGCGGATAGCCAAGCCAGCTGGCCCCCAGCCGGGCAGGCCGGTAAGCCATCACCTCAAGCTTGTTCATCGCGGTCGAGCCGCCAAGTTCGAACAGGATGTCCAACTGGTCTGCCGCGATCCCCTCGGCGACCTGAGCGTCGGGGCGTTGCGGCCACAGACGAAAGCCGGTCACCTGGGTGGCCAGATGGCGCTGCACCACGTCGGGGTCCTTTTCGTCGAAGGAATAGCAGAACACCTCGACCCGGTCGCGGTCATGGAATTCCAGCAATGGCAGGGCGAAATAGGTGATCGGATGATGGCGCAGGTCCGACGACATGAAACCGATGCGCAGCTTGCGCCCGGTGGCAAGCGCGGGCAGCGCCACCGGCGGCAATGGCGCAATCCGGGCAGTGGCGCGGCGGCCCCAATCGCGGTGCCAGTCAACCAGCCGCAGCCGGTCTTCCAGCGTCTGGACCTGACCCAGTTCGTAATGCACCACCGAATGCGGGGCCTCGGCCTGCCACAGCGGCAACAGCGTCGCCAGAGTCCCGGTCTGGGCCATGCGATCCTCGTCCAGCACCCGCATCAGAATGGTGCGCAGGGTGCGCGACGCTTCGGGCACCCGGGCAGGGAACCGCTCCATCAGCCGGATGGCAAGCTGATAGGACCGTTCGATATGGCTGGCCTCGCTGCCAATCCGGTTGCGACACAGGCTGTCGACCAAACGTTCCAGCGCATCAAAGCTGCCGGGATGGGCGGCCACCGCCCGGTCCAGCGCCGCCGTGACCACCGCGCGGTCGCCGTCGCCCAGGATCGTCGACAGCTGCAGGATGGCGTTCAGATGGGTGGAATCCTGCGTCAGCACCTGTTGCAGGATGTCCAACGCCCGGGTGACATTGCCGGTACGGAACGCCAGACGCGCGTCGATCACCGCATATTCCGGCTCGTTTGGCGCAGAGGCCCGCAGCCGGTCCACCAGAACGCGCGCCTCATCCACCTTGCCCCACAGCCGCAGAACCTGCACCATCAGAGCGAAAACAGCCGGTGTGCCCGGTGCCAACGCCAACGCCCGGCGCAGACTTTCCATGGCCTCGGCATATTGGCCGAGCGTGGCCTGCTCGCGACCGAGCAATCGCCAGAGTTCGGCCGACTTCGGTGCAATCTTCAGCGCCGCACGGTAGGTCGCCGCCGCCTTGCCATGCTCCCCCATCGCCTCATGCACATTGCCAAGGTTCTGCCACGCCGACGGGTCCTGCGGCCGCAATTGCCGGGCCAGTTCGAACGCCTCTGCCGCCTTGGGCAACCGGCCCGCGCGCTTGAACAGCACGCCCATCAGGTTGACCACCGCCGCATCGCGCTGGTTCTTCAGAAACCACGGTTTGTAAAGTGCAGCCGCAGCCTCATGCTGGCCAAGATCGGACAGCGCCAGGGCGTGACCGCGCGTCGTCAGCTTGGCCGAGGCGCCTGCGTCGCGGGCCCGCTCATACGCCGCCACCGCCGCCGCAAGATCCTTGTCACGCAGCGCGGCCTCGGCCTCGGCCAACGCGCGCTCTGCAGGGGTCAGACGTAGGTCGATCATTGCAATCCGGTCCTGCTCAGTTGAATCTGTGGCGCAGGTCTTCGGCACCCCGGGTGAGGTCGGCGACCGGTCCGGAATTGTCGACCAACACATAGGCCGCGCGGCCCTTTTCAAAGAACGCCAGCGAACGGCCTTTCGAGGTCAGACTGTCGGACGGTTTGTCCGGACTGTCCACTGTGCGCAGCACGGAAAACAGCATGATTTCGCCCAAGTCGGGGGTGTCGATCACCAGCACGACGCCGGGTCGTTCCGGCGTTGCCACGACCTGAGCCGCCATGATCCGCCAGTCCGCCGGGAACAGCGGCAGATCGATGCCGAGCCGCGCCGAAATCTGCCGCGCTTCAAGTGGCAATGGCCCCAACTCGCCGGTCAGCGACATCCGCAGCACAACCGCGTCCTGCGCGTCCAGCGCGGCATCGACCAGCGCCTGGGTCCCGGGGTCGATTGGGGCGGCGGGAGCGGTTTGCAGATAGGCCTGCGCCGACCAGCCAAGGCCGAACATGCATGCCGCCAGGGCAAACGGCACGATCCGTCGCAGGAACCGACGCTGGGCCAGTCCGCGCGACAGCCGGTCCGCTGTGGTCAGCATGGCCTGCGGTGTCGGCGCCGACACGCCGGAGAACGTAAGCTTCAGCCCCTCGGTCAATTGCACCTGCGCCATCACCTCGGCAGCCCTCCCGGGATGTGCGGCAAGATAGTCCGCCACGGCAAAGCGTTGCTCCGTGTCAAGCTGGCCGCTGACGAAGGCGGCGATGTCATGCTCGATCTGGTCGTCAGCCTGATGTGTCATCGCGGCCTCGCACAAGTTTCAGGGAGGGGGTCCGATGGGCCACGGCCGCGCCGTCCTCGAACAGCCGCAACGCCATGCGTGCCCGTCCGACGCGCGACATCACGGTGCCCGCCGGAATTTCCAGAACGGCAGCCGCTTCGGCAACGCTCAGCCCCTCGACGGCCATCAGATGCAGCGCCTCGCGCTGATCGGCAGGCAGGGCCAGGACGGCGCGCTGCAACTGCGCCAGACGCACGGCATGTTCGCCCTCGGGCGCGGCAAAGCCCGGACCAAGACCAGCCCAGGCCTGCTCGCGCGCCTCGGACGCCCGGCGACTGCGGGTCATGTCGATGAAATGGTTGAGCAGAACCGACATCAGCCAGACCCGCAGATCGCCGCCCTCACGGAAACCGGCCCGCCGCTCATAGGCGCGCAGCAAGGCCCCCTGCACCAGATCGTCAGCTTCTTGATCAGCCCGGGTCAGCACCCGCGCATAGCGCCGCAGGGCATCAAGGTGCAGGCGGATGTCGAACGGGTTTCTGCTCATGTCCGGTATACGTTGCCCCGCCCCATCTTCATCCCGCGCGACCAGAAAATTAACTGCAGGCTATCGGCGCTGCATTGCCTCCGTAGCCGGGCGGCGAAGCCAGCGGGCCGCCCGGCGACCAGTTGTGAACGTTGTCGTACCGGTCACCGGCTGAGGCGCCAATCCACAGCTGAATGGTGTTGAATTCGGTCATGATTGTCGACGCCGACCCATGAGGCCTCTGTACCACGCTGCCAAGCGCCTGTCGCGTTGCGAAAGGGATGGTGGCGATCCTGCCGACATCTATCTTTCGCCGGCCTGATCGGCGCTGTTGATGTCATCAATATGTGCCGACCCCGTGAAATCGGACACTGACGGCGGCTACGATCTGAAGTCCGTCGGCCTCAAAGAACCGGAAGAACCGACAGGTCGCACCGCAGGAACCATGGCGCAGCAATCAAAGAGGGTCAGGGTCAAACCTTCATATCCGGCCGAACCGCATGGTGAATTTCGTTCCCTGATCCATCGCACTTTCCGCTGTGACGGTTCCGTTCAAAAGCCGAACAAGGCTTGCCACGACGGCGAGGCCAAGACCCGAGCCTGACCTGCTGCTGCGCGCAGCGTCAACCTGGTAAAAACGCTCA
>JBDTQR010000077.1:0-18581 GCA_039932095.1 bacterium | reverse complement strand
GGCCGAAGCGGTTTTTCACCGCGCGCAGGATGCGGAACTGGTGGCCGCGCTCGCCTTCGAAATACAGCACGGTGTCGACCATGTGCTCGATGATCCTTGGCCCGGCGATCTGGCCTTCCTTGGTGACATGGCCAACGAGGATCACCGAGACGCCACGCTTCTTGGCAAAGCTGACCAGTTCGTGCGATGCGGCGCGAACCTGAGAGACCGAACCGGGGGCACTGTCGACGGTGTCGAGCCACATGGTCTGGATCGAGTCGATCACCACAAGGCCGGGGCGGTGGGTGTCCAGCGTGGTCAGGATGTCGCGCAGGTTGGTTTCGGCGCCCAGGGCAACCTTGGCATCTGACAGGCCCAGGCGTTGGGCGCGCATCTGGACCTGCGCCGCGGCTTCTTCGCCGGAGATGTACATGGCGCTCAGGCCCTTGCGGGCAAAGGCTGCCGTGGCTTGCAACAGCAGGGTGGATTTGCCGATGCCGGGATCGCCACCGACCAGAATCGCCGACGCAGCAACCAGACCGCCGCCCAGCACCCGGTCGAGTTCCATGATCCCGCTTGCCGCGCGCGGCGGCGAGGCTTCTTGCGTGGCGAGGTCGGTGAGCGGGATGCCCTTGCCCTTGCCGCCAAGTGCCTTGGGACCGGCGGACAGGGGAGACTCTTCGACGATGGTGTTCCAGGCCCCGCAAGCCTCACACTTGCCGATCCATTTGGAGTGAGCGGCGCCGCAGGCGGTACAGGTGAAGGTGGATGAGGATTTTGCCATGGCCCTACATGCCCTGATTGGGGATGCTCATCAAGCGTGACCGCTTTCCTCGCGCGCGCGCGTTCAGTGATGAAAGCGGTCACGCTTGATGAGCGGCTCGCAGGGAGATGAACAGGGAGGTCAGGATGCAGGCGGTGAAGAGGTAAAAGCCCCAGCCGGTCTCGATCGTGGCATGGCCGATGCCTTTGGCCAGCACGAGATAGAGTGCGATCAGGAAAACATCGGCCATCGCCAGCTTGCCCAGCACATGCAGGACCGGCAGCGTACGACGGTCCAGAAGCTGCCATTGGATCAGCGCGAGACCGATCGTCTTGGCATAGGGCGCGAAGATGGCAAAGAAGGTGACCAGCAGGGCAAGGGCCGGATCGGTGCCCCAAAGCGATTGCAGACCGGAGACCACCGAGATTTCGTCCATGCCGAACCATGGCAGCCAGGCGGCCCGCAGCAGGGGGGCGAACCACGCGATGGGAAACAGGATCAAGAGGGCGAGGTTCAGGTATTTCACGCCCTGTAAATGGCGGTGTCCATCCGGCGGGTCAAGGGGGCGGGCGCGGTAGGTGCGGGCTGCTGGTCAGGACCCCGAAAATCAATCCCTGCAGGACCGGTCGGCGAGTGTCTAACGCACGGATTCGATAGGCCCTTCGGCGCGACCGTGAATGAACTGTTGCAGATATGGATCCTCTGCCCTGTCCATCTCGGCAATCGGCCCGGTCCAGCGGATCAGCCCGTCATGCAGCATGGCGACCCGGTCGGCGATGGCGCGGACCGAGGACATGTCATGGGTGATGGTCATCGCGGTCACCCCCATCTCGACCACGATTTCGCGGATCAGGGTGTTGATGACGCCGGACATGATCGGGTCAAGGCCGGTGGTGGGTTCGTCGAAGAAGATGATCTCGGGTTCCGCCGCTATGGCGCGGGCGAGGCCGACGCGTTTCTGCATGCCACCCGAGAGCTCGGCGGGGAACAGATCGGCGACGCTGGGTTTCAGCCCGACCCGGCGGAGTTTTTCCACGGCGATGCTGCGGGCCTGATCCTTGGGCAGGGGTTTGGTGCCGCGCATCAGGCGGAAGGCGACGTTTTCCCACACTTTCATCGAATCGAACAGCGCACCGCCTTGGAACAGCATGCCGAAGCGGGCGAGGAAGGGGTCTCGCTCGGTCTTGGTCACATCGACCTCGTCGAGGCTGATGGTGCCACTGTCGGGAGTGACAAGGCCGAGGATCGACTTCAGCAGCACCGATTTGCCTGTGCCGGAGCCGCCGATGATCACCATGCTGGAGGCCTGCGGGATCGACAGATTGACACCGCGCAGCACACGGTTGGGGCCAAAGGCTTTGTGAACGTCGGTCAGAGTGATCATGAGGTGAAGAACAACCCGGTCAGGACGTAGTTGGCGGCGAGAATGGCGACCGAAGCCGCGACCACGGCGGATTTGGTGGCGGCACCGACGCCTTGCGCGCCACGACCGGAGTTCAGGCCGTAATAACAGCCCATCAGCGCGACGATGAAGCCAAAGACGGCACCTTTGACGAGACCCGATCCGACATCCCAGACCTCAAGAAAGTCGGTGGTGTTCTTCAGGTAACCGGCGGAGTTGAAGTCGAGCCGCGAGATGCCGACCAGCCAGCCGCCGGCGATGCCGATGGCGTCGCCGACGCCAACCAGCACCGGGACGGCCAGCGTCGCGGCGAGGATGCGGGGGACGGTCAGATATTTCATCGGGTTGGTGGACAGCGTGACGAGGGCGTCGATCTGCTCGGTCACTTTCATCGTGCCGATCTCGGCGGCGATGGCGGCGGCGACGCGGGCGGCGACCATCAGGCCGCCCAATACCGGGCCCAGTTCGCGGGCCATGCCGATGGCGACGATCTGCGGCACCACGGCTTCGGCATTGAAGCGTGATCCGCCGGAGTAGATCTGCAGCGCCAAAGCACCGCCGGTGAAAAGCGCAGTCATGCCGACCATGGGCAGCGAGAACCAGCCGATCTGCAACAGCGACTGGCCGAACTCACGCAGGTAGAACGGCGGGGTCACGAGGTGGCGCAGGGTGGCGAGGGCGAAGAGGGTGATGCGGCCCACGGCGGCCAGCAGGGCCAGCGTAGGGCGGCCGATGGCGATGAGAGGGGCGGTCAGGATCAACGCCGCGTCTCCAGATAGCGGCGCTTGAGGCGCGGGCCGAGGCGGGTGAGCAGTTCATAGCCGATGGTTCCGGCGGTGGCGGCCAGCTGGTCGATGCTTTGCATCGGGCCGAGCAGCGACAGGACCTCGGGGACCGAAGGCAGGTGGCTGACGTCGACGGTGATCATGTCCATCGAGATGCGGCCCACCACCGGGCAGGGGTCTTCCCCGGCCCACAGGATCGCGGTATTCGACAGCGTCCGCAGAAAGCCGTCGGCATAGCCGCCCTGAACGGTGGCGATCACCGACGGCTTTTCGGCGATCCAGGTGCAGCCATAGCCGACCGATTCGCCTGTCGCGACAAGGCGGGTCTGGATCACCGGAAGGTTCAGGCTGACGACCCTTGCCGCGCCCTCATACGGGCGGCCGCCATAGAGGCCGATGCCGGGGCGGGTCAGTTCGAAATGATAGGCCGGGCCAAGGAGGATGCCTCCGGTGGCCGCGAGCGAGCGTGGCAGACTGGTGCCGTCGGTCATGGCGTGGAAGTTCGCCAATTGCAGGGCGTTCAGCGCATGGTCGGGGTCGTCGGCGCAGGCAAGGTGGGACATCAGCAGTTCCGGTCCGGCGTCGAGGACGAAGGGGGCGACGGCCTCCCATTCCTGCTCTTCCATGCCGAGGCGGTTCATCCCGGTGTCCAGCTGGACCCCGAAGGCATGGCCGGGCAGGGTTTCAAGATGTCTGGTGACCTGATCGAGCGAGTTCAGCATCGGCGTCAGGTCGGCGTCGCGGATCGGCGCAGTGTCGCCAATCATGTGACCGGACAGCACGTTGACCTGCGGGCCGGGGCCGAGGGCGGTTCGGGCCTCAACGCCCTCCTCCGCCGTTGCCACGAAAAAACGGCGGGCCCCGGCGCGGGCGAGGGTCTGCGCCACCGGGCCGAGGCCGAGGCCGTAAGCGTCGGCTTTGACCACGCCAGCGGTCTGCACCCCGGAAGCCGAGGCACGGTCCAGTGCGCGCCAGTTGGTCGCGATGGCGTCAAGGTCGATGGAAAGGGTTGCGGTGGCCATGGGGCGGTTTTGACAGGCGGGCGGGCGGGGTCAAGGGGAAAACGGTTCTCTGGGGGCGGGTAGTCGCGGGCCGCTCACCCATGGGGCGGCAGCGCAACCTGGTTCGCGGTCGCGGCCACACTGGACTGTCAGGTGCCGAGCGCGCGGTCGAGATGGGTGTAACCGCCATCGACGAACAGCCATTGGCCGGTGGTATGGCCGGTACGCGGTGACAGGGCGACGGCCACGGCGGCGGCGATTTCACTGTCAAGCGTCATGCGGTGCCCGAGCGGGATGCGGGTGGTGATGGATTTCAGTTGCGCGGTAGGGTCGGGAAAACTTTGCAGCCATTTGGCATACATCGGGGTCATCACTTCTGCCGGGATGACCGCATTGACCCGCACGCCCCAGGGTGCCAGGGCGGCGGCCCATTCCCGGGTCAGGCCAAGTTGTCCCGCTTTGGCAGCGACATAGGCCGAGGTCTGGCCCTGACCGGTCACCGCGGTTTTGGAGGAGATGTTGACCACCGCACCGGTCGAGGCCTTGATGTCGTCCTGCAACAGGTGGAGCAGGGTGTAATAGTGCAGCAGGTTCTGGTCGAGCGAGGCGCGGAACGCTGCGGGGCCAGCGTCAAGGTCCACCCCGTCATTGGTGCCGGCGTTGTTGACGAGGCCGTAAATCTTGCCCCAATGGGCCTGCGCCTCGGCCACGGCACGGCGGCAGTCGGCGTCCTTGGCCAGATCGACCTGCACCCAGCCCGATTTGGGGCTGATGCCAACCAGTTGGCCCAGAAAGGCCGGATCGGGCGGGCGGCGGGCGAAAATCACCGGCACGGCACCTTCCTCGGCAAGGGTCGTGCTGATGGCGCCGCCGATGCCGGAGCCACCGCCACTGACCACGATGACCTTGTCCTTGAGTCCGAGATCCATGTCCGCCTCCTTTTGCCGCCAACGTGGCGCGGGCCGCGCCAAATGTGAAGGGGGCAGGCGTCAGTATTGCGGCTCTTTGTCCTGTTGCCAGGCCCGGGCGAGGTTGGAGAACCGGGTGAACCGGCCCTCGAAGGCCAATTCGACCGTGCCGATCGGGCCGTGGCGCTGCTTGCCGATGATGACCTCGGCCTTGCCATGGACGTTTTCCATGATCTGCTGCCAGGCGGCCATCTTTTCCAACTCATGATCGCCGGGCTTTTCGCGTTCCTTGTAATATTCGTCGCGGTAGACGAACATCACCACGTCGGCGTCCTGCTCGATGGAGCCGGATTCGCGCAGGTCACTGAGTTGCGGGCGCTTGTCGTCGCGGCTTTCGACCTGACGGCTGAGCTGCGACAGCGCCACGACCGGGATGTTGAGTTCCTTGGCGATGGCTTTCAAGCCTTGGGTGATCTCAGACACTTCCTGCACGCGGTTCTCCTTGGAGGAGCCTTTCAGCAGTTGCAGGTAGTCGATGATCAGCACATCCAGCCCCTGCGTGCGTTTCAGACGACGGGCGCGGGCGGCGACCTGGCTGATCGGCAGGGCGGGGGTGTCGTCGATGTAGAGCGGGCAGGATTCAAGCGCCTTGGCCGCCTCGACAAAGCGGCGGAATTCACCTTCGGTCATGTCGCCGCGGCGGATCTGTTCAGAGGGAACTTCGCTGGCCTCTGACAGGATCCGGGCGGCGAGTTGTTCGGCGGACATTTCGAGCGAGAAGAAGCCGACGACACCGCCTTCAACAGCGCCTTCGATGCCTTCATGCGTCATGCCACGGCGGTAGGCCTTGGCGATGTTGAAGGCAATGTTGGTGGCGAGCGAGGTTTTGCCCATCGACGGACGACCGGCGAGGATCAGAAGGTCCGAGGGGTGCAGGCCGCCGAGTTTCTTGTCGAGATCGGCAAGACCGGTGGAGATGCCCGCCAGACCACCGTCGCGCTGATAGGCGGCGTTGGCCATGTTGACGGCATCGGTGACGGCCTTGAGGAAGCTTTGAAAACCGCGCTCGGCGACGCCCTGTTCGCCGAGTTTGTACAGCCGCTGTTCGGCCTCGATGATCTGTTCACGCGGTTCGCTGTCGACCTCGACCTTCTGGGCGCGGGCCGAGATGTCGCGGCCAAGGCCGATCAGTTCACGGCGCACCGCGAGGTCATAGATCATCTGGGCATAGTCGCGGGCGGCATAGGCCGAGATCGCGGCCCCCGCCAGACGCACCAGATAGGCCGCGCCACCCAGTTCCTTCAGCCCGGCGTCATCCTCGAAAAACGGCTTCATCGTCACCGGCGAAGCGAGGGCGTTCTTCTGGATGCGGGCGGCGGCGCGTTCGAAGATCCGCTGATGGACGGGGTCAAAGAAATGCTCGGGCTTCACCAGGGAAGCAATGCGGTCATAGACCTCGTTATTGGTCAGGATTGCGCCGAGAAGCTGTTGTTCTGCCTCGATATTATGCGGCAAAACCTCGGCATCTGTCGGGGCGGCAGGCAGAACCTGTCGCAAGTTTGCAATCTCATTCATCCATGGTCCCCAATGCAGCCTCCCAGCCGCAACTAAGCTTCAATGTTCCTAAACCGTCTGCGGTGCAACAGGGGAAAACATACGGGATAAGTTTGTAGACAAACATCGTTGAAACAGATGACCCCGCGGCAAGCCTACCATATCTGGGGCAGGCGTCCAAGGATTCTACCAGCGCGGCGATTCGTTCTGGCGGTTATCCCCATTCCGCCCACAGTGGGCTTGCACTTTTTCCGCCTATTTTGCCCGGGCTTCCTGCCAGGCGCGGGGCGTGGTCAGAAACGCTTCGACCTCGGTCAGGGTGGCGGCGTCAAAGCTGCCTTGGTCGCGGGCCTCGGTCAGCACGTCCCACCAGGTGCAAAGGTGATGCAGCGCTATGCCATGATCGGCCAGACGACCTGTCGTTTCGGGAAAGATGCCGTAGTAGAAGAGGACGGCGGTATGGGCGCAGGTGGCACCGGTCTCGCGGATGGCATCGACAAAGGACAGTTTGGAGCCGCCATCGGTGGTCAGATCCTCGACCAGCAGCACGCGCTGCCCCTCGGTCATCACGCCCTCGATGCGGGCGTTGCGACCATAGCCTTTGGGTTTCTTGCGGACATAGGTCATCGGCAAGGCCATGCGTTCGGCCACCAGGGCGGCAAATGGGATGCCGGCGGTTTCGCCACCCGCGATGTTGTCAAACGCCTCGAACCCGGCGCTCCGCATCACGGTGACGCAGAGAAAATCCATCAGAGTGGCGCGGATGCGCGGATAGGAGATCAGCTTGCGGCAGTCGATATAGGTCGGGCTTGGCAGGCCGCTGGCCAGAATGAATGGGGTTTCGGCGTTGAAATGGACGGCCTTGATTTCCAACAGCGCGCGGGCGGTCAGACGGGCGATTTCGGCGGCGGGCGGGAAGGCGGTGGGGATCATGCTTTGTCCTTGCGGCTGACATATCGGCTCAAATATCCCCCGCTGAGCGTCTGTGGTGAGGTCAGAGCCTCCGCCGGGGATTTTTGTGCTGGCGTGAGATCAGAGTTTGACTTGCCAATAGACCGGAAAGCCGGGGTTGAAGAGGGTGACGGGGCCGACTTCGGTCATGATTTTATCGGGGAAAGTTTGGGCGGTGTCGTGCCTGGTCAGGGTCAGGGTGCCGTCGTTGGGAGGCAGGCAGTAGAAGGCGGCTCCGTTCAGCGAGGTGAAGGCTTCGAGGTCTTGAAGGGCACCGGCATCGTCGAACACCTGGGCGAGTAGCGGGATGGTGTTGGTTGAAGTAAAGCAACCGGCGCAGCCGCAGGCGTGTTCTTTCAGCGCGTCGGTATGCGGGGCTGAATCGGTCCCCAGAAAGAAGCGCCTTTCGCCAGAGGTGGCGGCGGCGAGCAGGGCCAGGCGGTGTTTCTCGCGCTTGGCGACCGGCAGGCAGTAATAATGCGGCTTGATGCCACCGACCAGAATGTGGTTGCGGTTGATGATCAGGTGATGGGTGGTGATAGTGGCGGCGAGGTCGTCGCCGGCCTGCCGGGCATAGCCGACGCCTTCCTCGGTGGTGATATGCTCCATCACCACGCGAAGGCCGGGGACGCGGGCGCGCAACGGGGCCAGCACGCGGTCGATGAACACGGCTTCGCGGTCGAAAATGTCGATATCGGGATCGGTGACCTCGCCGTGCAGGCAAAGCGGCAGGCCGATTTCGGCCATCTTTTCCAGCACGGGCTGGACTTTTGTGAAGTCCGTGACGCCGGAATGGGAATTTGTCGTGGCCCCGGCGGGATAGAGTTTCACGGCTTTGACCAGACCCGAGGCCGCGGCGGCGGCGACATCGGCAGGAACGGTGCCCTCGGTCAGGTACAGCGTCATCAGCGGCTGGAACGCGCTGCCTGGCGGCAGGGCGGCGCGGATGCGGCTGTCATAGGCGCGGGCGTCGGCGAAGGTCACCACCGGCGGCACCAGATTGGGCATGATGATCGCGCGGGCGAAATGCCGGGTGGTTTCAGGCAGCACCCCGTGCAACATGGCGCCGTCGCGCAGGTGCAGGTGCATGTCGTCAGGCCGGCGGAGGGTCATGGACTGGGTCATGTGGTCGGACTAGCGCAAAGCTTTTGCGATTCCCAGTGGATTTGCGGGGCCAAGCGGATAGGTTTGCGGCAAAGGGTCATCGAAGAGGTCGGGCGATGCTGGGGCGGATTGTGGCTGTAGGTCTGTTGGGGTTTGCGCTGCCGGTGGCGGCGCAGGAGGTTGATTGTGCCAATGCCGAAGCGCAGGTCGAACTGACCTATTGTGCCGAGCAGGATTGGAACGCCGCCGACAAGGCGTTGAATGCGGCTTACAAGGATGCGGTTGCTGCTGCCAAGGAGATTGACGCCGGGCTGGACGCCAAGGATCAGGGGGCGCTTGACTATCTTAAGCAGGCGCAGCGCGACTGGATCAAGTTTCGCGACGATGCCTGTGCGGCAGAGGGCTATGCGATGCATGGCGGAACCGGAGAGCCGATGCTGATCTATGGTTGCCGGGCGCGGTTGACCCGGGAGCGGACCGAGGGGCTGTACTACGTCGGCTCTCAGGACTGAGGTTCAAGACGGGTCAGGGCGGATTTCAGCGTCGCAAATGCAGCGTCGCCAAGGGTGGCGCGGTAGCTGGCCTCGATCGCCAGCTTGACCTGATTGGCCTCGGTCATCACGCGCTTGGCGCTTGGCGACAGAAAGACCCGTTTGGCCCGGCTGTCTCGCGCGTCAGGCTGGCGGAGAATCAGGTCCAGCGATTGCAGGCGGTCGAGCATCTGCTGGGTCGCCTGCTTGCTGACACCGAGACGCTGGGCGAGGGTGTTCTGGGTGATGCCGCTGGGGCCGATATGGGCAAGGGCGTTGGACGCGGCCTCGGCAAAGACCGCATGACCGCGCTCCACCATCTGGCGGTTGAAGTCGGCTTTCCAGCCTTGGGCCGCATGCCACAGGGCGACGCCGATATGGTCCAACAGCGGCGGATATGGGGTATCGTCAAGGGGCTTGACTATCTGTCCGACTCCTGTATGGTCAAGTAAGTTGACTATATAGCGATATACAGGAAAGGAAAGACCATGCCGGTAATAAAGGCGCAAGATGCCAAGATTTTCGAAATTCCGAATGTGACATTTCACGGGCTGGCAGCGCCAAGTCGCGGGGCCAATGAAAACGCGGTGTGGCGCGTGGTGGTGGCACCGGGGACCGAAGGCGCCGGCCATGAGTTGAGCCGGGAAGAAGTGCTGATCGCGGTCAGCGGGCGGGCGTTGGCGCGGATTGGCGGTGTGGACCATCCGGTGACGGTTGGCGATGCGATTGTGGTGCCACCCGACACCGACTTTGCGCTGTCAAACCCCGGCGAGGCGCCGTTCGAGGCAATTGTGGTGTTTCCGGTTGGCGGGCAGGCGCGTGTCGGGCAGGACAGTTTCGTGCCGCCGTGGGCAGTCTAGGTTGCGTTAGACCGTTCAGGGTCCGTCTGGCTGATGGTCAGTTCAGCCAGACGCTTCTGAATGCGCGAAATCTTCATCCGGCGGTTGACACTGGTGCACAGCTTGATGGCCCGGTCCAGATGCGCCTTGGTGTCGGTGGCTTGCAGCAATGTGCGCAGGTAGAGCGGATCATGCCGGCGGATGCGCCACAGTGTGGCGTAGGCCGCAGGCGTCAGTTTGCCGTCCGTGGCAAGACGGATCAGATCGGTCAGGATGCCCATGCGGATCAGCGCAGCCTCCAGGTCGCCACCGGCGAAGCGGGCGGTCAGCTGCGTGATGTAGGGCGCGCGGAACAGGGCAGCGTGCATTGCGTCATGCTTGACGCGGGGATCGGTGATAACCGTCATCGCGGCGCAGCCTTCAACCATGTCAGGCGCATAGCCATAACGCGAGGTGAAGTCGAGTTTGCGGGCCGGCGGAAAGCGGTCGTCCCACGAAGTTTGCGCCGGGTTGGCAGTGGCAATCGGGCTGAGCGCCAGGATTTGCGCACCTGGTGCCGCGACGGCAAGAGCGCAGGCAGCATAAGCCGAGATACCGGCGCCATAGAACAGCACGCGGTCGAAATCCTCGAAGAAACTGTCATCGACCAGTCGGTCGAAATAGGCATAGACGGCGGGATCGCGGAACCAGGTCTGGCCGTCGGCGATCAGGCAGAGATGTGACCAGCCGTTGGCGGCGGCGACGTAATGTGCAAGCGGCATCTGGCCGTCACGCGTCCGGGCCTGATCGATGGTTTCAAATGTCACAAGCAGGGTCGGGCTGTCATCGACAAACATCGCCCAGTGACGGTCACCGACGGTCTGAAGATAGCCTTCCTCTTCGGCAATCTGGTCGATCAGGGCAAGCCATGACTCGCGGTCCGTGGCCGCCGAGGCATCTACCGGAATTACGGTTTCACTGGTCGTATCGGACATTGATCAGCACACCTTCTGCCGTTCTGCCAAGCCACCCCCAGCCGCAATACCGCCATAATATGGTCACAATCAAGGACAAACCGGGCGCTATTGTGGCGGTGTCGGCGACAGTATTTGAGGATTGTTTCGAAATTGCGCCCAGTTACCGGGACGTCCCCGGTTTTTGGTAACATTTGCGGCGAAATTGCGCCCCTATGCGGCGAAATTGCGTTCCTGGTGTGTGGCCGGAATTACCGGCTGGCGGGCCGAATGTGGGCATGGATCAACCCGGCCTCGACAGGGGAAAGCGCGCGGCTTGGCCGGGTCATCAACAGGCGGCCGAACAGCGCGCGCCACGGCTCATCGGCCATCAGTTCCTTGAAGCGGGCGCGGCGCCAAGCGACGGCCTTTTGGTGCAAGGGGCCAAGGACGGGGTCGGCGTGCAATTCGGCGCGCAAGGTGGTGCTGTCGAGGGCGAGGACCGACTTGTCCTCGACATCGCAGAGGTTGCGTTCGACCCAATAGCCCATGTCGAAGGCCGAGGCGTCGCGATTGGCGCGGCCACGGTCACATTTCACCAGATAGCTTTCCATCGCGCCAAGGGCGTAGTGGTTCAACTGGACCAGCTGGTAATTGTCCTGCAGGTAGTTTGAAAACAGCCGGTTGCCGGCAGCCATCTCGCGGCCCGACCCGTCGAACCAGCGCGGGGTGCGGGCTGGATCAGGGTTGCGCGGGCGGTGGACGCCAAGTTTCCGGTAGGCGCCGTCATTGCGGAACAGCGTCTTGAACATCTGCGCCCGCCATGGCCAGCCGAGGGTTGCGGGGGCGGCGCGGGTGAAGGTCTCGGTCACCGGACGGTCCTGAAAGGCCACGATCCCGGCATTGCCGAACATCCGCCAAGTCAAGGGGATGACGTCAGCCTCGGGCAGGGCCGTCAGCAGGGCGTGCAGGGTGTGGTTGCCGGTGTGGATGTTGACGAACTCGTCCACATCGCTGAACAGCACCCAGTCGGCTTGTTTCATCAGCGGATGCTTGTCGGCGGCCTTGAGCGCCGCCCATTGCGGGCCTTCGTCATGAGGGCTGGCGTTGCGGACATGGGTCAGGCCACCGAGGACAGCCAGCTGGTCAAGCATCAGGTCGGTGCCATCCGAGCAATCGTTGGAAAACGCCAGCACATCGGTGAAACCGCAGGCGCGGTGATGGGCGAGCCATTCCAAAAGGAACGACGCCTCATTCTTCACGGTCAGGACCAACAGCGCGCGCATCGCCTAGCGGTAACAGGGGTGGCGGGCGGGTGCAAACGGCTTGACCATGGCGAGGCCCGGGTTCAGGATTGCCGCATGACCTTGCCCTTGCAACTGCGTGTTTTCGAGCCCCAACCGGGCATTCTGGCGTTCTATGACGGTCGTGTACCGCAACGGTTCATGGCCGAGGACAATTGGGTGGACGCCGATCTGCAACTGGGCACCGTGTCTTATGCGGTGGTCAGCGGGGCAGAGGCGCTGATCTATGATACCCATGTCTCGCTGGCGCATGGCCACGCTATCAAGGCGGAGCTGGAGGCGCGGGGGGTGCATCATTTCCGCGTTGTGCTGTCGCATTGGCACCTGGACCATGTCGCAGGCACCGGGGCGTTTCCGACGGCTGAGGTGATCGCCAATCACAAGACCCTGGCCCATCTGCGGGCACATCAGGCGGATATCGAGAGCGGCGACGACCATGGCCCGCCGGCGATAAATCCGTTGATCCTGCCCGACACGCCGTTTGACGGCCAGTTGCGGCTGCGGGTCGGCGACCGTCACGTCACGCTGATCGAGGCGAATATCCATTCGGACGACGAGACGGTGCTGTGGCTGCCTGATGAGCGCATTCTGTTGGCCGCCGACACGGTGGAGGATTGCGTGACCTATGTAGCAGCACCGCAGGATCTGGCGGTCCATCTAGAGGAGCTTGACCGTTTGATCGCGTTGGCGCCGCGGGTGGTGCTGCCGGCGCATGGCGAGCCGGGCGTCATTTCAAAGGGCGGCTACGGGCCTGACCTTCTGCCCGCCACACAGCGTTACATTCGCTGGCTGTTGCGGCTTCGCGACGAACCGGCGCTTGTCGGCACGCCGCTGCGCACGGCGATTGCCGATGATCTGGCGGCCGGGGTGTTGCACTATTTTGCGGCCTATGAGCCGGTGCACGCGCAAAACATCGCCAGATGTAGGGCGGTTTGGCAACGAGACCATAACCTTTTGGGCTAATCCGGATTTTTTGCAGCGGCCGCTGGCGGGGTCATGCCGTAACAGCCGCGCGTTATCGCATATCACTGTGCAACGGCAGTAATCGACCTACATGGGTGATCATGAGCGGGAACCGATGATTCTGTTCCGCACCCGGCTGTCTTGAAAGGACTTCTGATGAAAAGGCTGATCAACTCGACCACGATCCTGTCGATGGCGCTGTATATCGTGCCACCGTTCGCCGCGCAGGCGCAGGATTTTCCCAAGGTCACCGTCGACGGTGTGGAGGTGCTTTGCCTGCCCGACAAGAAAGCGGATTGCCCGGACGGCACATTGTGCGTCGTCGCCAAGAAAGCCGCGAATTGCGAGAAGAACGCGGCGGCAGCCGTGGCGCAGGCAACGGCTGACGGCACGTTGTCGGCGGGTGGCCTGGTGACGCTGATGAAGCCGGAAACCTCGGGCGGTGCCGCGGCGACCGATACCACGGCGGCGAATCAGGCTGCGGCGGACAAGGCTGCAGCTGACAAGGCTGCAACTGACAAAGCGGCGGCGGACAAGGCGGCCGCCGACAAGGCAGCCAAGCAGGCGGCCAAGAAGGCAGCAGCTGACGCGGCCGCAGCAGATCAGGCCGCCGCTGACAAGGCAGCAGCCGACAAAGCGGCGGCAGACCAGGCCGCAGCCGACAAGGCGGCGGCAGATCAGGCAGCAGCCGACAAAGCGGCGACAGATCAGGCAGCGGCCGACAAGGCGGCCAAGCAGGCAGCCAAGAAAGCAGCGGCCGATGCGGCTGCGGCGGAAGCGGCCGCTGCAGATCAGACGGCAACGGACAAGGCGGCGGCAGACAAGGCTGCCAAGCAGGCGGCCAAGAAAGCAGCAGCTGATGCGGCCGCAGCCGAGGCTGGTGCGGCGACAACTTTCCCGACGGTGACGGTGAATGGCCAGACCTTCATCTGCCTGCCCGACAAGGCGACGCCTTGCCCGGACGGCGCGACCTGCGTTGTGGCCAAGAACCCGGCAAATTGTGACGCCAAGGCCCAGGCCAAGGTTGACGCCGAAATGACTCCGGTCCCGCCGTCGCCGGAAGACGCGGCAGCGCTTGCTGCGGCTGAGAAAGCCGCTGCCGATGCCGCCGCTGCGGCGGCCGCCGATCCGAATGTCGTCCCGGTCGAAGCTCCGGTGCCGACGCAGGATGCGGTCAAGACACTGGAAACCGCGTTGGAAAACCCCGACAACCCGGATGCGACCGTGACCGAAGCTCCGGACGCGGCCGCCGCTGGTGCAGTCCCCGAAGAAGGCAAGCTGCCTTCGGTGGTCCCGGCTCCGGCAGACGCCGTCGTCACGACCGAGGTGGTCACCAAAGACGACAGCCGCACCTCGGACGAAGAGTTCAAACCCGCCCCGGCGACCGTTGCTCCGGGCAAGAAAACCGGCCTGTCCGATTTTGAAAAAGTTGGTCTCGTGGCACTTGGCGCCCTGGCGATCGGTGCGATGATCAATGGCAACAAGCAGGTTGTGTCGAACACCGGTGACCGTGTCGTGGTGCGGCAGCCTGACGGCAGCTATTCGGTGTACAAGGACGACAACGCCCTGCTGCGCGAACCCGGCTCGACCGTGCGGACCGAGAACTTCAGTGACGGCTCGACCCGGACCATCGTGCAACGTCAGGATGGCAGCCAGATCGTGACGATCCGCGATGCGACGGGCCGTGTCTTGCAACGTGTCGCGTATGACCGCACCGGCCACGGCACGATCCTGATCGATGACCTGCAACCGGAAACCCGGGTGGATGTTTCGACCCTGCCGACCCCGCGTCAGGACCGTCGTCCGGTGGAACTGACCGACACCAACGGCGATCTGTCGGCCCAGTTGGCCGCCAATGCCGCCGTCGATGTGGGTCGGACCTTCAGCCTGCGTCAGATCCGCACCATCCCGGAAGTACGCCATCTGGCGGCGACGATCGATGTCAACAACATCACCTTCGCCACCGGTTCGTCGGCCATTCAGGCCAGCGAGGCGCGCAAGCTGAACCGTCTGGGCAAGCTGATCACCGACATGATCAAGCGCAACCCGAACGAAGTGTTCCTGGTCGAAGGCCATACCGACGCTGTCGGCTCGGCGGCGTCCAATCTGGCGCTGTCGGACCGTCGGGCCGAATCGGTGGCCAAGGCGCTGATCGAATACTTTGCTGTTCCACCGGAAAATCTGGTGGTGCAGGGCTACGGCGAAAGCGAGTTGAAGATCAACACGCTGGCTGCCGAAGTGAAGAACCGCCGGGTTGCGGTGCGGATCATCACCCCGTTGCTGCGGCAGAACTGAGTTCGTAACGAGTGCAGTACAGTAACGAGTGATGGTGCCGTCGGGAGCGATCCCGGCGGCACTTTTCTTTGTGCGATGGCCGGCGCATCATCGGGGCAGAGGTGACGGATGGACAATTTGGACAACATGCCGGAACTGGCGCTTGAATGGTTTCGCGCAGGGCGCGGCGCGGTGCTGGCGACGGTGGTCGAAACCTGGAGCATGGCCCCGCGTGCGGCGGGCAGTCAGATGGTGGTTGACGGCGCCGGTATGGCACTTGGCTCGGTCTCGGGTGGTTGCATCGAGGCCGCGGTGGTGCTGGAGGCGGGCGAGGCGTTGCAGACCGGACGCGCAAAGCTTGTCAGCTATGCGGTTAGCGACAGTGAGGCCATGGCTGCGGGACTGGCCTGTGGCGGGGCCATCAAGGTGCTGGTGGAGCCGGTGGTCTGGGACGGCCAGTTGGCCGATCTGGTCGAGGCGCGGGCGGCGGGTCTGGCGGTGGCGCTGGTCACTGGGTTGGAGTCGTTCGAGCAGCGACTGGTCGTGCCGGGACAGGACGCGGCGGTTGACCTGCGGCTCCGGTCCGACAGGTCGGGCGTCGAGGACGGGCGGTTCATCGCGGTCCACAATCCGCCGCTGCGCCTGATCGTGGTGGGCGCTGTGCATATCGCGCAGGCGATGATGTCCATGGCGCGGATCTGTGGCTATGCGCCGGTTCTGATCGATCCGCGGACGGCGTTCGGGGCGGCGACGCGGTTTCCCGGCGAAGCAATTGTCGAGGAATGGCCGGATGTCGCATTGGCGGCGCTTGCGCCCGATGCGCGCACGGCGGTTGTCACCTTGACCCATGATGCCGCGCTCGATGATCCGGCGATTGGCTACGCGCTGCGCTCGCCGGCATTCTATGTCGGCAGTCTGGGCTCGAAGGGCACGCATGCGAAGCGGGTGGCGCGGTTTCTGGCGCAAGGGTTTTCCGAGGCCGAGATTGCGCGGATCCGGGCGCCAGTTGGTCTGGATATCGGGGCGAAAACCCCGGCAGAAATTGCGCTGTCGGTGATGGCCGAAATTACCGACGTCTTGCGCAAGAGTTGAGGCCCGTCTTGTGGCGAAGCCCGATAGGGGTTTCACCTCCCCGGGCCGCTAACGCGGTCTCCCCGTGGAATATCTGTGTCAAAATGCACGGGGTGAAAATTTTAAGCAAATTGATGGGGTTAGGGGGATATTACGGATTTGACCTTGCCAGATGTTTGACGTTTGTTCTTTTGGTGGATAGAGCAGCGCGATGGAACAGATTGTCGCACCCGCTGCACGGCCCCTGTCGCGCCACGCCTTCAGTTTTGTCCTGATCACTGTCCTGCTGGACATGATCGGATTTGGGTTGATCATTCCGGTTCTGCCGAAGCTGATCGAGACGGTCGGCGAGGTGTCGCTGGCCGAGGCGTCGAAGGTTGGCGGCTGGATGTTCTTTGCCTATTCGGCGGCGCAGTTCTTCTTTGGCCCGCTGATGGGGAACCTGTCGGACCGGTTCGGCCGCAGGCCCTTGTTATTGCTGGCAATTGGCGGGTTGTTTCTGGACTATCTGCTGCAGGCCTTTGCGCCCAACCTGGTCTGCCTTTACGTCGGCCGGGCGATTTCGGGGGTCTGCGGCGCGTCGTGGATCATCGCCAATGCTTATGTCGCCGACATCACCACGCCGGAGGAGCGGGCAAAGTATTACGGCATGATGGGGGCGGCCTTTGGCCTCGGTTTCGTGCTCGGCCCGGCGATTGGCGGACCGCTCGGCGATCTGGGGCCACGGGTGCCGTTCTTTGTGGCGGCGGGGATTTCGGCGCTGAACCTGATTTACGGTTTCTTTGTGCTGCCCGAGACCTTGCCTGTGGCCAAGCGTCGGGCGTTCGAGTGGCGGCGGTCTAATCCATTTGGCGCGTTCAAGGTATTTCAAAGCTATCACGGAGTGGTGCCGCTGTGTGTGGTGCTGTTCGTGTTCTTCTTTGCGTCCTCGGTCTATCCGGCGATCTGGCCGTTCTGGGGCATGTCGAAATTCGGTTGGTCGTCGAGCATGGTTGGCCTGACGCTGGCGATCTTTGGGTTGTTGATGGCAGCGACGCAGGGTGGGTTGACCGGGCCACTGGTCAAGCGGTTTGGCGAGCATCGGGTGGCCTTGGTCGGGTTCATCGCCGCTTCGGTTGCGGCGTTGGGCTATGGATTGGCTGGCGGGTTGACAACGGTGATCGTGCTGATGGTGATCCATACGCCGGAGGGGTTCATCTATCCGATGATCTCGGCGATGATGTCGAAGCTTGTGCCGGACAACGCTCAGGGCGAATTGCAGGGCGGGGTGTCGGCGATCCTGAATGTCGCGCAATTGGCGGGCACGGTGTTCTACGCGCATCTGTTCGGTTATTTCATGAGCCCGGCCGCGCCATTCCAGTCGCCTACAATCGGGTTCTTTGCCGCCTCGGCAGGGCTGACCCTGAGCTTTGGGCTGTATCTGTGGCTGGTGCGCGTGCCGCTCAGGGCGGTTCAGTAGCGCGGGGCGGCGGCGAGCAGGGCCCGGCTTGCCTTAAGGCCGTAGGGCAGGACCAAGGGCAGCATCATGCGGCGGATCAGGCGGCTGAACGCCGTGGTCTGGCGTTTGTTCGATGCGTTGCGGGCGGTTATGCCGACGACTTTCGTTACAAAGGGTGCTGACGATGCCTGAAATTGGGCAAAGGCGGTTGCCGGGTCGGATGCGGATGCAAAAGCCTGGCTGAGGGCGAAGGCGTCCATGATGGCGAGCGATGCGCCTTGTCCGGCATGAGGGCCCACTGCATGGGCGGCATCGCCGAGCAGGACCACGCGGCCCCGGTGCCAGTGCGGCAGGCGGGGCATGTCGAAGATCGGATAGGACTGCAGCGGGTCTTGTACTTGCGCGAGGATGGCGCGGACTTCGGCCGGATCGCGGGCGTGCAGTTGGCGGAGGTGCTGGGCGAGGTGTTTCGGGGTGCTGTCGGGGCCGGGTGCTGCAAAAGAGTTGAACCAATGGACAGGGCCGCTGCCGGGTTTGATCCAGCCGAAGAACGCGGAATGACCGAAGACCATTTTCATGGTGCCGTGGGTTTCCTTTATGTCATTCATTGGGGCGACGCCGCCAGTGCCGATCAGGCCGGTGAATTTGGCGGCTGCGGCGTCTGGCAAGATCACGCTACGGACTTTGGAGCCGAGACCGTCGCAGCCCGCCAACCAATCGAACCGGGCGGTTGTGCCCGGAAAGGCCGCCTCGATCTGGGTGCCGTGGTCCGTGAGGGCCGTG
>JBDTQR010000076.1:0-18815 GCA_039932095.1 bacterium | reverse complement strand
TCCTGAACCATGTGCGCAAGGCCAAGGTTCCGGTGACGATTTTCCTGATCAACGGGGTAAAGTTGCAGGGGGTTATTACCTGGTTTGACAATTTCTGCGTGCTGTTGCGGCGCGATGGTCAGTCACAGCTGGTTTACAAGCACGCGATTTCGACCATCATGCCAGGTGGTCCGATCAATCTGTACGAAGGTGAAGAGTAATCTCTGACCTGACCGACGAAGACGACGACACGCCGCTGGCGCGCCCGGCCCGGGAGCCGCATGACACTGCGGCGGCGTTGACGCGGGCCTATGTACTGCATCCTGATCTTAAAACCACCAAGCGGCGACGTCTGGCAGAGCATGGGCTGGCCGAGGCGGTTGGGCTGGCGGCCGCTTTGCCCGGGCTGGAGGTGGTGGGGTCCGAGGTGGTGCGGCTGAACAAGGTCGCGCCGGGGACACTGTTCGGCTCGGGCAAGGTTGCCGAGTTGAAGGCGCGGTTTGCCGAGTTAGAGGTGGCACTGGTGCTGGTCGATGGCACGGTAGGGCCGGTACAGCAAAGGAACCTGGAGAAGGAATGGGGCGTCAAGCTGCTGGACCGGACCGGGTTGATATTGGAGATCTTTGCCGACCGGGCGCGGACCAGGGAGGGCGTGTTGCAGGTTGAACTGGCGGCGCTGTCCTATCAGCGGACCCGGCTGGTCAGGGCGTGGACCCACCTGGAACGGCAGCGCGGCGGATTTGGTTTTGTCGGGGGGCCAGGCGAGACCCAGATCGAAAGCGACCGGCGGGCGATCGATGAACAGGTGATCCGGCTGAAACGGCAGTTGGACGGCGTCGTCAAGACCCGCGAGTTGCACCGGGCGGCACGGCGCAAGGTGCCGTTTCCGCTGGTGGCTCTGGTCGGCTATACCAATGCCGGGAAATCGACGCTGTTCAACCGGATGACCGGGGCCGAGGTTCTGGTCAAGGACATGCTGTTCGCAACTCTGGACCCGACTATGCGGGCGGTGGAACTGCCATCGGGACGCAAGATCATTGCATCCGATACAGTGGGGTTCATTTCCGACTTGCCGACCCAGCTGGTGGCGGCCTTCCGCGCCACGCTGGAAGAGGTGCTGGAGGCTGATCTGATCCTGCATGTCCGCGATATTTCGCATCCCGAAACGGCGGAGCAGGCGGCGGATGTGGCGGATATTCTGGCCTCGCTTGGGGTGAAGAACGACGTGCCGCTGTTTGAGGTCTGGAACAAGCTGGATCTGGTCGATCCTGCCGGGCGGGAGGCTTTGGAGGCCCATGCCCGGGCCGGGGTATTCGCGATTTCCGCCTTGACGGGCGAGGGGCTGGCGCGACTGACCGACGCGATTTCGGTGGCGTTTGAAGAGAGCAAGCGGCGGCAGCTTGTGACGCTGAGTTTTTCGCAGGGCCGGCGGCAGGCGTGGTTGCACTCTAAAGGGGTCGTTGAGGCCGAGGTTCAGACCGACACTGGCTGGCAGATCGAGGTGGTCTGGACCGAGCGGCAGGCCCGGAGGTTTGCGGCGCTGGACGGCTGAGGCGGGACCCTGTGTCACCGTGAAATGGATGCATTTTATACTATAGTTCAGAGGGTTGGCTTATTCCGTTAACCGAAATGAAACCAAATTGGATATGTCGCAACCGGGATTTGTGCGGGTTGCGGGCCGGTGGGGGTTTCACACCCCCAGGCTGGATCGAAGCCGATCCAGCCTCCCCCGTGGGATATTTGTGGACAGATGAGGAGGCGAAATTTTAGACAAGTTTTAGGGGGTTTGCGGGCGGTTCAGGCGGTAATAGTCGCTGTCGGACCATGCGCCATTGATGCAGAACGTGTTGGCGGCGTGATGGGTGTAGTGAAAGCCCAGTCGTTGCAGCAGGCTGCGGGAAGCTGCATTGCGTGGGTCGATGTCGGCCATCAGGTGGTCGATGTCGTGATGGGCGAAGGCAAAGGCTATCAAGGCCTGCATCGCCTCGGTGGCGTAGCCTTTGCCCCAGGCGTCAGGGTGGAAAATGTAGCCGACTTCGGGCAGCGCGCCGCCACCAACCTTGCCGATGACGCGACCGTCCAGTACCACGGCGAATTCGACGGTGGTGGCCGGGTCGCGGGCAACGGTGGTCGTGAGCCAGGTCTCCGTCGTGGCACGGTCGGGATGCGGCGGGGTCGACCAATAGGTCATCACCTCGGGCCGGCGCAGGATGTCGTGGAAGGCATCAAGATCCGCCATGGTGACGCGGCGCAGGGTGAGGCGTGCTGTCTCGATCATTTTGCGGGTGTCAGATGAGTGATGCCGACAGCACCGGCGCGCGCCAGTTCCGGGTCAAGCGACATCGGGATATATTCGCCGCGCCGCCATAGTTCGGACAGGTCGTCGTAAAAGCGCGACAGCGGGTGGCCGGATTGGCCGGTGGCGGTGATGAACACCGACGAGTCGGGATCGGCGAAGTCATAGACCCCGCGGTAGCCGCCGCCGTGGACGTTCTGATAGGGGTCGGGGCCGGTGCCGGAGGTGCGGCCGCGCATCAGGGTGTTGTCGCCGCCAGAGGTGCTCTGCCTGATGTTCACGAAATAGCGGATCAACGGCACCTTGCCCAGCACGGCATGGTCATGCGTCGCCTCATGCGCGTCGCCCCAACGCCAGCTTTCGATGTTGGGGCCGTACCTCTCGCTCAGATCAAGAAGGGCGTCGTCCAGCGCCATGCGGGCGATGTCGGTGCAGCTTTCGACCGCCGCCGACTGGATGACGTCACACCAGACCGAGGCGCCGTCGGTGTTGCGGTAGACCCGTTCGATGAAGTCGGCGTTGGGATGGGTGATGGTATCTTCGAGGGGGCCGATCTCATCACGAGACAGGCGGTCTTGCAGGGCGCGCAGCCAGGCTTCGGCGATCAAGGGTTCGGGCAGATGCTCATTTTCCTCGCCGTTCCACTTGGCCAAGAGCGAAAGCGCCTTCTGGCGCAGGCGTTCCGGGGTGCCTTCGGGGGCGGTCTCGCCGGTGAACCACAAATTGGCCCCGATCAGCGGCAGGAGTTCGCGGACGGTGGGGGAGACGGTGTCCAATTGCGCCTCGATAAAGCTGTCGCGGGTGTGGACCTCACGGGTTTTCATCAGGGTCAGCCAGCGTTGAATGCGCTGGGTATCGCCCCAATCAAAGCTGACATGGTTCGGGAACGGCCGGTCGACGGTCTTGTTGTTGGTGTTGCCCAGAATGCCGGTTTCCGGGTTCTTGACCACCGGATTGTCGGAGTAGGGCAGCCAGCCGAGCCAACGGTTCTTGCCCTCCCATCCCGGGGCGGGCATCCGGCCCTGGGTGACATGGGACGGGTCGCGTTCGGGCATCCGGCCGATGAGTTGCATGGCGATGTTGCTTTCGTCGACCACCATCAGGTTCTGCGACGGGGCGATAAAGCTTTCGCCGGCCTTGATCGCCTCATCGACCGAATGGGCGCGCATCAGGGCCATGGCGGAGGACATCGAAGTGTCGGCGCCATCAAGGGCGGTCCATTCGAGCGCGGCGACCGCGCCGGTGGGGGTGACGGTGTTCAGGTCGTAATGGCTGCCGGGAAGGATCGGGCCGCTTTCGGACCAGCGTTGGGTAATTGTGACAGGCGGCTCGCCCTTGACCTGAATGATGGTGCGGCGGGTGGTGAAGTCTTTCGGGCCGGTGGGGGTCAGGTATTGCTCGGGGTTGTCCGGGTTGATCTTTTCGATCACCACATCCTGATCGTCGAGATAGGAGGAGGTCAGGCCCCAGCCGAGCCTCTCGGACCGGCCGAGCAGGACCAGGGGCATGCCGGGGATGGTGGCGCCGATGACATCGCCCGAGGCGAGGTGAAGACGGGCGAGGTACCAGATGGTAGGGGCGGTGAAGTCAAGGTGCGGGTCATTCGCGAGGATCGAACCTCCGGCGGCAGAGCGACCCGGCATCGCGGCCCAGGCGTTGGAGGCCCCGGCAAAGTCCATCGAATGGAAGGGCGAGAGCGGGTCAGTGAGAGCGGCCATGCGCAGCGCAGGCTGGCCGGGGGTCACACCGGGCATCAGGTCGGAATATTTCGGCAAGGCGGCGATGGCAGGGCCGGGGGCATCGGGCAGGATGTCTTTCAGCCGGGCGGGCGACAGGATCAGCGACATCTCGGCACGCATCACCTCGGATTCCAGATGCGAGGACAGTTGCAGGGCCATCAGCTTGATGATGGCGATACTGTCGGCAGGGGCCCAGGCGTCGATCTGGGTGGAGAACAGGAAAAACTCCGGCGCGCCACGACCGAGGGCCTTGGCGTTGACCTGTTCGATCCAGGCGTTGACGCCACGGGCATAGGCTTCCAGTGCCGCCCTGGTTTGTGGATCTTGCGCCTCGACGGATGAAAGCGACAGCGTGTAAAGGTCGAGGCGGCGCATCAGTTCGTCAATCTTCAATGTGCGTTTGCCGAAGATTTCCGACAGCCGACCCTCGGCCGTGCGGCGCAGCATGGTCATCTGCCAGAGCCGGTCCTGAGCATGGGCGAAGCCGAGGGCGAAGAAGGCATCTTCATCCGTCGCACCAAAGATATGCGGCACGTCGTTGTTGTTGCGGACAATCTCTACCGGGGCGGTGATGCCCGACAGAGCGTAGCTGGCATTGTAATCCGGCAAGGAGCGCGACAGGAAATAATAGCTCACCGCCAGCGTCAGAAGGCCGAGGACCACCAGCCCGACGAAGATGCGCAAAAGCCAGCGAAAGGTGGTTAACATGGGGGCCCTGTTCTTGACGGCGCTAGAGGTTTCCCCCTTAGTCGATCTGGAATGGCGGGGCAATGCAGGGGGCGATCATGGCCAAGGTAGCATTTCTGGGACTGGGCGTGATGGGATACCCGATGGCGGGGCATCTGAAGGCCGCCGGGCATGAGGTGACGGTTTACAACCGGACCGCCTCCAGGGCCGAAGCCTGGGTGGCCCAGCATGGCGGCAAAATGGCGTTGACGCCGCGGGAGGCTGCGGCAGGGGCTGAGATTGTGCTGGCCTGCGTGGGCAATGATGATGACCTGCGCTCGGTCTGTCTCGGGCCGGACGGGGCGTTTGCCGGCATGGCCGAGGGAACCACTTTTGTCGACCACACCACGGTGTCGACCGAGGTGACATGGGAGTTGGGCAAGATCGCTGAAGCGGGCGGCATCGGCTTTGTCGATGCGCCGCTGTCGGGCGGGCAGGCGGGGGCCGAGAAGGGTGCGCTATCGGTGATGTGCGGCGGGCATGAGGCGGAATTTGTCCGGGTCGAGCCGGTGCTGCAGGTCTATGCCAAGATCTGTCGGCGGCTCGGTGGGCCGGGGGCGGGGCAATTGGCCAAGATGGTGAACCAGATCTGCATTGCCGGCCTGGTGCAGGGGCTGGCCGAGGCTTTGGCGTTTGGCGAGAAGGCCGGGATGGACGGGGCGGCGGTGGTGGAGGTGATCTCGCAGGGGGCGGCCGGAAGCTGGCAGATGGTCAACCGGCACCAGACCATGCTGGAGGACAAGTTCGACCATGGTTTCGCGGTGGACTGGATGCGCAAGGATCTGGGGATCTGCCTGAAGACCGCCAATCAGATCGGGGCCAGCCTGCCGGTGACGGCGCTGGTCGACCAGTTCTACAAGGATGTCCAGCGGATGGGCGGTTGCCGGAATGACACGTCGAGTCTGATCCGGCGGTTGCGGTAAGCGTCCATATGTGGACGGGTAAGAAGATTGTCGGTTCACAAGTGGTTGCGCGTTTGGGTTAAGCGGATTTTAACACTATTCGGGTTACCGCATGGTCTGTTTCATCGCACCGCACTGGCAGGAAAACCGGTGCCATCCGAGGTTTCATTGACGATTGGCTGGCCCGGGCGGCAGATGAATGCTGCGCGCAAGCGCACCCTATGGCTGGCTTAGGTTGATGAGCGTAGCTGTTCCCTGACAGCGCGAAAAGCGGCGGGCTCTCGCCCGCCCTACGGTTTGGCCGTCGGGATTGTTCCGGGACTGGTTCCATCGCCATAAGTTTGCAAGCGCGGCCTTACGGGATGATCCGGCTATACTTCACCCCGGACAGCGTCGCCCCGGCGATCAGACCCTGTTGGCCGAAGACCAGACCGATGACAGGGTCAAGCTCGGTGGTGTCGGTGCCGAGGGTGGCGCCCTGTTCGGGGGTGGCGTATCGGATGTCGGCACCGGCGGCCCAACCGTTGGAGCGGCGGAAGTTTGCGAGGGCGTCTTCAGTCATGAAGAACAGCGCATGGGCATATTGCTGCGCGCCGATCTGCAGCCCGATGGTGGCGCGGGTGGCGGAATAATAGTCGACTGTGACGCCATTGATCCGCAAAGCGCCGCGACCATAGCCGCCGCCGACCCCAAAGCCAACCTCGGTCAGGAGCGGCATGAACAGGATGCCCTTGGCGTTCTGTGACAGGCTTTGGGTGCCGGGGTAATTGGAGAACAGGTAGTCGCGGGTGGCATCGACCCTGGCGTCGATCTGGGCGGCGCCATTGGAATTGACACCATTGCCGACGATGGAGCCATCACAGGCGGCGAGGAATGCCGCTGCGCCAAATCCAAGAAAACCCCTGCGGGAAACTGCTGTCATCTTTGCCTCGCCTCATAACCGGGCTCTCGGGGCCCTTTGCGGGCATCATAGCGCAGGCTCACGCGATTGTCATGCGTGGTCTGCGGTTTGGGCAGGGTGTTGCCGATCAGAGGTTGCCAGCTTTGATGGCGCGGGCGGCGTCGGGCGCGAAATAGGTCAGCACGCCGTCGCAACCGGCGCGGCGGAACGCCATCAGGCTTTCCAGCATCGCCTTGGGGCCGTCGATCCAGCCGTTAAGGGCCGCGCCCCGGATCATCGCGTATTCGCCGCTGACCTGATAGGCGTAGGTTGGTGCACCAAACAGGTCCTTGGCGCGGCGGCAGATGTCGAGATAGGGCATGCCGGGTTTGACCATGACCATGTCGGCACCTTCGCCGAGGTCGCGTTCGATCAGGCGCATCGCCTCGTCGGAATTGGCGGGGTTCATCTGGTAAGTCTTCTTGTCACCTTTCAGTGCGCCAGAGGCACCGACAGCGTCGCGGAAGGGACCATAGAACGCGCTGGCATATTTGGCAGCATAAGACATCAGCACGACGTTCTTGTGGCCAGAGATTTCGAGGGCTTGGCGCAGGGCGCCAATGCGGCCGTCCATCATGTCGGAGGGGCCGATGATGTCGCAACCGGCGTCGGCCTGGGCGAGGGCTTGCAGCACCAAAGCCTCGACCGTCTCATCATTCTGGATCACGCCATCGCGGTAAAACCCGTCATGGCCGTCGGAATTGTAAGGGTCAAGTGCCACGTCGGTCATCACGGTGATCTGCGGGACGGCCTGCTTGATGGCGCGGATGGCGCGGTTGGTCAGGTTTTCGGGGTTCCACGCCTCTTCGCAGGTCGGGGTCTTGAGGGTGGCGTCGGTATAGGGGAAAAGGCAGATGGCAGGGATGCCGAGAGCGGCGGCCTCGGCGGCGGCTTCGGCCACGAGGTCAACCGACAGGCGGTTGACGCCGGGCATCGAGGCGACAGGTTCGCGGACGCCGACCCCGTCACGGATGAATACCGGCCAGATCAGATCATTCACCGACAGGGTATTTTCCTGAGCGAGGGCGCGCATCGAGGGGCTTTGGCGCAAGCGGCGGAAGCGGGCGGTGGGGAAGGGGGCAACGGTCGGGCGCATGATTGGGCTCCTTGGGTCCGCGGGGGCTTGCAGCTTTGGCTTCTGCCTGCCATGGAAAGGCGCGCTGCTCAAGCGGGGTTGCCGGGGACATAGTGCCGCGCCCGGTGTTTGAGCGGATTTGGCAGGGGCAGCACGGAGACGGCAGTTGAATTGGTATCAGATGCTGTTCGATCTGATCGACATGCGGTCGTTCTCGAACTTGTGGTATTGGATCGCGTTGGGCGTGATCTGGTCTTCGGCCAGTCATTGGTCGATGGGGGTGCCGCATGACATGGTGTGGCGCGCCCGGCGTGAGGGTGGTCAGGCGCAGGACGATCTGGAAAGTCTGGTACGGATCAATGTGGCGCGCATGCTGCATGCGTCGCGCAGCTATGGGCCGGTGCTGATCGGGTTCGTGTGTTTTGTGGTGACCATTCTGGTGCTGCTGGGGTTTCTTTATGATGTGGAGTTTGCGCAGGCGGTGTTGTTCCTGTTCGTGCCGCTGGTCATTCTGGGCTATATGTCGCTGCGAACTTCGGTCAAGGTCGAGGCCGGCGAAGGTCAGGGCGCCGCGCTGATCCGGCGGTTGGGCTGGCATCGGCTAGGCGTGCAGGTGTTGGGGATGCTGTCGATCTTTGTGACCTCGCTTTATGGCATGTGGGTCAATATCCAATTCAGTCTGCCGGGGTAAGCCATGGCTGACCGCATCCTGCTGGGCGGCGCTCCGGAAGGGTTTGACGCGCGGTTGCTGGCCAAGGAGTTGGCGCGCGGGCAGTCGGTGATCCATGTCGCCCGTGATGACCGGCGGATGGAGGCGATGCGGGCAGCTTTGGCGGTGATGGCGCCGGGGGTCGCGGTGCTGGACCTGCCGGCCTGGGACTGTCTGCCCTATGACCGGGTCTCGCCCAATCCTGAAATTCTGGCGCGGCGGATGTCGACCCTGGCGGCCTTGGCGGCGGGGCTGTCGAAGCCGGTGGTGCTGCTGACCACGCTCAATTCGGCGATGCAGCGGTTGCCGGCGCGCGAGGTGATGCAGGGCGCGTCGTTTGTCGCCAAGGTTGGTGACCGGGTCGATGACCAGCGGTTGAAGGCGTTTCTGACCGGGATGGGGTTTTCGCCAGTCTCCACAGTTTCGGAGCCGGGGGATTTTGCGCTGCGCGGCGGGATCGTCGATATCTTTCCGCCGGGGCGCGGTGGGCCGGTGCGGCTCGACTTCTTTGGCGATGTGCTGGATGGGGCGCGGCGGTTTGATCCGGTGACCCAGCGGACGACGCAGAAGTTGAGCGCAGTGGAATTCGCGCCGATGTCGGAGGTCATTCTCGACGATGCCGCGATCACGCGGTTCCGGCAGAATTACCGGGCGGAGTTTGGCACGGCGGGGTCGGATGATCCGCTCTATGAGGCGGTGAGTGCGGGGCGCAAGCATCAGGGGATGGAGCATTGGCTGCCGTTCTTTCACGCGCGGCTGGAGACCTTGTTCGACTATCTGCCTGCCGCGTCGGTCATGCTGGATGATCAGGTCACGGCGGCGCGGTTGTCGCGTTGGGACGGCATCGCCGACCAGTATGACGCACGGCATGAGGCGTTGACCGCCAAGGGCCGGCTGGATTCGGTCTACAAGCCGTCGGCGCCGGAATTGCTGTATCTTGACGACGCGGCATGGGAGGCGGCGGTGGCCGACCACCGGGTGGTGCAGCTGTCGCCTTTGGCGCAGGCCCCGGGGCCCGGTGTGCTGGATGCTTCGGGCCGGATCGGACGGAGTTTCGCGCCTGAGCGGCAGCAGGAACATGTCAGTCTTTTCGGGGCATTGTCGGACCATCTTCATGCGCTGCTGCAAGAGCGGCAGGTGGTGATTGCCTCGTGGTCCGAAGGCGCGCGAGAGCGGTTGAAGGGGTTGCTGGCGGATCAGGGGCTGCGCGGGGTCGTTGAGGTGAAGGACTTCCGCGAGGTGCCGGACGGGCGGGGGCAGCTGTTCCTGATGATCTGGGCGCTGGAGGCGGGGTTTGTGGCGCCGGGGATCGCGGTGATCTCGGAGCAGGATGTGCTGGGCGACCGGCTGGTCAGCAAACCGCGCAAGAAGAGCAAGGCGGACAATTTCCTGCGCGAGGTCGATACGCTGACACCGGGTGATCTGGTTGTCCATGTCGAGCATGGCGTCGGGCGCTATCTGGGGCTGGAGACGATCACGGCCCTGGGCGCGCCGCATGACTGCGTGGCGCTGGAATATGCCGAGAATGCCAAGCTGTATCTGCCGGTCGAGAACATCGAACTGCTCAGCCGCTATGGCCATGAAGAGGGTTTGCTCGACCGTCTTGGTGGCGGCGCCTGGCAGGCCAAGAAGGCCAAGCTAAAGGAGCGGATCCGCGAGATTGCCGACAAGTTGATGCGGATTGCAGCTGAACGCGCGCTGCGCCATGCACCCATTCTGGAGGCGCCGCATTCGATCTGGGAGGCGTTCGCGGCGCGGTTCCCCTATCAGGAGACCGATGACCAGTTGGCGGCAATTGCCGATGTGGTGGCGGATCTGGAGAAGGGCTCGCCGATGGACCGGCTCGTGGTGGGCGATGTCGGGTTCGGCAAGACCGAAGTGGCGATGCGGGCGGCGTTTGTGGCGGCCTTGAGCGGCATGCAGGTGGCGGTGATCTGTCCGACGACCTTGTTGGCGCGGCAGCACCATCGCAGCTTTATCGAGCGCTTTCGGGGGTTCCCGATTTCCGTCAGACCCTTGTCACGGTTTGTCAGCGCCAAGGATGCCAATGCGACGCGGGAGGCGATGGCAAATGGGCAGGTCGATATCGTGGTTGGAACCCATGCGCTATTGGCCAAGGCGGTGCGGTTCAAGAACCTCGGCCTGATGGTGATTGACGAGGAACAGCATTTTGGCGTCAGCCACAAGGAGCGGCTGAAGGAGATGCGGTCAGAGGTTCATGTGCTGACGTTGACCGCGACGCCGATTCCCCGGACCTTGCAGTTGTCTTTGACCGGGGTGCGCGATCTGTCGATCATCGCGACGCCGCCGGTGGACCGTTTGGCGATCCGGACCTATGTGTCGGAGTTTGACACGATTACGGTGCGCGAGGCGTTGCTGCGGGAGCATTACCGGGGCGGGCAGTCGTTTTATGTAGTGCCGAGGATCAGCGATCTGCATGAGATCGAGGATTTCCTGAAGACCCATGTGCCGGAAGTGACCTATGTGATTGCCCATGGCCAGTTGGCGGCGGGCGATCTCGACGACCGGATGAACCAGTTTTACGACGGCAAGTTTGATGTGCTGCTGGCGACGACGATTGTGGAATCGGGTCTGGATATTCCGACTGCGAACACCATGGTCATCCACCGGGCCGATATGTTCGGGCTGTCGCAACTGTATCAGATCAGGGGGCGGGTAGGCCGGGCCAAGACGCGGGCCTATTGTTATCTGACGACCAAGCCCCGGGCGCCTTTGACGCCTCAGGCCAGCAAGCGGCTGCGGTTGCTGGGGTCCCTCGACAATCTGGGGGCGGGGTTCAACCTGGCGTCGCATGACCTTGACCTGCGCGGGGCGGGGAATTTGCTGGGCGAGGAGCAGTCGGGGCATATCAAGGAAGTCGGCTACGAGCTTTATCAGCAGATGCTGGAGGAGACGATTGCCAAGATCAAATCCGGCGAGTTGCAGGGGCTGACAGCGATGGATGACCACTGGGCGCCGCAGATCAATCTTGGGGTACCGGTGATGATCCCGGAGAGTTTCATTCCGGATCTGGACATCCGGCTGGGCCTGTATCGGCGGCTGTCGTCGCTGGGAACCAAGGTGGAGCTGGAGGGTTTTGCGGCGGAGTTGATTGACCGGTTTGGGCCGCTGCCGAAGGAGGTCAACACGCTGATGGTGATCGTGCGGATCAAGGCTTTGTGCAAGAAGGCCGGGATTTCGCGGCTGGATGTCGGGCCGAAAGGCGCGACGGTGCAGTTTCACAACGACAAATTTGCCGATCCGGCGGGGCTGGTCGCGTTCATTCGGGCGCAGGGGCCGGCGGCGCGGATAGCTGGCAACAAGATCATTCTGGTCGGTGAGATGAAGACCGAGGCGGACAGGATCAAGGGGGCGTTCAACGTGGCGCGCGATCTGGCGGAGAAGGTCGTGAAGCCGGACCGGGTCTGACGGCACCCGCAGTTCTGCGTCATCGCTGGCGAGGGGGGTTGTGCACCCTCACGCCACCTTGGTGAACCAAGCTGACCCCCCGCAGGATATTCGGGCCAGTATGCAGGGGGCAAATCTTCGGTAAACCTTATGGGTTTGGTCAGGCAGTGGCGGGCTTCTTGACCAGTTGCATCAGGGTGAGGGCGAGGCCGGAGAACACGGCGACGCCGAGGAGCAGCGGGATCTGGGTGCCGTTGAAGGCGAGGCCGACCGGGACGGCGATCAGGACGGAGCCGACGGTCGAGAAGGCGGTGATCATCGAGGCGGCGAAACCGGCGATATGGCCAAGATGCTCCATCGCGAGGGCGTTGAGATTGCCCATGCAGAGGCCCATCATCGCGAAGATGCCGATCGACCAGATGATATGGGCGGCGAATTCCACCACCGGCGGCATGCTGTGGCTGAGGTTCAGGGCGAGGACCAGCAGGGTCAGGGCGAATTGCGCAAGATAGGTCAAGACCAGCACCCGGCGCATGCCGTATTGCACCACGACGCGGGTGTTGAGAAAGGAGCCTGCGACCGAGCAGATCGCGATGACGGCGAACCACAGCGGGAAGCTGGCGGCGCGGTCGAAATGCTGCTCGAAGATGCCTTGCTGGGAGGACAGGGTGGCAAGGAGGCAGGCGGAGGTCAGGGCCTGGCAGGCGGTGGAGATCAGGGCAACGCGGTGGGTCATCAGTTCGCGGGCGGCGGCGGTCAACAGGCTGAGGTGCAGATGGCGCCGGGTTTCGGGGCGCAGCGTCTCTGGCTGGCGAAGGGCGACCCAGGACTGGATCAGCAGGGCGAAGACGATGAAGGCCACGAAGATCACCCGCCAGCCGCCGAACAGCATCAGGCCCTGGCCGATCAACGGGGCGATGGCGGGGACGATGGTGAAGATCATCATGACGAAGGAGATGATGCGGGCCATGTCGCGGCCCTTGTACAGGTCGCGGACCATGGCGGTGCCGACGGCGCGCGGGCCGCAAGCGCCGATGCCTTGCAGGAAGCGGGCGATGAGCAGCATTTCAAGGCTGTGGGCGAGGACGCAGAGCAAGGCTCCGATGATGTAGATCGCAGCACAGGCCAGCAGGGTGATCTTGCGACCGATGGAATCGGACACCGGGCCGGCGACCAGGGTGCCCATGCCAAGACCGGCGAAAAAGATCGAGATCACCAGTTGGGCGTTGTTCACCTCGAGCGGGGTCAACTCTGCCGCGATGGCGGGCAGGGCGGGCAGCATGGCGTCGATCGACAGGGCGGTGGTGGCGAACAGCATCGCCATCATCGCCACAAACTCGCGCTGCGACGGGCGCTGGATCACTCGGGACATCGGGGACTTTCCGGGGCAGGCGATTGGGTGCGGGCGTCAGGCGAGGTTGGGTTGAGCCTGGGTCATCTCGGCAATGGCCTGACCCCACATTTCCGGCGGCTGCGCTCCCGAGACGACATATTGATTGGCGATGACGAAGGTCGGCACCGCCTTGACGCCGCGCTCACGAGCATGGGCTTCGCGGGCGAGGACCGCTTCGGCATCGGCGTCGGAGGCGAGGAGGCGGACCACCATGTCGCGGTCCATGCCGGCCCCTGCGGCAATGTCGGCCAGGACGGACGGGTTGCCGATGTCGCGACCCTCGACCCAATAGGCCCGCATCAGGGCCGAGACGACCAGGGTTTGCCGCCCCTCCAGCCCGGCCCAGTGGATGACGCGGTGGGCGTTGCGGGTGTTGGGGATGCGCTTTGGCGTGTCGGGGTCCATCTGGACGCCGTTATCCCTGGCGATCTGGCGGAAGCGGTCGTGGATCGTCTCGAGCTGCGCCTCGGAGCCGAAGCGGGCCAGGAGGTAGCTGCGCTTGTCGACGCCCTCAGGCGGCATGTCGGGGTTCAGCTGGAACGGATGCCATTCGATGGCGAACGGGTGGTCGGGATGGGATTCCAGCGCGCGGTCTAGGTTGGCTTTGCCGAGATAGCACCACGGGCAGACCGGATCGGAGAAGATATCGAGCTTGATCATTGCAGCACTCATTTACAGGGGCAGGGCTGAGGGGGATTTGGGGCGGAGCCACAGCCAGATCAAGGCCCCGCCGGCCAGCACGAGGAAGGGCAGCATTGCCATGTTGACGGCGGTCCACCCGGCCTCCACCGTGCCGCCGGAGCAGTTCATCAACCCGCCGGAGGAGAACGATGCGAGGGTGACGCCGCCAAACACCAGGAGGTCATTCATGCCCTGCATCCGGCCACGCTCTTCCGCGCTATGGGCGCCAGTCAGCATGGTGGTCGCACCGATGAAGCCGAAGTTCCAGCCTATGCCCAAGAGCATCAGGGCGGCGAAGAAGTTTTCCAGTTGCACGCCCGCCATGGCGACCGCCCCGGCACAGCCGAGGATGACGAGGCCGGTGGCCATGATCTTTTCGACGCCAAAGCGGGTGATCAGGTAGCCGGTGAAGAACGACGGCACATACATGGCCAGCACATGGGCCGTGACGACATTGGCGGCGTCCGAAGTGTGATAACCGCAACCGACGACGGCGAGGGGGGAGGAGGTCATGACCAGGTTCATCAGCGCGTAGCTGACCGTGGCGACGATGACGGCGACAGCGATGCGCGGGGTGCGGATCAGCTCCATCCGGCTGCGGCCTTGCGGCGTGCCATGCAGGCGGGGCTTGGGTTTGGGGATGTCGAGGAGGGCGAACAGGAACACGCCGACCAGGTTCAGGCCAATGGCGGCAATGTAAGTGCCCAGGAAGGTGACAGCCATCATCTGCGAGGTGAGCTTGACAAGTTCGGGGCCGAAGACAGCGGACAACAGGCCACCCGCCATGACCCAGGAGATTGCCTTGGGGCGGAATGCGTCGGACGCGGTGTCGGCGGCAGCGAAGCGGTAAAAACCTTGCGCCGACATGTAGATGCCGGACAGGAGCGCGCCCACGAGGAAGATCGGGAAAGAGGCAAGCGACAGGCCGATGGCGGAAATTGCGGCTCCAGTGGCGCCTCCAGCAGCGCCGACGACAAAACCGGCGCGGCGGCCGTATTTTGCCATGAAGGCGGAAATTGGCGTTGCCGTCAGCATCGAGCCGATCACCATCAGAGAGATCGGCAGGGTCGCGAGGCAGGCGTTGGGGGCCAGTTGCTTGCCCGCAAGCCCGGCAATGGTGAAGATCATCGGCAATTGCGCGCCCAGCACGGCTTGCGCCGCGACGAGGACAAAGACATTGCGGCGGGTCTGGCTGTCGGAGATTGTGGTCATGATGGGACATCGGTAGGCAGGGACGCGGGCAGGTTCAAGGGCAAATGTTGCGGTTGAACCCTGCAGGACCGCACAGAAGGGGCAAAATGGTCGGGCGGATTATCGTGAGCGAGGCCTGTGTGGCGGAGGGGGCGGCGTGGCTGGCGGCCCACGAGCCGCGCTTTGCGGCGGCCCTGGCGCTGACCGGGCCGCTGCCCTTGCGCCGGCATGACGACGGGTTTGGCGCCCTGCTGGACGCGATTGTCGGCCAGCAGGTTTCGGTCGCGTCGGCCAATGCGATCTGGACGCGGCTGGCAGCGGCGGGGTTGACTGACATGGCCACGATGGCGGTGGCGACCGATGAGGATTTGCGGGCGGTGGGGCTGTCGCGGCAGAAGGCGCGCTATGGCCGGGCCTTGGCGCAGGCCGGGCTGGACTTTGACGGGCTGCGGCTGCGGCCGACGGACGAGGTGATTGCGACGCTGGTGGCCATTCCGGGGATCGGGGCCTGGACGGCGGAGATTTACGCGATGTTCGCACTGGGCCGGGCGGATGTGTTCGCGCCGGGCGATCTGGCCCTGCAGGAGGCGGCGCGGTTGTTGTTCGACCTGCCGGAGCGGCCAAAGGAGCGGGCGTTCCGGGCGATGGCCGAGGCATGGAGCCCGTGGCGGGCGGTTGCGGCGCGGGCGCTGTGGTCCTATTACCGGGTGGCCAAGACACGTGAGGGGATCAGGTGACCAAGGACTTGAAATTCGGCCGCAAGGCTGCGGCGTCGGGCAAGACCCGCTCATTGGTGGTATTTCTGCATGGTTACGGGGCCAATGGCGCGGATCTGCTGGACATCGGTGACGTGCTGGCCACGCATCTGCCGGACACAGTCTTTATGGCACCCGACGCGCCCGACCCGGTGCCGGGCGCGCCGTTCGGGTTTCAGTGGTTTTCCATTCCACGCTTTGACGGCTCCAGCGAGGCCGAGGCGCAGGCCGGGCTCGCGGCGGCGGATCAGCAGGTGAACCGGTTTCTCGATCAGCGGTTGGCCGAGGCGGGGCTGACGGATGCGGCACTGGCGCTGGTCGGCTTCTCGCAAGGCGCGATGATGGCGCTGCAGGTGGCACCGCGGCGGGCGGTGGCGATGGCTGGGGTGGTTTCGATCTCGGGGCGGCTGATCAACCCCGAGCGCCTGGCCGCCGAGGCACGGGTCAGGCCGCCGGTGCTGGTCATGCACGGCGATCAGGACCCGGTGGTAGAGTTCGACGAGATGGCAGTGGCGGGCGAGGCGCTGGTGGCGGCGGAGTTTCCGACCTATGGCCATGTGATGAAGGGCATGGGGCACGGGATTTCGCAGGACGGGCTGGCGACGATGATGGGGTTCTTGACCAAGGTTCTGCCCGGGTGAGGCGGTCGGATGGGGGTTTCACACCCCCAAGCCGGATTGGCAGGCCAATCCGCCCCCCCCCCGTGGGGTATTTATGGACAGGCGAAACCGGCGGAAATTTTAGATGAAGTTTAGCGGTTTGGTGTGGGCGTTCTGGTCTGTTCGGGACGTGACCGCTGTGGCAGAGCACCTGATGTGGCGATGGCGGTCTGGTTCGGTCCGAAACCGCCCGGCCTAGCCCTGTCCGCCATTGGCGAGATAGGCGGCACAACCGGTCAGGGCGGCGTAGTCGTCTTCGACCACCCAGATCGGGAAGGCGCGCAGAAACTCGGCGAAGCGGCCCTTGTCGGTGAAGGCGGCGGCGAGGCCCATGTTGGCGAGATAGGGTGTCATGGCGCGCGACATGCCGCCGATCAGGAAGATGCCGCCATAGGGCAGGTGGGTGAGGGCGAGGTTGCCGAGGGTGGAGCCGAGCAGGCGGGTGTAGAGTTCGGCGGTGGCGACGGCCATGGGCTCGCCTGCAGCGATGTCGGCCATGATCTGGGCCGAGCGGTTGGGGGTGAGGTTGCCGGCCTCGGACGTGAGGAACGCGTAGATGTGTTCGATGCCGCGGCCGGCCAGCACATCCTCGACGCCGGTAAAGCCATGGGCGTGTTCGCCGTAGGTTTCAAGGAACTGGGCGAGGCGGAGGTCCAGAGCGTTGCGGATCGGCATCGAGACATGGCCGCATTCGGAGGGCGGCACGACGCGGCCCCACGGCGTGTTGTGGACCGGGGCGGCGTTGACGCCGGTGCCGAGGCCCACCACCAGCATCGAGGCATTGGGCACAGCAGAGGCCTCGATGATCGGGCGCAGGTTTTCGGGGCTGATGTGGCCGAGGGCCTGACCTTGCGCCTGCAGGTCGTTCAGGATCGCGACCTTGGTGGCACCGGTGGCACGGGTCAAGAGAGCATGGTCGATGATCCATGACAGGTTGGTCATTTCGGCGACACCGTGGCGGACTGGACCGGCGGCGGCGACACAGGCGCCTTCAACCGCGGCGATGCCAACCTCGGTCAGGTAGCGCGTCAGGATAGGTTCGAGACTGTCAAACTCGGCATTGGCAAATTTGGCGATGCTGCCCGGGCGCACCTGTTTGCCGTCAGCCAGAGCGACCCGCGTGTTGGTGCCGCCGATATCGGCGAGGATGGCGGTCATGATGTCCCCCTGGTCATTGCAGGCCCCGATCATTGCGTGCGAGGGCCCGTGCTAGCGCGTGATAGGATGATTTCGGGGTTCTGACCAGTGTGTTGAAATCGACGTGGACCAATCCAAAGCGCTTTTCATAGCCTTCGGCCCATTCGTAATTGTCCAGGAGCGACCAGTAGAAGAAGCCATTCACATTGGCTCCCTTGGCGATGGCGGATTTGGTCGCGGCAAGGTGGTCGAACAGATAGGCCTCGCGGACCTCGTCGGGGACGATGCCATTGTGCAGTGCATCGGCATTGGCCATGCCGTTTTCCGTGACATAGAGCGGCAGGGCGCCGACATAGTCGCGGTGCAGTCTGGTCAGAAAGATCTCCAGCCCTTCCGGATAGATCTCCCAGCCCATCTGGGTCTTGGGCAGCGGACCGGGGACATCGCGGAGCGACGGCCACGGCGTGCCGGGGGCGTCAGCGATGGCGTGGCGGGTGTAGTAGTTGACGCCGAGCCAGTCGAGCGGTTGACCAATCAGAGCCATGTCGTCTTGCCAGTTGGCGGGCATGTGCGGTGCGAGGCCGGCAAGGACCTGTTCGGGATAGGTCTGCCGGGTGATGCCCTCGATGAACCAGCGGTTGAAGATGCCGTCCCACAGGTTGGCTGCATCGACATCGGCGGGGGCATTGCTGGCGTGGTCGGTGTGGTCGAAGTTCAGGACAATGCCGAGGTTGGGCTGGCGCATGCTGCGCAACCGCTGCACCGCAGCGCCGTGAGCCAGCAGGACGTGGTGCATGGCTCGGGCGGTGGCGCGGATGTCGCGGTGGCCAGGGGCGTGGGCGCCGATGAAATGCGACAGCCAAGCGACGCACCACGGCTCATTGATGGTGGCCACGGAGGCGACGCGGTCGCCAAGGCGGGCGGTGACCTGCTCGGCATAGTCGGCGAACCATGACGCCACATCGCGATTGGTCCAGCCGCCAAGATCGGCGAGGGCAGAGGGCAAGTCCCAGTGATACAGGGTCTGGAACGGTTTCAACCCGCGTTCAAGCATGCCGTCGACCAGCTTGTCGTAGAAATCCAGGCCTTGCGGGTTCACGGTACGGCCGTCAGGCATCACCCGGGTCCACGAGGTGGAAAAGCGGTAGGCGTCCATATTGGCGGCCTTCAACAGATCGAGGTCGGCGGGCCAGTGGTGAAAGTGGTCGCAGGCCACCGCGCCATC
>JBDTQR010000075.1:0-18887 GCA_039932095.1 bacterium | reverse complement strand
CAAACACCCGGCGCTTGGCGGCGGCGACATAGGCATTGCCCGGCCCGGTGATCTTGTCGACCGGAGCGATGCTTTCGGTGCCGTAGGCCAGTGCCGCAATTGCCTGCGCCCCACCCACGCGGAAGATCACATCCACCCCGGCGATCTGTGCGGCCAGCAAGACCAGCGGGTTGACCACGCCGCCCGGTGTCGGGCAGCAGATCACCAGCCGCTCCACCCCCGCCACCTTGGCCGGGATGGCGTTCATAAGGACCGAGGATGGATAGGAGGCCAGCCCGCCCGGCACGTAAAGCCCTGCCGCCGACACCGGTGTCCAGCGCCAGCCAAGCGTGGCCCCGGCCTCGTCGGTCCACGCGGCATCCTGCGGCATCTGCCGCGCGTGGTAGGCCCGGATCCGGGTCGCCGCCAGTTCCAGTGCAGCCCGGTCATCAGACGATACTTTGGCGCATTCGGCGGCAATCTCGGCGGCGGAAAACGCCAGCTCCGTTACCTCGAAACGGTCAAAGCGCCGGGTCAATTCGATCAAGGCCGCATCGCCCCGTGCCCGGACATCGGCTATGATCGCCGCCACCGTCTGATCAACATCCTCGGCCTCTTCGCGCTTGATGCCCAACATGGCGGCAAAGCGGGCCTCGAAGTCCGCTTGATCGGTGGACAGAAACAGGGGCATGGCGCATCTCCAGAATTGCTGCCCTCATAGCCAAACCGATCCTTGCCCGCAACCGTGCCGGATGCGCGCCAAATTACAGTTGCGGCCTTTGCCGATACCTCGCCGAAGGGTCAGACGACCGGCAGGACGCGGCGGTTTCCAGATATATCTACTATCACGATAGATATTAACAAAATTACGTTGACAAGTGACGTGGCCTCGGGAATCTCTGGGCGAACAACTTAGGGATTTGCGTTCATGAACCTCGGTGACCTCAACTTGCTGTTTTCGCTTTCGGGGCTTGCGGTCGGCATTGTCGTGGGTCTGACCGGGGTGGGCGGCGGGTCCTTGATGACGCCGCTGCTGGTCTTGCTGTTCGGCATTCACCCGGCGACGGCGGTGGGAACGGACCTGCTCTATGCGGCGGCGACCAAGGCGGTCGGGACCGGGGTGCATGGCCGGGCGAAGTCGGTGGACTGGCGCGTGGTGCAGCGGCTGGCGACGGGGTCGGTCCCCGCCACGTTGGGCACCTTTCTGGTGATGAATACGGTGGGCCTGCACAGCAGCAAGGGCGGCGTGATCGCAGTAATGCTGGGAGCCGTGCTGCTGGTAACTGCGATGACCCTGTTGTTTCGCGCGGCCATCGTGGCCTTCCTTGGCTCGAAGATCTCGGTCAACAATGACCGGATGGTGCAGGGACTGACCGTGGCAACCGGGGCCGTCATCGGCGCTTTGGTCATGCTGACCTCGGTCGGGGCGGGGGCCATCGGCGTCACCGCCCTACTGGTGCTTTACCCGCGCCTGCCAACTCTGCGCATCGTGGCGTCGGACATCGCCCATGCGGTGCCGTTGACCCTGATTGCTGGTCTGGGGCATTGGTATCTGGGCGATGTCGACTGGATGCTGCTTGGAACTTTGCTGATCGGCTCGATCCCCGGCATCATCATCGGTTCTCTGCTGGCCCCGAAATTGCCTGAGGGTATGCTGCGGGTCCTGCTGGCCTTGGTGCTGGTTCTGGTCAGCCTGAAGCTGATGGGGTTGTTCTGAGCCCCGTCAGGTCCGGACACCGGCAAAGCGGGCCTGCCAATCTGCCCGCTCCTCATCCGTGATCTTGCGGAACAGGTTTTCCGGCACAGTGAAGGCCAGCCCGGCGGGCAGGGTCCGCAGGGCGGCAGCGATGTCTTCGGGCCAGGTCCAGTCATCGGACCCCATCGCCGTCATCATGGTGGCGGCGGCATCCGGGATGAAGGGGCGCGACAGAATGGCATAGATCCGGATCAGGTTCAGCGCCAGCCGGACCATGGCCTGCGCCCGGTCGGGGTCAGTCTTGACCACGGTCCACGGTGCCGCCGATTGCAGATATTCATTGCCGACCACCCAGATGCCGCGCAGTTCAGCGGCGGCCTTGCGGACCTCCATCTGTTCCATCAGGCTGCCATAGTCCTTGATCCGCGTGGCAAGGTCGGCAATCAGCGCCGCCTCTTGCGGGCCGAATTCTCCGCCCGCCGGGACGGTGTCACCGAATTTCGAGGTGGCAAATTTGGTGACGCGGCTGACCAGGTTGCCCAGCACGTCGGCGAGGTCCTTGTTGACCGAGGCCTGAAAGTTCTCCCAGGTGAACTCGGCATCGCTGCTTTCGGGGGCGTGCGACAAGAGCCACCAGCGCCAGTAGTCCGACGGCAGGATCGACAAAGCCTGATCCATGAACACGCCGCGCCCGCGTGAGGTGGAGAACTGGCCGCCGTCATAATTCAGATAGTTGAATGATTTCAGGTAGTCGACCAGCTTCCACGGCTCACCGGAGCCGAGGATGGTGGCGGGGAAGCTTAGCGTGTGGAACGGCACGTTGTCCTTGCCCATGAACTGGTAATAGGTCACGTCCGCAGCGCCCTTGTCGGTGCGCCACCAGCGTTGCCAGGCGGCATCGTCCAGCCCGTTGGCATCGGCCCATTCGGCGGTGCAGGCGATGTATTCGATCGGGGCATCGAACCAGACGTAGAACACCTTGCCCTCCATCCCCGGCCACGGCTGATCACCCTTTCTGACCGGAATGCCCCAATAGAGATCCCGCGTGATGCCACGGTCCTGCAAGCCGTCGCCGTCGTTCAGCCATTTCCTGGCGATGGACGTGGTCAGCAGCGGCCAGTCCTTCTTGCTGTCGATCCAGGCGGCGATCTTGTCCTTCAGGCTGCGCTGCATCAGATAGAGATGCTTGGTCTCGCGGACCTCAAGATTGGTGGAGCCTGAGATGGTGGAATGCGGGTTGATCAGGTCGGTCGGGTCAAGCTGCTTGGTGCAGTTGTCGCATTGGTCGCCGCGCGCGAAGGAATAGCCGCAGTTCGGACAGGTGCCTTCGATGTAGCGGTCGGGCAGGAAGCGGTTGTCGTCGATGGAAAATACCTGTTTTTCCGACTGTTCGCGGATCAGTCCGTTGGCATCCAGAACCCCGGCGAAATGCTGGGTCAGGCGGTGGTTGCGTTGGCTGGACGATCGGCCGAAATGATCGAACGACAGCCGGAAACCCTCGGCAATCTCAGCCTGAACGTCGTGCATTTCGGCGCAATACTCTTCGACCGGCTGGCCCGCCTTGGCGGCGGCCAGTTCGGCAGGGGTGCCGTGTTCGTCGGTGGCACAGATGAACATCACCTCATGGCCGCGGCCCCGCATGTAGCGCGCAAACAGGTCGGCGGGCAGCTGGCTGCCCACCAGATTGCCCAAATGCTTGATCCCATTGATATAGGGGATGGCCGACGTAATCAGAATCCGTGCCATGAGATGCGCCTTCGCTCGTGTCGCGCCCCGTTTAGCGCAAGGCGCGGGCAAGGGCCAGATGCAAGGGCCAACACTCTTGCGACAAGGCCGGACCGGGTGTTAGGCTCAGGGCATTAGCGCAATGCCTTTGACCTTTTGGTGTGGAGATTTCCCATGGCCGCAAGCCTTGACGCCCCGATTCTGAAAGAAGTTGGCGAAGCCGCCCGCGCCCTTGACGCCCTGCACAAGGAGATCGGCAAGATCGCCGCCCGTCTGCCCGACTCGGTGCCGCCCGCCAAGGCGCAGGCGGCGGCAAAGAAGGTGCATCTCTACCTCAAACGCTATGCGCCGGTGACCAAGGTGATCGGGTCGAAAGTGCATGACGCGCTGTCGCCCGACACGCAGGACGGGCTGAAATGGGTGGCCGACACGATCACCGAACTGCTGGCGACCGAGGCTGCGCTGCGCAAGGCGTCGAAAGTGGCGGATATGGACTTCGCCAAAGACCCCGAAGGCGTGATGAAGGCGATCAAGGTGGCGGCCAAAGAGGCCAGCAACCCGTCCTGGGTACCCTCGACCCTGGCCAGGATCGAGAAGGAAATCAAACTTGACGACGACAAGAAGAAGCGGACCGAAGCCCTGGTCAAGGTCATGCAGAAAGGTCAGGAGTTCGGCGGCGTGGTCGGCACCAGCGTGTCGTCCCTGGCGCTGCTGCTGCTGTTGCACATGATCTGGAAGCTGATGGGAACGAAGTTGAAATCGAAGCCCAAGACCTAACCACGGTCGCGCAGACGGCCCATCAGGCGACCGATCTGGAAGGTGGTGCGCGGTTCATAGGTGTAAGGCGTCTTGGTGTCGGGCGTCGGGCGGGCGGTCATCCGCACCAGACCAAAGACCACCAGCAGCACATGCACGACGGCAATCATCAGGAACATCGCGCCAGAGCCGAAATTCTCGATCAGGACCGAGGCGAGGTAGGGGCTGGCGATGGCACCGACGGCATAGAGAAACATCATCGCGGCGGACAGTTCCACCCGCTCCATCGGCGTCGCAAAGTCATGGGCGTGGGCGGTGGAGACCGAATAGATCGGCATGGTGGCAAAGCCGAAGGCGCCGATGGTCAGATAGTTGGCGGCAGGCCCTTGATCAGCCAGCAGAATTGCCGCCCCGCAGGCCACGGTCGACAGGATCGACAGCCCGATCAGCACGGTCCGTCGGTCAAACCGGTCCGCCGCCCAGCCGACCGGATATTGCGCCAATGCCCCACCGACCACATAGGTGGCGAGAAAAAGCGCGATCTGGTCATGGGCCAGCCCAACCTCCTGGCCATACATCGGCCCGACCATGCGAAACGCCGCCCCGGTGACGCCGGACACCACCACGCCGACCGAAGCGAGGGGTGACCGTGCCCAGGCCAGAGCCGGGCGCAGACGTGGCGCGGCCGGGGTTTCGGGCGGCTCGGCCTTGGTCAGGGTTAGCGGGAACAGCGCAGCACAGAGCAGCAGGGCGAGCAGGTTGTAGGAGATATAGGATCCCGGTTCCAGCACGCCGATGATCAACTGCGCGCCCAAAGATCCGGTGATGTCGACGACGCGGTAGACCCCCATGGCCCGGCCACGCGTGTCATTGGTGACCTTGGACTGCATCCAGGCCTCGATGATCGTGTAACAGCCTGCGGTGCACAGACCGGTCGCCATCCGCATCAGGCTCCACGCCAGGGGCGTGATCAGCAGCATATGGGCCAGAATGCCGATGGTGCCTGCGGCGACAAAGGCGGCGAAGGCGCGGGAATGACCGACCTCGCCCATCAGGCGCGGCGCCCACCAGCAGCCGATGAAGAAGCCAAAGAAATGCGCCGAGCCCATCAGGCCGATCTCGCTCTTGGTGAAACCAAGTGCCGCGCCCGAGATGGCGTCCAATGGCGCGACCCCGCCCGCGCCGAGTTGCAGCAGGACGACCGACAGGAACAGGGCGGCAAAGGTGATGAGCAGGCGCATTGTCGTGCATGCTCATCACCTTGCCCGGCAACAGTCAACGCCCAAGCGTCATCCGTCGCATGGTGCCGTCGTGGTCCCGGACCCGTTTGAGCGCGCCCAGAACATGCAGGGTCAGGGTGAGCATCAAGAGTTTGGTCAGGACCTTGTGGACGAAAAACCCCCAGTATTCCCAACGCTCCGACACCGGGGCAATCGGCGGGATCACCCAGCGGTCGGCGAACATCACGTCGATGCCGGTGGCGGAACTGGCGATCCAGCCTGACAGCGGGATGGCCAGCAGCAAGACATAGATCGCGGCATGGGCCAGCCGTGCCGCCCGGTTGGGCCAGGCGTTGGGCGGGCCGAGTGGGGCCGGGGGCGGCGAGATCCGGTGCCAGATCAGGCGGAGGAGGATGAGGGTCAGGGCAATGATGCCGCCGGTCTTGTGCAGCCCGTAGAGCCACAGGTTCGCCAGACCCGGCTGCATGGTGGACAGCTTGGTGCCCAGCACCAGCATCGCCAGCACCAGTATTGCCATCGCCCAGTGAATCACCCGGCTGACCAGCCCGAAATGCTGCGGATCATTGCGCCACGCCACCGGCTATTTTACCCGCTCGATGCGTGCCAGGATGTCCAGCCGGACTTCATCGCCGACCATGTCATTCCACCCGGTCGCCCCAAAGTCGCTGCGCTGCACCGCGCCGGTCAGGCGGATGGTCAAGAGGCTGAGATCGCCTGCCACGGTGCCCTGCTGACGGTAGATCACGGCATGCAGGATGGCAGGCCGGGTCACGCCGCGAATGGTGATGTTGCCCTTGACCTGCGCGCCGTCGCCCTCAGCCTTCACTGCGGTGCTTTGAAAGCCGATCGTCGGGAATTCGCGCGAATCCAGTACCTTGGGGCCTTTCATTGCCTGTGCTGCAAAGGGAAAGCTGGCTTCGGCTCCGGTTACGTCCAGCGTGACGGCGACGGTGGAATTGGCGACGGTCTGGAAATCGAGGTTCAGATCGGCCTGGCTGACCGGCATCCGGCCGGTGATCTTGTCTGGCCCGAAATCGGTTTCAAAGCCGACGGTGGAGGCGGCGGGTTGCAGGACATAGGCTTGGGTTTTGGCCTCGGCCAGGGACACGGACAGAACGAGGGCGACAAGGGCGGCCAAGGGTTTCATGCGGTGTCCTTTCGCCCAGATCTAGCATGGCGGTTGGGCGCGTCGCGTCACGATCCGGTGACCGGGCCGGTCACCGGGGCGGCGGCACTGATGCCACCGGCCGGGTCGCTGATCAGCCGCCATTCGGCGGGCGGGGTCATCCGGGCGCGCAGGCGGCGCAGGGTCCAGGCGCTGTGGCTTTCCAGGAGGGTCGATCCGCTGGGCGCGGCCTGCATCTGCCAGCGGCTTTCCACCCCCTGCGCGCCACCGTCTTCCGGCGTCAGCAACAGGCCCAGCGGCGGTGTGCGTCCCCGGTTGCGCGCAGCCTCGGCCCCGGCCTCGCAGGCCAGATGCAGCCGCCGTACCGGGGTCAGCGCCGGCGGGGCGGGCAGATCGGCCAGCACGATGGGGGCGGCACCGGAGCGCAACGCCTCTTCCACCGCCCACAGCACATCTTCGGGACGGCGGGCGCGGGCAAAGATGATCCGCCCCGGATCGGCAAGGTCGCGCAGGCCCGGCGGATAGACCCGCTCGGTCAGCCAGCCCGGGCTGACCCAGATCACCGGCCCGCTGCTGGCGCCCAGGATCAGCGCCGCCAGCGTCACCCGGGCCGGGCCGCAGATCTCATGCACCCGGCCACGCAGCAGCGTCAGCCCCAACCCGCCCGGCAGCGGCTGTTCTGGCAAGGGCTTGCGCCCGGATGAGTCGTGTTGAATGGGTAGCGCCATGACCCAACCTACGATGTTCTTTTAATGTTCTCAAGCCATCAGGTCTTTCCATCCTTGGCCGCGCGCCTTACGGTTGACCAAAACAGCGCCAGAACGGAGGACGCCATGCGACAGGTGAGATTGGGCCAGACCGGTCTGTCGGTGTCGGCCCTGTGCCTTGGCACGATGACATGGGGCAGCCAGAACACCGAAGCCGAGGGTCATGCCCAGGCGGACATGGCATTGGACGCCGGGGTGAATTTCTGGGACACTGCGGAAATGTATCCGGTCAACCCCGTCAGGGCCGAAACCGTCGGGCGGACCGAGGAAATCATCGGATCGTGGCTTGCCTCACGCGGTGGACGCAGCCGGCTGGTGCTGGCTTCCAAGGTCTGCGGGGCGGGCCAACCGGCGATGCGCGGCGGTGTGCCTTTGAGCGGAGTGATATTGCGGCAGGCGGTCGAAGCCTCGCTCAAACGTCTGCGGACCGACCATATCGACCTTTATCAACTGCATTGGCCGAACCGTGGGAGCTATCACTTTCGCAATATCTGGACCTATGACCCACGCGGTGCCGAGAAGATGCAGGTCGAGGCGCATATGGTTGAGATCTTGCAGGTTTCCGCCCAATTGATCGCCGAGGGCAAGATAGGCCATGTAGCACTTTCCAATGAAACGGTATGGGGCGCGTCGCGGTGGCTTGCCTTGGCGGACGCGCATGACCTGCCGCGGATGGCCACCGTGCAGAACGAGTATTCGCTGCTGTGCCGCCAGTTCGACACGGACTGGGCCGAGATGTCGGTGCGCGAGGACATGCCGCTCATGGGCTTTTCGCCGCTGGCCTGCGGGCTCTTGTCCGGCAAATATGCCGGCGATGTGACGCCGGAGGGCACCCGCCGCGCGTTGAACCCGACCCTGACCAACCGGATCACTTCGCAGGTCTTTCCCGCAGTCGCCGCCTATCTGGGCATTGCCGCCCGTCATGGGCTTGACCCCTGCCAGATGGCGTTGGCCTTCTGTCAGCAGCGGCCGTTCCAGAACATTCCGATCATCGGCGCAACCAGTCTTGAGCAGTTGACAACCAACCTTGGTGGCGCCGATCTGGCCCTTTCACCTCAGGTCATCAGTGACATCGACGCCGCTCACCGCAGCCATCCGCAACCTTATTGACGCCCGAGCCTTGCATGCAGGTGCCGCTTGGGGCCCTGATGCGCCAACCTGATGAGAGGGCCTGAATGCGCCGGACCTTGTTCGCCCTTGTCCTGTTGGCGGCCTGCCAACTGACCGCCCCCAACGGGGAGACGGTGGCCAATTCTGCCGGCATGGCCGGAGGCGGTATCGCGGTGACGACGCTGGACGCGGCCCCCACGGCGCAGGCGTCGGTGTCGGGGGAGCCATCCGCGCCGCCGGTCACCACGGCCTCTGGTGCGACCCCACGTCCCAAGCCACGGCCGACAAGCGTGACCACCGCCGCAGCGCAGACGGCCGAGCAGAGCACCGTGGCGCAGTCCACGGCGGCACCCGAACCTGAGGCCCCGAAATCCGCCGAGCAGGTTCTGTGCGAAAAGACCGGTGGGCAGTGGGGCGCGGCGGGGACGACCGGGACGTTCATCTGCCTGAAAAAGACCCGCGACGCCGGGAAGGTCTGTAACAAGAAGGGCGATTGCCAAGGGGTTTGTCTGGCCCGGTCAGGCACTTGCGCGCCCTATGCACCCCTTTACGGCTGCAACGATATTTTTGAAGCGGACGGGCGCAGGGTGACACTTTGTCTAAATTGATCAAGTCCTTGGGCGTAGCCCTGCTGCTGGCCGCCTGCGCCCGCCCAGCCGGATCGCCGCCGCAACAGTCGTTTCGGACCGACGGCGCATTGATGTATTCCTCGGCGGTGCTGGAGACGGCAAAGCTGTCGGGCCACTGGGTTCAGGTGGCGACATACGCTGCTGTTGCCGCAGCAGGCTGTGCGCCCGGTACCGTCGATTTTTCAGATCAGGCCCGACAGGTTGCCTGGACGCTTTGTCTGTCCGGCCGTGAAACAAATGGTGCCGGCAGCTTTGTGCCGGGCAAGGCCGGACGATATTCGGTGGAGGGAATGGCGGATTGGTGGGTGCTGTGGGCTGATGCCGACTACCGCACGCTGGTGATCGGCACACCTTCGGGCAAGTTCGGCTTTGTGCTGAACCGCACCGCCGGGCTGCCGCCTGACCGGCTGAAAGCGGTCCGTGATATCCTGACATTCAACAGCTACAAGCCGGCTGATCTGGTGGTTTTCTAGCGGACCAACTCGCGCAGCTCGCGGAAATGGCTGGCAGCGTCGCGGGCGCTGAGCGTGGCATGGCGGACCAGCCAATCAAAGTGTTGCGACACTTCGGCGACCTTGACCTTGTCGCGGAAGGCGACATAGCAGCGGCCGAGATAGATCACCGCCAGCTGCGGGCCAAATACCGTGATCGGGGCGGAAAACACCCGATGCGCGTCGAACAGATAGAGCCGCAGGGCCGGGTACAACTCGTCACACAGCGCGATCAGCCGGTCGAGCTGGGCCAGTCGGACTGCAACCGGGATACCCTCCCAATAGCCGGTCGCCGTCGCAAAGCTCAGGATTACGTCGAGCGGCATGGCGATTTCAAAGTCGGACTGGACGTCGCGCAACAAGGCCAACTGCGCCTCGAAGCTTTGGAAGGCCTGCGGGGCGTGCAGGCCGAGGGCCTCGCGGTATTCCCACAAGACCACCGCCTGGGTCTTCAAGATATCGGGCAAGGTGGCGGGAACATGACGGATCTTGTGCCCTGCAGCTTCGCTGTGCCAGCCAAAGACGGTGTCGTCAAACAGCGCCCTCGTCGCCGGGATCGACTGCACCGCCGAAGCGACAAGGTCATCCGGCGGGGCAGGGCGATTGGTCAGCCCCAACAGCCAATCGGTCGACACTTTCAGCGCCTGCGCGCAGTCGGCGGCGATCTGGGCGCCGGGTAGCCGGGTTCCCGGGGCAAGCAGGGCCGAAATGGTCGAGCGATCGACACCAACGGCACGCGCCAGGCCGCTTTGGCTTTGCCCCTGCCAGGCCAGAGCTTCGGCCAGGCGCGACCGAAAGATATCGGCGCGGTCGCGTTTGTCGATTGGATCACTCATATGGTGACTTTCCAAAACAATGGTGACGGTTTGGTGCGTAGTTTCGGAATTCTGCATCAGCAGCGCAAGTGGTAAATTGTTGGAAAAGGGCAAACATATGGAAATTGGGACCACGCGGACGATGGAATGGCCAACGCTGGTGTTGTTGGCGGCGACCTATCTGATCTGGGCCGCAGGAACCACTATCTGGCCCCATTCGGTTCTGTTGTCGCTGACCCTGACCACTTTGGCCATCACACAATTCTCGTCCTTGCAACACGAGGTGCTGCACGGCCACCCGTTTCAGAACCGGCGGTGGAACGAGGCGCTGGTCTATCCGGCGCTTGGCTTTTTCATCCCCTTCCGGCGGTTTCGCGACAGCCATCTGCAGCATCACTACGACCCGGCGCTGACCGACCCGTATGACGACCCGGAATCCTATTACTGCGACCCGGTGGTGTGGGCGCGGTTGCCGAAGTTCTTCCGCAAACTGCTGGAGTGGAACAATACCCTGGCCGGGCGGATGCTGTTTGGTCCGGCCCTCGGAACCGTGCAATTCATCGCACATGACATGCAACGGATACAACAGGGCGATATCCAGGTCAGGAACGCCTGGCTGATGCATATCGGCAGTCTGGCTGTGGTGGTGTGCTGGCTGACCTTTGTCGCGATGATGCCGCTATGGGCCTATTTCGTGGCGGTTTATCTGGCACTCTCGGTCCTAAGGATCCGGACATTTCTGGAACACCGTGCCCATGATCTGGGACGGGCGCGGACTGTCGTGGTCGAGGATCGCGGGCCGCTTGCGTTGCTGTTTCTGAACAACAATTTCCATGTCGTCCATCATATGCATCCATCAGTGCCGTGGTACCGGCTGCCCGGGCTCTATGCGGCGCGCAAGGCGCATTTCCTGCGGCGGAATGAGGGCTATGTCTACAAGAACTATGCCGAGATCTTCCGGCGCTACTGGATGACCGCAAAGGAGCCGGTGGCGCATCCGGCCTGGCCCGTCAAGAAGACCCCGATCGAGCCCGAGAACTGACCGGCTGGACTTTGCCTCGGCTTTTGCGGCATCTGGGCGCATGGAACTTTGGGTCATTGTCACTATCGCCGCCGCTGCCATGCAGACCGTGCGGTTTTCGCTGCAAAAGCGGTTGCGCGGGCTGGGCCTGTCGACAGCGGCGGCCACCGCATCCCGGTTTGTCTTTGCCGCACCACTGGCGCTTGCCGGGGTGATCGTGCTGATGGGCGTGCGCGGCTACAGTCTGCCGCCCCTGTCGGGGCTGTTCTGGCTGGCGGTCGTTGCCGGGGGTGTGGCGCAGATCGTCGCCACCTTCTGCACCATCGCGCTGTTTTCGCAGCGCTCCTTTGCCGTCGGCATCGCCTTCACCAAGACCGAGGTATTGCAGGTGGCGGTGTTTTCCGCAGTCATCCTTGGCGAAAAGGTCAGCAACAGCGGCATGATCGCCATTCTGGTCGGTCTGGTCGGTGTGCTGATCCTGTCGCGGCCCGAAGGTGGCTGGATCAAGGGCGGCTTCTTCAACCGCGCCACGTTGTTGGGGTTGGTGGCGGGCGGGTTGTTTGGCGCCTCATCGATCGGCTACCGCGCGGCCACGGTGCAGATCGCCAGCGACGATGCCTTCTTCCGCGCCATCCTGGCCCTGGCGGCGGTCACCACGGTGCAGACCGTGATGCTGCTGCCCTATCTGTTGTGGCGCGAACCCGGTGAGATCACCCGGGTGGTCGCCGCCAGGCGCCCGGCGTTCTGGGTTGGGGTCACGGGGATGCTGGGCTCGCTTGGCTGGTTCGTCGCCTTTGCCTTGCAGAACGCGGCCTATGTCCGGTCGGTTGGCCAGATCGAACTTGTGTTCACGGTGATGGTGTCGACGTATGTCTTTGGCGAGCGTCCGTCGGTCAAAGAGATGCTGGGGATCGGCCTCTTGGCGCTGTCGATCATCGGGATTGTCGTTGCGACCTAAATGAGGCGGCGGAAAGTCGGGACCGGGCCGGAGTTGTCGAAGAACGGCACGCCGTGCTGTGGCAGGCCGGTCAGACGGGCGGCGACCTCAGCCAGAACCACCTCAGTGATGAACGGCAGATCCAGCGCCCGGGCTTGCGTCAGGCCGATCCAGTGCAGATGCGACAGTTCGTCGGTGGCGGCGGTGAAGTCATCGGGGTCGCCCAGAATGTCGCTGGCCTGCGCCAGAAAGAACCGCGCGTCAAAGCGGCGGGGCGAGCCCTGCGGCGTGATGGCGCGGAAGATGAAGTCCAGCGGCGCGGCGGGCGCGAGGGCCAGTCCGGTTTCTTCAACCAGTTCGCGCAGGACGCATCCGGCGAGGGCATCCGGTGTGGGCGCAAGTTTCGGGCAATTCAGCGCCAGTCGCGCCTCACATCCGGCTGACAGATGGCCAGTCGAGTGGTCGCCGTGATCCACTGCGCCGCCCGGAAAGACATATTTCGACGGCATGAACACCGCAGCCGTGCCGCGCTGACCCATCAGCACCTCGGCTCCCGCCGCCCCCGCCCGCCACAGCACAACCGAAGCTGCCGCGCGGATCGGGACCGGGTCAGCCATGGTCGGGCAGATCCGGCCTGTCGCCGAAGCCGTGCATCCGCTTGGCCCACTGCAACGCCACCAGCATCCCCTTCATCCGGGGCAGCAGGAACAGCGCGAGTGCCACCGTCAAGGTGGTGAAGATCGAGGCCATGACCATCGGATCGGGGCGATAGGTGACAAAGACAAAGTAGATCATCGGCGCCAGAAGGTGGCCAACGACCAGAATGGTCAGATAGGCCGGGCCGTCGTCGGCACGCTGATGATAAAGCGCTTCGCCGCAGACCGGGCAACTGTCGCGCACCTTCAGATAGTTCCTGAGCATCGGACCCGCACCGCAATTCGGGCAACGGCATTGCCAGCCACGCCGCAGCGCCAGCCCAAGTGGCCGCTCTGCCGGTTCGACAAGCTCGGATCCCTCGGCGAAAGCCAATTGCTGGGTCATGACACGTCCTCATTCTGCGAAACCTGTATGTAGCGTGACCGGGCCGCAAAGGGGAGGGGCAAATCCTCGCCGTGCGTCTTTGTCGCAACGGCTGCGACGGAACTGCCGGGCTGCACCGTTCTATCTGCATCTGGACAAAACTAACCTACCAATTGAGTTGGAGCACACAATGAAACTGACACATAAATCTGCGGGCCTGGGCATTGCGGCACTGGCCGTTCTGATGCTGGGCAGCGCTGCTGTCGCCGACAAGATGGGCAACATGCCGATGAATGGCGGCATGGGTGGCCCCGAAATGGGCATGGGGATGATGCCGGGGCCGCAACTGTCGATTGCCGCGATTGACACTGACAAGGATGGCAAGATCAGCAAGGATGAGATGACCGCGTACCGTGCCTCGCAGACCGCTGGCGTCGATGCCAATGGTGATGGCAAGCTGTCGGTGGACGAGATTGCTGCCATGCATCTGAAAGCGATGACCGCTGCCGCAACGGCGATGGCGCAGCGCATGGTGGACCGCATGGACACCGACGGCGATCACATGCTGTCGGCGGCCGAACTGCTGGCCCGACCAATGCCCGGCAACATGTTTGACCGGCTGGACACCAACAAGGACGGTTTTGTCGATCAGGCCGAATTGGACGCCGGCATGCAGGCCATGATGAACCACCGTGGCCCGGGTCGTGACGGCGGCCGCTATGGTGGCCATGACGGCGGGAGGGGCGGCCATTTCATGAGCAACTCCAACGGAAATGCGGCGCCGGCGCCGGACAGCAATGGTTCCGGCGGTAACTGATCCCTGCCGCCGGAATCGGGCGCGCCGGGCCGTGCATGGCCCGGTGCGCATTTTCTCTCGTTGCGAGCCTGCGCCCAGACGGATAAGCCCACGACAGGATGGATATGCCACGCGACACCTTGGCCGAAGTGTCAAACGATACGCTGCTGGTTCTCTATGCGAATGGAGACCGCGAGGCGGCACGTCTGCTGACCCAGCGGCTGACGCCACGGATCCTCGGCTATGCGATACGGCTGTTGGCCGACCGCGCCGAGGCCGAGGATGTGACGCAAGAGGCGATGCTGCGGTTGTGGAAGATCGCGCCGAACTGGCGTCCGGGCGAGGCGCAGGTCTCGACCTGGATCTACCGGGTGGTGACCAACCTGTGCACCGATCTGCGCCGCGCCCGGCAGCGCCGACCCGCCGTCACTCTGGACGACGCGCCAGAGGTGGCGGATGCCGACAAGGGTGCGGTTGCGGGGATGATCGAGGCGGACCGCATGGCTGCGTTGCAGAACGCCCTGGCGCAATTGCCGGAACGGCAGCGTCAGGCGGTCGTGCTGCGACATATCGAGGGTTTGTCCAATCCGGAGATTGGCCAGATCATGGAGATCGGGATCGAGGCGGTCGAAAGCCTGACGGCGCGGGGCAAGCGAAGTCTGACGGCGCTGCTGGCCGGACGAAAGCAGGAATTGGGCTATGAAGATGAAGAGGAGGCGGAAGTATGACGATTGAAAACCACGATCTGGACGAGCTGTTCGCCGTTGCGGCGGATCATTGCGAGATCCCCCCGGCCTCTCTTGTCGCGAAAATTCTGGCCGATGCGGATGCGCTGCAACCGAAACCGGCGATCCAGCAACACTTTGCCCCGCGCAGCTGGTTTGCCACTCTGGCGGATTTCTTTGGCGGCGGGCTGTCGCTGGCGGGCATGTCGGTGGCCGCGATGGCCGGGCTGTACATCGGGGTGGCGCAGCCGACACCTTTGGTGGACCTGACCAATTATGTGACTGGCTCCAGCCAGTCCGGCAGTCTTGAATTGCTGCCCTCGACCAGCGTGTTGTGGGCGCAGGAGTGATATGATGACCGACCCGATCGCGACCCCAACCGTACCGCCGCAACCCATCGCGACGCCGCCCTCCGCCCGCGGACTGAAGATCGCCCTGGCGGTTTCGGTGGCGCTCAATCTGGCGGTCGCGGGGGTGGTGGGCGGCATTGTCCTGCACGGCGGTCCCGGCGGGCACGACATGATGGTGCGCGACCTTGGCTTCGGACCTTATGATGCGGCGCTGCTGCCACAAGACCGCGACACCTTGCGCAAGGCCATTCAGGGCCGGTTGGGCGATCTGCGGTCTGCGCGCCAACAGTTGCAGACCGATGGTGCGGCCATACTCGCCGCCCTGCGCGCCACTCCGTTTGATGCCGGCAAGCTGTCAGAGGCGTTGAACGGCCAGTCCCAGCATCTGAACGACCGGATGAACCTTGGCAGCGGCATGATCCGGGACTTTCTGATCGGCCTGCCACAGGACGCCCGGCTGGCCTTTGCTGACCGGCTGGAAGCGAAGATGCGACACGGTCGGGGGCCAGACGCCGGTCCGGGTGACGGCAAAGGTGACGCCGACAAATGAGATTGGCGTCAGGCGGCGCGGCTGAGGATGGTCACCATGTTGCGGCCGCCGGATTTCGACTTCATCAGCGCGCGGTCGGCCTGATCGACGATGTCGGCGATGGTGCCTGACGGGCCGTCCTTGTCGGTGCTGCCGACGATGGTCATGCCGATGGAAATCGTCACAGTGATCTTGGTGCCGTCCGCCAGAAGGATCGGGCTGGCCTTGACTGCGTGGCACAGCCGTTCTGCGACAATCCCGGCCTCGGCCTGGGTCGTGTCGGGCAGCGCGATCAGGAATTCTTCGCCGCCGATCCGGGCAAGCAGGTCACTGGAGCGCAGATTTCCAGTCAGCCTTGCCGCCAGTTCGATCAGCACGGCATCACCGGCTGCATGGCCCCAGCGGTCGTTGACCGTCTTGAACCGGTCAAGGTCGATCACCATTACAGCAAACCGGTTGCCGGTTTGCTGGGCCTGCCGGGCAATGGCATTCAGTTGGCCCAGACCGTAGCGACGGTTGTGCAGACCGGTCAGCGGATCAATCATCGCAAGGCGCAGGCCATCCTGCAGCGATGCCCGCAGCTGATCAGCCTCCCGCTTTCGCCGGACCAGCGCGTTCAACCGGACTGCCAGTTCCGGCCCGCTGATCCGGCTGTCCACCAGATCATTGGCGCCAAGATCAAAGGCCGTCGCCGGGACCAGACTGGCGCTGCCGTGATTGTAGATGCAGAACGTCGAATGACGCGACGCGCTGCGGCTGAGAAGTTCGGACATGATCCGCAGCCCACCGCCCGACGAGCCGAAGTCGACATCGATCAGATAGACATCCGGCGTGATCAGCGGATTGCCATCCAGAAAGACATCCTCGGGGGCGAGAATGGTGAAGCGTTCCGGACCCGCCATGGCCAACTGCTTGCGCAGGGCAATGGCGGTTTCAGGGCGGTTCATGACCAGTGCGACATGGCCCGGGGACACAAAGGCCGCTGCCGGCTCTGCCAGACCCAGCATCCCGAAATCGGCTTCACGCGGGGACAGGCCGCTCAACACCTCGCGAAAACGCAGAAGGCCGCGCAGCCGTGCGAGCAGGGTCTGGTCGTCGATCGGGCGGCTCATGAAATCTTCGGCGCCAGCCTGCAGGGCGGCAAGCCGGACGCTTGTACCCTGTTCGGCGGAAACCATCACCACCGGGATGCCCCGGGTCAGCGGGCTTGCCTTCAACTGGCGCAAGACCTCGATGCCGGACAGGTCAGGCAGCAGCAGGTCCAGCAGGATCAGATCCGGCGCCTCGGTCGTCGCCAGCCGCAGGCAGGACGCCCCGTCATTGGCCATAACAGAGTTATAGCCGGCCGCAGTTAGTTTGACCTTGAAGACGATGCGGTTTGTCGACACATCATCTACTATCAGAATCTTGCCGAGCATCCGAACCTGACCCACTGAAAATGCGATCGTTAATGCCATGATTGTCGGCAAGAGGTTAAGAATTCCTTTCAGACAGCATAATCAATTCGATCTAATTCGCGGGAAAACCGAGGGCAAATCCATGGAAAACGCGGCAAATGGGCGGATATTGGCCGAAACTTTGGCGGCGCAGGCATTTTCCTGGGTTGCTGAGGATGTCGACCGTCTTAACGCTTTCATGGTGATGACCGGGGCGGCACCCGCCGATCTGGTGCGGTCGGTTTCGTCGCCCGCCTTTCTTGGCACGGTGCTGGACTATATCCTGACCGAGGATGCGTTGGTGAAGGATTTCTGCGACGCCCGTGGTTTCCCCTACACTGCGCCGATGCAGGCGCGTGGGCTACTGCCCGGCGGCGATACGTGGCACTGGACCTGAGGATTGACGATGCTTGACGCGGTGATTTTCGACAAGGATGGCACGTTGTTTGATTTTCGCGCCAGTTGGGGGGCGTGGACGCGCAGTTTGTTGGCAGAACTGGCTGCCGATCTTGTGGCAGCGCGGCATCTGGGCCAGGTGCTGGGCTATGATCAGGACAGCCAGGAATTCGCACAGTCCAGCCCGGTGATCAGCATGACCACCCCCGAAATCGCCGATCTTTTGCATCCGCACGTGCCGTCACTGACCTTGCGGCAGCTGAATGACCGGATGAATGTGCTGGCCGCTGCCGCGCCGATGGTTCCGGCGGTAGACTTGCGGACGGTGCTTTCGGGGTTGAAGGCGCGCGGACTGGTGCTGGGGCTTGCCACCAATGACACCGAACTGCCGGCCCGGACGCATCTTGAGCGCGCCGGCGTACTGGACCTGTTTGACTATGTCGTGGGTTGCGATTCCGGCTGGGGCGGCAAGCCTGCGCCAGGTCAATTGAACGAATTCATCCGCCGATTTGGGCTGACCCCGGCGCGGGTGGCGATGGTGGGCGACAGCCGGCACGACCTCGACGCCGGTCGCGCCGCCGGGATGCATGCGGTGGCGGTTCTGACCGGCATTGCAACCCAGGCCCAGCTGGCGCCGCACAGCGATGTGGTGCTGCCCGATATCGGTGCGCTTGGCGGCTGGATTGACGCTCTGACTCCGGCCTGAGCCGGTTCAGTCTCAAAAACGACGCTTCGTCGTCGGAAACAGAGTGCGCGTCGGCGCAAGCTTTCGGTCATGTTCAGCGAAAGGCGACAGACTTGCGTCGCAGGAATGGAGCAATCTATGACCGATGAGACAACCAAGCGTCGCCGCGCCGGCGGCCGCGCCGGCAACAAGGAACGCGCCGGGTCCTCTGTCATCGACCAGATGCCGTGGCGCATTCCGGTCAACCCGGACCGCCCGACCGAACCCCTGGATGCAGACGGCGTGCAGGCAATCCACCGTGGCGCCATGACCATCCTGCGCGACATCGGCATCGAATTCCTGAACCCCGAGGCGGTGAAGATACTGAAAGAGGCGGGGTGCCGGGTTGAGGGCACCAATATCCGGATGGACGAAGATTTCGTGATGGAAATGCTGAGCCATGCGCCGGAGACTTTCACCATCACCCCGCGCAATGTCGAGCGGGAGGTGATCATGGGCGGCAAGCATATGCTGTTCGTCAACGTCTCTTCACCGCCGAACTCGTGGGATCTGGAGCGCGGCAAACGTTCGGGCGACTTTGCCACCTTCAAGGATTTCATGCGGCTGACGCAGTATTTCAACTGCATCCACATCGCGGGCGGCTATCCGGTGGAGCCG
>JBDTQR010000074.1:0-19020 GCA_039932095.1 bacterium | reverse complement strand
GATGTTGCCGAGGCTGCGCGGGCGGTTCGTTTTCGAACGCGAACGGGACTTGGAAGAGCGCATTGGGTCCTTTGATCCAGATGTCCACTTGACCTTTGCCAGACACGTTCCAGTGTCGCTTCCCCAAATCGGGTCCCCAAATCAGGGCGTGGCAGTCAAGGACGGGTTGCACGCGCCTCAGGCTTGACCGATGATTGGCCCGCCCCGTTGCGCGTAGGGTGAATAAGCATGGAGTGGCAGGGCTGACAAGTGGTTTCTGCGGCAAGCCGGGGTTTCGGCGGGGAATAGGTGCAAAAACTGGTGGAAAGTTGCAAGAAATCCGGATCAATCGGGTTTGATGGCCTGCACGACGCGGTCGCGGCCGTCATAATCCCGGCGGATCTGGATCTGGGTCAGGCCTTGATCAGCGAACAATTGCACGACTTTCGCGGCCTGGGTCGGCCCGATTTCCACCAGAAGTCGCCCGCCGGCCACCAGCCGCGCCGGGACCTGGCGGGCGATGATCCGATAGGCCTCCAGCCCGTCACCACCGGGGCTAAGGGCCAGTGTCGGCTCCCATAACCGCACTTCTGGCGCGAGGCCGGGCATTTCGTCGGCGGCGATATAAGGCGGGTTGGCGACGATCAGGTCGAACTGGCCTTCGACCGCAGCGCACCAGTCCGACAGAACGAAACGGCAGCGCGGGTGCAGACCAAGGGCAGCGGCGTTGCGGTCAGCCACGCTTAGTGCAGCCGGGGATATATCCGCGCCGGTGCCAGAGGCCGCGGCATGGTCCGCGAGGCAGGAAAGCAGGATGCAGCCCGATCCGGTGCCGAGGTCGAGGACGGTCTGAAAAGGCTGTTCCAGAGCGGCCGCGACCAGAATTTCAGTCTCGGGCCGAGGGTCGAGCACATCGGGGGTCACGATAAAGCTGCGGCCCCAGAACTGCCGCTGGCCGATGATCTGGCTGACCGGTTGACGTTGTGACCGCGCGGTGACGGCGGCGTTCAGGCGTTGCAGGCGCTCTGGCTCCAGATCGTCGGTCAGATGCAGGGTAAGGCGCGCCGGGGACACCTGCATGGCATGGGCCATGAGCAGCCTGGCATCGCGGGCGGCATCCTCGATCCCGGCGTCGCGCAACTGCCCTACGGCACGGCGCAGGGCATCGGCGGCGGTCATCCTTCCATCTCGGCCAACTTGGTGGCTTGGTCATGCGCGACCAGAGCCTCCACCACCTCGGCGAGATCGCCACTCATGATCTGCGCCAGAGAATAGAGCGTCAGGTTGATGCGGTGGTCGGTCATCCGGCCTTGCGGAAAGTTGTAGGTCCGGATCCGTTCGGAGCGATCGCCCGAGCCAACTTGCGCCCGGCGGTCAGCGGCCCTAGCGCCATCGACCCGGTCCCGCTCCATCTGGTAAAGCCGGGCGCGCAGCACCTGCATCGCCATGTCCTTGTTACGGTGCTGGGATTTCTGCGCCGAGGTCACGATCATGCCTGTGGGCAGATGGGTGATGCGGACGGCCGAGTCGGTGGTGTTGACGTGCTGACCGCCAGCCCCCGAGGCGCGCATGGTGTCGATCCGGATGTCGGAGGCCGGGATCACCAGATCAACCTCCTCAGCCTCGGGCAGCACGGCCACCGTTGCCGCCGAGGTATGCACCCTGCCCTGCGATTCGGTCTCCGGCACGCGTTGGACGCGGTGCACGCCGCTTTCAAACTTCAGCTTGGCAAACACCCCCTCGCCCTTGACCGAGGCCGACACTTCCTTGATGCCGCCAAGATCGCTGTCCTGCTGTTCAAGGATTTCGAACTGCCAGCCCTGGGATTCGGCGTAACGCTGATACATCCTGAGCAAGTCGGCCGCGAACAAGGCCGCCTCGTCGCCGCCGGTGCCGGGTCGGATTTCCAGAATGGCCGGGCGGGTGTCGGCGGCGTCTTTGGGCAACAGGGCCAGTTGCAACCGGTGCTCCATCTCGCGGATGCGCAGGCGCAGGCTGGGGAGTTCCTCTTCCGCCAGAGACTTCATCTCGGGGTCGGCCAGCATCACCTCGGCCTCGGACTGCTGATCAAGGGCCTGACGATAGGCGGCAATTTCCTCGGCGATCGGTTTCAGATCGGAATATTCGCGGCTGATCGTGGCAATTTCGGCAGGCGAGGCACCGGCGTTCAGTCGGGCCTCGATATATTCGAACCGCTGGGTGATCTGGGCGAGTTTGTCTAAGGGTACCATGGCCGGGGTTTGGCGATTTGTCCGCGGTTGGTCAAGTGGCCGCGCGTCATAGCTGCGCGAGCCACGCCGTCAACCGCGCCGCGTTGACGCCCCAGTCGGCGCCGCCAAATCGCTGCCGGGCGAAAATGTCCAACCGGCTGCCCTCCGCCACCGGCACCACTTCGCCGGTGATGTAGTCCGGAAAGCCCATCAGTCTTGACCTTCCGATCCAGGTCATTCGGCCACTGTCAGGCGTTCCGGCCAGCAATGACGTGCGGGCGGCGGTCGCTGCAATCGCAGCCAGTTTGCTCAGCACGGTGGCCGGCGGGTCTGGCAACAGGCAGGTTACCCGCGCGCCGTTGCGCTGCGGCCTGATCTGGTCAACACAACGGCCAGCGACCGCCGGACTGCCATCGGAAATCGCAATATTCCAGACCGCGGGGTCGCTCGGGGCCAGTCGAACAAAGGCTGACAGGGCCAGGACCGCGACAACTATTGCCAGTATTGCACCGTAACCCATTGCCTTGACCACACTAATCACCGTTGTGTCCGCGCCCAGTGATAGAGGCAGATCAATTCATATGCGACATGCGCCCCGGCAATCGCCGTGGTACCGGTCGTGTCATAAGGCGGAGAAACCTCGACCACATCGCCGCCGACCAGGTTGATCCCGGCCAAATCACGCAGGATCGCCGCCGCTTGCCAAGACATCAGACCACCCCAGACCGGCGTACCTGTGCCGGGGGCAACAGACGGGTCAAGGCCGTCGATGTCAAAGGTCAGATAGGTCTCGGCAGCACCAACGATATCCTTGATCAGGGCCGCAGCATGGGCGGTGCCTTTTTCATGCACCTCCCGGGCATCGATGACGCGAAACCCCAGATAATCCTCGGTGGTGGTGCGGATGCCGATCTGAACCGAGCGGTTCGGGTCGACATAGCCCTGCTTGACCGCCTTATACATCATGGTGCCGTGGTCGATCCGGGTCATGTCGTCATCTGGCCACAGGTCGGAATGGGCGTCGAACTGGATCACCGACAGCGGGCCGAACTTTGCCGCATAGGCCTTCAGGATTGGCAAGGTGATGTAATGGTCGCCGCCCAAAGTGACGGTCCCGGCCCCGGCGGCCAGAATAGTGCTGAAGTGCCGGGTCAGGGTTTCCGGAAAATCAGATGTCTTGGCATAGTCGAAGGCGCAATCGCCGTAATCGATAATGCTGAGGTCTTCCAAGGGGTTGGTCGGCCAACCGTAGGGCGGGTCATAGGGCATCAGGCTTGACGCCTCACGGATCGCACGGGGGCCGAAGCGGGTGCCGGTGCGGTGCGTGACAGCCTGATCGAACGGCACCCCGGTGATCGCGAGATCGACGCCAGTCAGGTCCTTGGTGTAGGTCCGGCGGAGAAAAGAGGTGGCACCGCCAAAGGCGTTCTCAAACGCATATCCACGCAGGCCCTGACGGGTGAAAGCGGCGTCGACTTCGGATTTGGCATCTTCAAGGGCCATGGTGATCTCGTGTTTTTTCAAGCGCGCTATCATTGGGGCCGGAGACGCCGCTGATCCGGATGGCCTAGGCATAAGGTGGATGAGGGCGATGTCAACAGGGCTGTGCCGCGGCATGAGGCATGATGATAATCCAGCCGACGCCGCTGGCCAGGCCATGACGATTTTGTGGGCTTTCCAGCCCACTTGTTCCAGCCACCGCGACATGTCCAATCCGGATACGGCCGGCGACCTTTTGGGCAATTTGACCATCTTGCAGGCGTTGGCCTTGGCCAAAGTCTCCGCTGCAAGGAAAATCGAGCCGCGCTCAAACCCGGAGAAGAATCGCGCTTGACGGGCGGAAAGCATATGCTGCAATCTGCGGTTGTGCTGACCCGTCGGGGCCGACAGGCTACCATCCTGGGGAAATCCACTGAATAGAGAGACTTAGCGATGACCGAACCAAAGCCAAACTACGCAGCAGAAGCGATCGCTGCCAAAACTCACATCAAGGCGGCGCAGACGATGATTGAGACCATCGTTGCCCGAAAGGACGAACTTAACGAACAACTTCAGAAGTTGAAGGAAGCCAATAGCAGCTACATTGACATCGTCGCAGTGCGCGCCGAACGGGACTTCACACTTAACCTGATCGGGTTCCTCCGCGAACAGACGGCGAAGGCCAAAACCGACCTTGCAGCGACGAGGGACACTGTTCGCGGCTTGGAGCGGAGTTGAAGCTGACGGTCCCCGTCATCATCCTTTGAGATCCCAATTTCCCCGACGCCATGCAATTGGTATGAAAGACCCCAGTCCAAGGACCAAAACCTGATGAAACTTGCGTTGGTCGGGCTCTTTCAAATGGAGAGCCTGACGGGTTCGTCAAACCGGCCCATTTCGGAACCGGAAACGAGATCGACCGATTCCCGGCCAATGAAACTTGTTTTTGGACCTGCAAAAGACGGGGCCATGAGAAAGAGCGGCCGCAATTTCCCATGGCCTAAATGGATTTCGGCAACTTCGTCCCTTTTTGCCAGAGCGGAATTCCTCAGAATGATTTCTCCGGGTTACCTGGCATGAAAAAGGTCTATATTCATGTCGGTCTACCAAAAACGGGCACGACTGATCTTCAAACGCGGATATTTCGGTCCGATTCCACCAACTATCAGAAACTTATCGCGACGCTGCCGGTTGAGTTGATTGAGTCAGTTCCGCCCGCTTCATTCCATTTTTTATACCACATTCTCACCAGCCGAGACCGGGGTATTGCAATGGACCTACTGGACAGATTGGACGGTTGGCTGGCCACGGACTCCAAGCCGGCCGTGTTGTTTTGCAGTGAGCTTCTTGCACAGACACCCGTATTTGATGGCAACAGGGTTTCGGAACTGTTCGGCAGACTTGCACAGGCCGCTGACATCGAGTTCATACTTGTCCTGCGCCCGTACTTTGAGTGGCTGGAAAGCTTCATAAACCAATTGGCAAAGACCGGTTACGTCGATTTCGATCGACTGAAGACCTCGCCTGTCATGGCATTTGGGGCCTGGCAGCTCAACTATCTGGAATTATTGCAGTTTTACGAAGACTGTGTTCCGTTCAGGAAAAGCATCGTCCATGTCGTCCCCTACGGTCCAATGGTGAATGAACGGATCCTCGAAATTGCCAACATTCAACTGACATCTGCTGTAGACATTCAGGCAAATGCGAGCATGTCGGCTTATGACGCCCTGACACGGTACTTTGAGATCCGAAAGCTCGATTTGGGTCGTCTTCCCCAGAACAAATCGCTGCGCTTTGTTGGAATTCCCGAGGTTGCCGCGTGGCATGGCGACCTGTCCAAATGGGCGGATCCACTTGCCAGTCGGTTGCAATGGCCAAAGGAGTGGCTGGACGACAGCCTCCGCATCCTGCAGTCAAATGAAAATGGGTCTTACGTCAGCTACATGGGCCAGATTAAGTTGGGCCATTAGGCAGTCCAGATCGAATTTCCGTCATCAGCGACGCTCCAATGAAAATGCAAGGATGAAGCACCCTGTAAGTCTTCGACCTTTCGCCCCTAGCCCAGCCGTACCCCTTCGCGCACCAGATCATCGGTCACCCGCCGGATTGCCTTTTCCAGAGTTTCGGCGATGAAATCAACGTCGCTTTCGGTGATGATCAGCGGCGGTGACATCACGTTCAAATGGCCAATCGGACGGACGATCAGGCCCAGTTCTTCGGCCACGTTGGAGATGCGCTTGCTTTCGTTCACCCCGTCGGGCAGCGGCTGTTTGGTGACCTTGTCGGCGACATTCTCGACGCAGAGCATCATCTTCAGGCCGCGGACATTGCCGACCAGCGGCAGGGCTTCCAGCGTCTTCATCCTTGTCTCGAAATAGCAGCCGACCTTGGTGGCATTGGCCAGAAGGCCCTCACGTTCGATGATTTCGATATTCTTCAGACCGGCAGCGCACGACACCGGATGGCCGGAATAGGTCAGGCCCGAGGTGAACCAACGCGTGCCACCGTTGTTTGCCATCACGTTCCAGATCCGGTCCGAAAAGATCAGCGCGCCCAGCGGGACATAGCCCGACGTCAGGCCCTTGGCCGAAGTGATCATGTCAGGCTGGACGCCGAATTCGGACAGGCTGGCGAACCAGTGGCCGATGCGGCCAAAGGCGGTGACCACTTCGTCAGCGATGAACAGGATGTCGTGACGCTTGCACATGTCCCACATGCGTTTCAGATAGCCTGCTGGCGGGATGATGATGCCGCCCGAGGCCTGAATGGGTTCGGCGATGAAACCGCCGATCTTGTCAGCGCCGACCCGGGCGATCAGCGCCTCAAACTCGGCAATCAGGTCGTCGCAGAACTGCGCCTCGGTCATGCCTTCCGGGCGGCGGTAGGGGTTGGGGCAGGACAGGTGGTGGATGCCGTCAGTCTTGTAGCGAAACTCCTCGATCTGATCGCCGGGGCGTTTGCCAACCGACTGGGTCAGGTAGGTGGAGCCGTGGTAGGAGTGGTCGCGCGCCACGATGTCGGACTTCTGCGGGTTGCCGTTGGCATGGTGGTAGTAGCTGACCATCCGCACGGCAGTGTCGACGGCGGTGGAGCCGCCGGTGGTGAAATGCACCCGGTTCAGATCGCCTGGTGCCAGTTCGGCCAGCTTGGCCGCCAGACGCGAGGCCGGGTCGTTGGTCATGTCGACGAAGTAGTTGGCAAAGGCCAGGCGCTCGGCCTGATCGGCAATAGCGTCGGCCATTTCGCGGCGCCCGAGGCCGATATTGGTGCACCACATGCCGCCGACGGCGTCAAAATATTTGCGGCCCTCGGCGTCCCACAGATAGGCGCCCTGCCCCTTGGTGATGACCAGCGACCCTTCTCGTTCAAACGGCCCGAAATTGGTCCAGGGATGCAGCGCATGGGCGCGGTCCATCTCCCAAAGATCCTGATTGGGCAAGGTTTGAGCGAGGGCAGTCATTTTGAATCTCCAGTCAATAGGAAATCCCGATCCTACAGAACGCGGCGAAAAGGTCCAGTGAAATTTGATCAAATAGCGGCAGACGGCGCATCCTGGCCGGCAAGGACGGCTTCACGGCAGCCGCGAGGAAAGCTGGTAGGCTTGACGAGCAACGGGTTAGAACAGCTGTTGCGCGGCCTTGGCGATGGAAAATCCATGGCCCCTTGCGTTGGTGCAGGTCATGCCGGTTTTCTCGGAGGTGCAGGTGAAATCGCCCAACGTGGTCGACGCACCATAGCCCAGTTGCATCGAATCCGGGTTGATCACGGTATCGCCGTGGCAAACCACATGGCCCCTGCGGTCACTTTGCCCAACCTCGAACGCATCGCCCCAGTCGAGGTCGCAATCGGCGGGGCGTTTGGGAAAGCTCTTGGTCAGCGCGATCATATCGCAGCGCACTGCGGCATAGTCCCCGGTCACCATCATGCAATGGATGTTGTCGGACGGAGTATGGAAGTAGATGAAATCATCGGCCAGGGCGGGGCTGGCGAGAAGGGTTGCGGCGACGGCGAGTTTCCACATGGCGTGCTCCTGTGCCCGGTTTCTGGCAATGAATTTGCAAAAGTCTTCGAAGAGTTTTCGGCCTGCGTCAAGGCAATGGTTGGGCCCGTTCGACCAGGCGGGCAAAGAAGCTGGCACCCACCGGGGCGGCGTCATCATTGAAATCGAAGGCGGGGTGATGCAGACCCGCGCCCGGCCCGGTACCCAAGAAGAGATAGGCGCCGGGACGGGCCTCCAGCATGTAGGAGAAATCCTCGGAGCCCATTTCACGGTTGGCGTTGCCGTTGGTTGCATCCTCGCCAACGATCTCGGCGGCAACCCGGGTCGCAAAGGCCGCCTCGTCGGGGTGGTTAATGGTCGGCGGATAGCCCCAGTCGTAGTCGATCCGCGCGGTGACATTGTAAGCGGCGGCATGGCCTTCAACGATCTCGAAGAACCGCTTCTTTAGCAGATTGCGAACCTCGGGCTTGAATGACCGGATCGTGGCGCAGAACATCGCCCCTTCCGGAATGATATTCGAGGCTGTGCCGGTGTGGATTTGGGTCACCGAAATCACCGCTTCATCCAGCGCATAGACATTGCGCGGAATGATGGTCTGGATCGCCTGCACCATGCCGACAACGGCCACCACCGGATCGACGCAGTCATGCGGCGTGGCACCGTGGCCGCCCTTGCCGGTGATATAGACGAAGGCGGTGTCGACCGAGGCCATCAGCGCACCTGGGGTGGTCAGAAAATGGCCAAAGGGCACGTTGGGCGCGTTGTGGATGCCGTAGACCTGTTTGATGTCAAAGCGGTCCATCGCCCCTTCCTGCACCATGACCTGACCCCCTGCCCCATCTTCTTCGGCAGGCTGGAAGATCAGCGCCACCCGACCGGCAAAACGCCGGGTTTCCGCAAGGTATTTGGCCGCGCCCAGCAGCATGGTCACATGACCGTCATGGCCGCAGGCGTGCATCTTGCCGGCAATGGTCGAGGCGTAGGGCGCGCCGGTTATTTCTTCGATCGGCAGCGCGTCCATATCGGCGCGCAGACCGATCGTGGCCCCGGCTCCGGTGCCATTGATGATCGCAACGATACCAGTCTTGGCAATGCCTTCGTGGATTTCATCGACGCCGATCTCGCGCAGCCGGTCGGCGATAAAGGCGGCGGTGTTCACACAATCAAAGCTCAGCTCAGGATTTGCGTGCAGATGGTGGCGCCAGGTCTTCATTTCCTCGGCATAGGCTGCAATACGGTTCAGAACGGGCATGGCGGACTCCTTGACGCTGGGCTTTGATCAAATCGGAAATTCGGGAGAGCCGCAATGCCCAACGCCCTGACCACAGCCCAGTCGGACGCCTTGGTCCGCGACGTCACTGGGGGGATCGAACGGTTGCGTGAGATCATGCGCCGTCTGCGTGACCCGGCGACCGGTTGCCCGTGGGATATCGAGCAAGACTTTGCCACCATCGCGCCCTATACGGTGGAAGAGGCGCATGAGGTCGCCGACGCCATCGAGCGCCGGGCCTGGGACGAATTGCCGGGTGAGTTGGGCGATCTGTTGCTGCAAGTCGTGTTTCACGCCCAGATGGCCGAAGACGCAGGGCTGTTCGACTTTGACGGTGTCGCCCGCGCGATCAGCGACAAGATGCTGGCACGCCATCCGCATGTCTTTGGTGACGAAAGCCGCGACAAGTCGGCGGCGCAGCAGACCGTCGATTGGGAGCGGATCAAGGCAGCCGAGCGTGGTGGGTCGAAAGGTCAGGCGCGGGTACTGGACGGCGTGGCGCTGGGTCTGCCGGCGCTGACCCGGGCGGTGAAATTGCAGAAACGGGCGGCGCGGGTTGGATTTGACTGGCCATCGACCGACGAGGTTCTGGCCAAGATGCGCGAAGAGATGGCAGAGCTGGTCGAGGCGCACGCGCAGTTGACCGAGGCGGAGGTGGCCGAGGAATTCGGCGACCTGATGTTCGTGATGGCCAATCTGGCACGGCACATGCAGGTTGACCCGGAGGCGGCTTTACGGTCGGCCAATGCGAAATTCACGCGGCGGTTTCAGAAGATCGAGGATTGGCTGGCCGTGGCTGGCAAGACACCGGAGCAAAGCGACCTGGCGGAAATGGATGCGTTGTGGAACCGGGCCAAGGCCGAGGACAAGGCTGCGCGCGTCAAGCCTTGACGGTCGCTGGCGGCCCGCTAGGGATGAAAGCTGCCAAGCTTGAAGAGCGGCCAAGCTTGAAGAAAGGCGAGTAAAGTATTTTAGTCAGGTATTGACCTCCGGCAACATTCGGGCTTTAACACGGAAAATTCCTGACTAAAGGACTCAAGCAATGCAACGCATCGCCCTGATCGCCCTGGCCTTCGCCGCGCCAGCCATTGCCACGCCGGCCTTGGCGGATGAGGTCAACATCTATTCTCACCGCCAGCCTGAACTGATCCAGCCATTGCTGGACCAGTTCACCAAGGAAACCGGCATCGCTGTCAACATCGCCTTTGTCGACAAGGGCATGGCCGAGCGGTTGAAGGCCGAGGGCAGCCGCTCACCAGCCGATCTGGTGCTGACAGTGGACATTGGCCGGATCGTCGAACTGGTCGATGCCGGCGTCATTCAGCCGGTGGATGACCCGGTGCTGACCCAGAACATCCCGGCGCAATACCGCGATCCGGCGAACCAATGGTTCGGCCTGACCACTCGGGCCCGTGTGGTGTATTCCAGCAAGGAACGGGTAAAGCCGGGTGAAATCACCACTTACGAGGATTTGGCTGATCCGAAATGGCAGGGTCGCTTGTGCATGAGGTCCGGTCTTTCGGACTACAATGTCGCCCTGACGGCGGCCTATCTGCTGCACCACAGCGCGGAAGAAACCAAGTCCTGGCTGACCGGTTTGAAGGCCAATCTGGCGCACCGCCCGACCGGGGTCGACCGCGATCAGGTCAAATCGATCTGGGCCGGGGAATGCGACATCGCCGTGGGCAACACCTATTACATCGGTCAGATGCTATCGAGTGCCGATGAAAAGGAGTATGCCGAGGCGGTCCGCATCGACTTTCCGGTGTTCGAAGGTGACGGCACCCACATGAACATTTCTGGCATCGCGATGACCAAGGCGGCCCCCGACAAGGCGGCGGCGTTGCAGTTGATGGAATGGCTGGCTTCGGACGAGGCGCAGAATATCTACGCCGAAACCAATTTCGAATTCCCGGTCAAGCCCGGGGTCGCCCGCTCTGATCTGGTGCAAAGCTGGGGCAGCTTCACACCGGACAGTGCCGGTCTGGCCGAGATTGCCAAGCTGCGCCCGGATGCGGTAAAATTGATCGAAGAAGTCGACTTTGACGGCTGATCACATTTGACCGCTCGGACAAATATTGGTTAATGGCGGTTCTGTCCTCAGGAGCACGCCATGACCAACCGCCCCCGCAAGATCATCATCGACACCGACCCCGGTCAGGATGACGCCTTCGCCATTCTGCTGGCGCTCGCCTCGCCTGAGGATGTCGAGGTGCTGGGACTGACGGCGGTGGCAGGCAATGTGCCGCTGAACTGGACCGAGCGCAATGCGCGGATCATCTGTGAACTGGCGGGCAGGCCCGACGTCAGGGTGTTTGCCGGCTGCGAGCGACCGCTGCGGCGCAAATTGGTGACGGCAGAACATGTCCACGGCAAGACCGGGCTTGATGGCCCGGTGATGGCCGAGCCCATGATGCCGCTGCAGACCCAACACGGCGTCGACTTCATCATCGAGACCTTGCGGACTGAGCCTTCGGGAACCGTAACGCTGTGCCCACTCGGCCCGCTGACCAATATCGCGACGGCCTTTGCCCGTGCGCCGGACATCATCGGCCGGGTCCCGGAGATCGTGTTGATGGGCGGCGGCTATTTCGAGGGCGGCAACATCACACCTGCCGCCGAATTCAACATCTATGTCGATCCCGAAGCGGCCGATCAGGTGTTCCGCGCCGGGGTACCCTTGGTCATCATGCCGCTGGATGTGACGCACAAGGCCCTGACCACGCGGGCGCGGGTCGAGGCGTTCCGTGACCTTGGCACCAATGTCGGGCGGGTCGCGGCGCAATGGGCGGAATTCTTTGAACGCTTCGATCTGGAGAAATACGGCATGGATGGCGCGCCGCTACATGACCCCTGTGTGATCGCCTATCTGATCCAGCCAGAGCTGTTCACCGGCCGCCGCATCAATGTGATGGTGGAGACCCAGTCCGAACTGACCCTTGGCGCGACAGTGGCGGATTGGTGGGGCGTGACGGACCGGCCGGCCAATGCGATGTTCATGGGGTCGGTCGATCCAGAAGGCTTCTTTGCTTTGCTGACCGAGCGGCTCGGGCGGTTGTAACGCCCGGGGCTCTGCCCCGAACCCCGGGAAATATTTGCCAAAATGTAGGCCTCAAGTGCCGGTCAACGCGGCGTCGATGGCGGCCCAAAGTGGTTCGGTCGGCTCGCAGCCGATCGACAGTCGGATGAAGCCGGGGGCGACGAGGTCACCCCAACGGGCCCGGCGCTCGCCTGCGCTGTGGGTGCCGCCGAAGCTGGTGGTCTGGGCGATATAGGGACAGGTTGCGAGGAAAGCTTCCGCAGCGGTTTCGCTGTCCAGTTCGAAGGTCATCAAAAAGCCGAAACCGGACATTTGTTTCAGGGCAATGGTGTGGCTCGGATCGGCCGGCAGGCCGGGGAAACGCAGATTCTTGATCCGGACATGCTGGCTCAGGCGTTCCGCGATGATCTGGGCGGACCGGCACATCCGGTCGAGGCGCAGTTCCAGGGTTTCGATGCCGCGGTGCACCAGCCAGGCCTCGAAACTGCCCGGAACTGACCCGGAAATCCGGCGCCAGTCGGCCATGCGTTTCATGAGCGCAGGGTCGCGGGTGGCGGTGTGGCCGAACAGCACGTCGGAATGGCCGGCCGGGGCTTTGGTATCGGCGGCGACCACGATATCGGCGCCGAGATCAAGGGGGCGCTGCAACAGCGGGGTCATCGTGGTGTTGTCGACGATGACTTTGGCACCGGTCAGATGAGCGCGGGTCGCGATTTCGGCGATGTCGGCGAGGTCGAGGCCGGGGTTGGATGGGGTTTCGAGATAGACCACCGCGGCACCGCTGAAATCGGTGGTGACGAACCGGGAGGTCGGGATTTCGGTGATGCTGATCCCGAGGCCGGTCAGAAATTCGGTGCCGAGCACGCGGGTCACGTAATAGCCGTCGGAGGGCAGGATCAGGTGGTCGCCGGCTTTCAGAGTGGCGAACAGGGCGGCGGTGATCGCGGCCATGCCGGAGGGAAAGGCGATGCAGGGCGCGGCTTCGAGGATCGACAACTGCTCCTCCAGCTCCTCCCAGGTCGGGGTCGACATGCGGGCGTATTTGAACCGGGCGTCAGTATCGGGCAGGTGGAAGGTGGTGGCAGAAAAAATGCCGGGTGCGACCGGGTCACCCTTGGCGAGGCGGTGGGCGCGGTGGTGCAGCAGGTCGGCGAAACGTTGGTCGGGGCTTGTGTTTTTCATCTGTGCCTGCCTCTGGGTGTCCAGATCTGGACAGTTTTGAAAAGCCAATCCCGTCAAGGGCTTGGCTTTCTATGTTAACCAAGTGGCAAGGTTATCCTATTTCGCGCCAGCGGAAAGCTGATTTTCACAGAAGAATCGCAGGGTGGCTCAGGTCATTCCAGACGGGCCGGAAAGCCCTCGGCGCGCAGGTCGGTGTGCAGCAGGTCTTCCAGCAACTTCGCGATCATCGGTGACTGCGCTTCGCCGCCATAGGCGGCTTTGGCGGCGATATAGGTCTGGTTGGTGATCGAGGCCAGATCGAGCGGCACCCCGAATTCCTTCCCGAAGCCGAGGGCAAAGCCGAGATCCTTCAGCGCCAGATCGACGTTGAAGGCGATATCGTAGCTGCCGTTCAGGATCAGCGCGCCTTCGGTTTCGTGGACAAAGCTGTTGCCGGACGACGCCTGTATGGCGTGCCACGCCTGCGCCAGATCCAACCCGCCGCGTTTGGCGAGCATAAGGGCTTCGGAGGTCGCCTTCAGATGGATGAAGGCCAGCATGTTGGTGATGACCTTGATGATCGACGACGAGCCCAGTGGCCCCATGTGGAAAATCCGGTCACCCATTGCCTGCATTGCGCCGTGGTGCAGATCGAAAAGGTCGCGGTCGCCGCCGGCCAGCATGGTGATGCGGCCCTGCGCGGCAAGGTGAACCCCGCCGGTGACCGGCAGTTCCATCATCCTGACGCCCTGTTCTGCCGCCACCATGGCCAGTCGCAGCACCTCATCGCGGCCGAGGGTCGACATTTCGACCCAACTGGCCCCGGGCTTCATATGGTGCAGAATGCTGCGCAGCACCCGTTCGGATGCAGCCGGACTGGGCAGACAGGTGATGACATGGTCCACCCCGGCCGCAAGCGCCTCGGCACTTGGTGCGCGGGTGGTGCCGGGGACGCCGAGCGCGGGGTTCAGGTCAAAGACGGTGACCGCGAACCCTGCCTTGGCAAGGCAGCCTGCGCAAGCAGCACCAAGGTTGCCGAGGCCGATGTAGCCATAATGGGTCATCGGAAATGCATCGGGTATTTGGCGCGGATTTGCGCATCGACGCTGGGATCGACCATGCAGGTTGCCTTGGCGAGGATGGCGTTCTTGCGCTGAGTGGCCTTGTCGAGCAGCAGGGGTTTGCCGGCCTCATTCCATTCCTTGGGCGACATCCGGTTGGCGACGCTGGGATAGATATATTCGGTCTGCATCAGTTGCAGGGTCTGGTCAGAGCCAAGGTAATGGCCCGGCCCGCCAAGGCAGACCTGTTTCATCGCGTCAATCGAGGTGTTGTCCTCGGTCACCTCGATGCCCCGGACGCAGCGCATCGCCTGACCCAGCAGATCGTCGCCGAGGATCAGGCTTTCATGGCAGAAGCCGAGGAGAGAGGCATGCATGCCGACGGCCTCATAGCACATGTTCAGCCCGGCGAGGCCCGCCAGAGTGTTGGTGATGCCCTGCTCCCAGCCCGCCTGCATGTCGGGCAGTTTGCTGTCGGATATGCCGGAGGCGGCACCGCCAGGCAGGTCGTAGAACCGGTGCATCTGGGCGCAGCCTGCAGTCAACAGCGCCTGTTCGGCGGATCCGCCGGACATCGCGCCAGTGCGCAGGTCGGACACGAACGGCCAGGTGCCGAAGATGGCCGGGGCGCCCTTCTTGATGGCGTTGACATAGACGACACCGGCCAGGCATTCGGCCATGGCTTGCACGATGGCGAGGGCGATGGGGGCTGGGGCGGTGGCACCGGCTTGCCCTGCCGACAGCAGCAGCATGGGCATGCCGCGACGCACGCAATCCTCCATCACCTTGCAGCTTTCCTCGGCGAATTTCATCGGCGGGACGACAAAGCAATTGGAATTGCTGACAAAGGGGCGGTCGAGCCATTCCTGTTCGCCACCCGCCACCATGTGCAGGATGTCGAAGGCGGGGGCGACAGATTCGGGCTCAAAGAACGAAGTGCCGACATGTTTGGTGGTGGCGGCGAGACAGGCGTAGAGGGTGTTCAGGTCCATGTCACGGTTATCTATGACGTCGCGACAAACCATCGTGCGTTGGTAGAAGTGAATGTTGTCAAGATGTTGGACCAGACGGCCTGCGTCATACAGGTCTTGCGCTGTCGAGTCGCGATAGGCCAGCGTGACCGGGTCGACGATATGGACAGCGGCCCCGGCGGTGCCGAAATGGACGTTGCTGCCGCTGAGATGCAGGTCGTATTTCGGGTCGCGGGCGTGCAGGGTGATGTTGCGGGCGGCGACGGCCAGCATGTCTTCGACCAGGGCGCGGGGAAAGCGGATGCGGCCGTCATCGCCCTGTATGGCCCCGGCCCCCGTCAGGATTTCAACACCGGAGGGCGGGGCTTGAGAGAGGCCGATCTGCTCCAACGCCTGCAGCGCACTTTCGTGGATCTTGGCAATCCCGGCGTCGGTGAGCGGTTTGTACTGGCCGCCCGCCATGCCGGGCCGGACCGGGCGCAGGTTGTCGGCCAAGGGGGCAGCGCGGACAGCGACGCGGTTGGCCCGACCCCCGGAGCGGCGGTTGCGGGCGGGTTCGCAAGCCTCGCCGATATCGACGATGTCGTTCATGTCGGGCTTCCTTTCAGGAGCAGGGCGTCGATGGCGGCACCCGAGGCGGCGTTCATAAGGGGTTGGAAATTGCCCTCGTCCAGCATGGCACTGACCGAGGTCTGGATGGCAGCATGGGTGAGGCGGGCGATCATCGAGCCAAGGGAGATGCGGCGGACGCCCATGGCGGCGAGTTGCGGAACGCTGAGGTTGCGCAGCGGACCGGCGGCGAGGGCGTTGACCGGCTTGGTGACTGCGGCGAGAACCTTGGTGAGTTCGGTCGGGCCTGGGGGGACGGGAAGGTAGAGGAGGTCGGCGCCGGCTTGCTCATAGGCCTGCAGCCGGCGTATGCCTTCGGTCAGATCATAGGTGCCGTTCATCACGCCATCAGCCCGGGCGCAGAGAATGAACGGCCGGCCAAGGGCACGCGCGGCAGAGGCGGCGGCCTTGATCCGTTCGACCGACAGGGCAAAGTCATAGGGGGCGACAGTGGGGCTGGTGTCTTCGATGGAGCAGCCGGACAGCCCGACTTCGGCGGCGAGACAGATGGTTTCGGCCATGGCGTCGGGGGCGTCCGCGAAACCGTTCTCGAAATCACCCGACACCGGCAGGTCGGTTGCGGCGACAATCATTTCGGCATGGGCAAGCGCCTCATCCCGTGTCACCGCCATGTCCGGGCGGCCCAGGGTGAAGGCATGGGCGGCGGAGGACGTGGCAAGTGCCTTGGCCCCCAGGCCGGCCATCATGCGGGCCGACCCCATATCCCAAGGGTTGGGGATCACGAAACAGCCCAGTTGGTGTAGGTCAAAAAAGGTCTGATGACGGGTCATGCGCGCGGCCTTTCGGATTTGGGGTCGTACATCGGGGCCAGAGAGGCCACGGCGTCGTGACGGACGCCCGCCACCTCGATCTGATAGCGCGCGCCAAGGATATCGGCGTCAGTCTGACCCTTGCAGGGAACGTAGCCGAGACCAACGGCGCCGCCCAGAAAGTGGCCGTAGTTGCCCGAGGTGACGGGGCCGACGATCTGGCCATCCTGCACCACAGCCTCATTGTGGTAGAGCAGCGGCTCGGGGTCGGTCAGGCGGAACTGGACCAGCTTGCGGTCAAAGCCCTGCTCCTGTTTACGCAGGACGGCATCGCGGCCAATGAAGTCGGGTTTCTGGTTGCGGACGGCGAAGCCGAGGCCAGCTTCCAGCACATGATCCTCATCGGTGATGTCATGGCCGAAATGGCGGAAGGCCTTTTCGATGCGGCAACTGTCGAGGGTATGCAGACCGCAGAGTTTCATCATGCCGGTCGCTTCCAAGGCCTCGAAAATATGGGCGGTCTGGTCGGTCGGGGCATAGATCTCCCAACCGAGTTCACCTACATAGGTCACCCGGTGCGCCCGGGCGAGGCCCATGCCGATCTCGATTTCCCGCATGGTGCCAAAGGGATGGGCGGCGTTGCTGAAGTCATTCGGGCTGACCGCCTGCATCACCTCGCGCGCCTTCGGACCCATGACGCAGAGCACCGACTCGGCGGCGGTGACATCGGTGATCACGGCAAATTCGTCGCCGACATGGCGGCGCAGCCACGCGAGGTCGCGTTGCAGGGTGGCACCGGGCACGACAGCCAGATAGGCGGTTTCCGACAGACGGGTGACGGTCAGGTCACATTCGATGCCGCCATGCGGGTTGAGCATCTGGGTGTAGATCACCCGCCCCACCACTACATCCATCTGGTTGGCACAAACCCGGTTCAAGAAGGTGCAGGCATCGCGGCCCTCGATCCGGATCTTGCCGAACGAGGTCATGTCAAAGAAACCCACGCTTTCGCGCACCGCCATATGCTCGGCCCGCTGGTTTTCAAACCAGTTCTGACGTTTCCACGAATAGCGGTAGGCGCGGTCCTGCCCCGGGTTGGCGAACCAGTTGGCCCGCTCCCATCCCGCCACTTCACCGAACACCGCGCCGCGGTCGGCGAGGTGTTGATGCAAGGGCGAACGACGGACACCACGGGCGGTTTCAACCTGGCGGTAGGGAAAATGGTCGGCGTAGAGCAGGCCGAGGGTTTCGGAGACCCGTTCCTTGAGGTAGCGGCGGTTCTTCTGGAACGGCTGGGCGCGGCGGATGTCGACTTCCCACAGGTCGAACGGTGCCTCGCCTTCGGTGATCCAGTGGGCGAGCGCCATGCCCGCGCCGCCCGACCCGGCAATGCCGACCGAGTTGTAGCCGGCGGCGATCCAGTAGCCACCAAGCTCCGGCGCCTCACCAAGATAGTAGCGGTCGTCAGGGGTAAAGCTTTCGGGTCCGTTGAAGAATGTGTGAATCCCGGTGGTCTGAAACAGCGGCAACCGGTTCATCGCATGTTCGAGGATCGGTTCGAAATGGTCCCAATCCTCGGGCAGCGTGTCGAACATGAAATCTTCGCTGATGCCAGCCATGCCCCAGGGCTTGGCCTTGGGCTCGAAGGCCCCGACCATCATCTTGCCGGCATCCGATTTGTAATAGGCGCATTCGTCCGGCACCCGCAGCACCGGCAGATGGCCAAGGCCGGGCACCGGTTCGGTGATCAGATAGAAATGCTCGCAGGCGTGCAGCGGCAGGTTCACGCCGGATTGGCCCGCCAGATCCCTGCCCCACATGCCGCCGCAGTTCACCACGACATCTGTGGCGATATGACCCGGCGCGCCGTCCGCCCCGAGATAATCGACGCCAGTCACCCGACCGTCGGCCTTGGTGACGCCAGTCACCTTGGTATGCTCAAAGATCTGCGCGCCCTGCATCCGCGCCCCCTTGGCAAGCGCCATCGCGATGTTGGCGGGGTCACACTGGCCATCCAGCGGCAAGTGGACTGCGCCGACCACGCCGTCGATGTTCAGATGGGGATACTTCGCCTTCGCCTCGGTCGGGCTGATTTCGGACACCTCGACATCGAAGATCCGCGCGACGGTGGCCTGACGCAACAACTCCTCATGCCGCGCCGCAGTCAGCGCAACCGAGATCGAGCCAACCTGCCGCATCCCGGTTTCGACCCCGGTTTCAGCGGCCAGTTTGACATAGAGATCGGCGGAATATTTCGCCAGCCGCGTCATGTTGGCCGAACCGCGCAACTGCCCGATCAGGCCCGCCGCATGCCAGGTGGTTCCCGAAGTCAGTTGCTTGCGTTCGAGCAGCACAACGTCGCTCCAGCCCATCTTGGCAAGGTGATAGGCCACCGAACAGCCGGAAACGCCGCCGCCGATGATTACTGCCCGTGCCTGCCTTGGAACCGTCGTCATGCTTGCCCTCTTTC
>JBDTQR010000073.1:0-19069 GCA_039932095.1 bacterium | reverse complement strand
ACGGCCGCTCGGTCGACTTCCGCAATGTGGTGCTGATCATGACCACCAATGCCGGGGCTTCGGACGCCGCCAAGGAATCGATCGGCTTCAACCGCGCCAAGCGCAACGGCGAGGATACGGCCGCCATCGAGCGGACGTTTACCCCGGAATTCCGCAACCGTCTGGATGCCGTGATCGCCTTCGCCTCGTTGGGCCGTGAGATCATCCTGCAGGTGGTTGAAAAGTTTGTCATGCAGTTGGAAGCGCAGCTGATGGACCGTGGCGTGCATATCGACCTGTCGCCTGAGGCCGCCGCGTGGCTGGGCGACAAGGGCTATGATGACAAGATGGGCGCACGTCCCTTGGGCCGGGTGATCCAGGAACACATCAAGAAACCGCTGGCCGAAGAACTGCTGTTCGGCAAGCTGACCAAAGGCGGGTTGGTTCATGTCGGCGTCAAGGACGACGCCATCGAACTGACCTATGAAGAGCCGCAGAAGCCGCGCCTTACCGGACAAAAGCCGCCGCTTCTGATGGCAAAGTGATCCGGGCAGCATCCCTGTTGACATTGGCCCTCGCCCAACCGGCGGGGGCCTTTGAATTGGCTTGGCCGGCGGCTTGCGTGTTGGGCGACACTTGCCATATCCAGCAATATTTCGACCATGACGCAGGCCCCGACGCCACGGATTTCAGTTGCGGCCCGCTGTCCTATGATGGCCACGACGGCACCGACATCGCGTTGATCGACCGGGCCGAGATGGCCGAGGGCGTGGCAATTCTTGCGGCAGCGCCGGGTGTGGTGCGGGGGATGCGTGACGGGATTGCCGATTTCGTGCCCAAGGTAGAGGGAAAGGAATGCGGCAACGGCGTCGTCATCACCCATGCCGACGGCTGGGAAACCCAATATTGTCACATGCGGCAAGGCTCGGTGGTGGTCAGGCCCGGCCAACAGGTGCAGACCGGCGACAAACTTGGCCTGATCGGCCAGTCTGGCATGGCCGATTTTCCGCATGTCCATCTGTCGGTCCGCCACAATGGCAAAAAGATAGACCCGTTCGAACCCGAAGGCGGCACCTGTCGTTTGACCGAGGGCCCCACCCTGTGGGCGCAACCTGAACCCTATGAGCCGGGCGGATTTCTGGCGGCCGGGTTTTCGACCGCCGTGCCAACTCTTGCCGCCATCCGTGCCGGGCTGCCGACCGAGCCGCTGCCCGATACAGCCGCCGGTCTGGTGCTCTGGGCCTTTGCGTTCGGCACCCGGGCCGGAGATGAGATGACCTTCCGAATCGACGGGCCGCAAGGGCAGGTCCTGCAAGAACAGGCCAGCCTTGAAATAACTCAGGCGCAGATGTTTCAGGCCATGGGCAAACGTTTGACAGCGGCTGCCTGGCCGGATGGCGTCTATGACGGCGTGGTCGACTTGATCCGCGCCGGGGTGAAAGTCGACCAGATCAAGGTGACAGTGCAGGTTGGGCCCTGAGCCGGACTTAAGAGTGGTTAAAGAAGGACTTGAACTCTTACTGTTTCAATGGGTTACGGAGGCGTCCACATAGGGACAACCTATCTCTCGGTCAGCTTCAACTCGATCCGACGATTCTGGGCGCGGGCGGCGACGGTGTCGCCGGTGGCCACCGGCTGATACTCGCCAAACCCGGCCGCGGCCAAGCGGCTGGGCGGGAAACCAAGATTGTATTGCATGAACTTCACCACCGACAAGGCACGGGCCTGCGACAACTGCCAGTTGTCAGCGAATTGACCGGCACCCGACAGCGGGATGTTGTCGGTATGGCCGTCGACCCGGATGATCCACGGGATTTGTGGCGGAATCTGATCGACCACCTTTTTCAGCGTATCCACCACCGACGCGATCTGGGCCTGTCCTTCCGGCGCCAGATCGGCGGAACCGGGGTTGAACAGCACCTCTGAGTCAAACACGAACCGGTCGCCCACCACCCGCACCCCCGGCTGACCGGCCAACAGACGGCTGATCTGGCCGAAGAATTCCGAGCGATATTTCGACAGGTCCTGATTTTCCAGCGCCAGCCGCTTCCGCTCGGCCTCTTCCAGATCCGCCCGGCGCTTCTGTTCGGCAGCAACCTGGGCAAGGGCTGAATTCAACTGACTGCCCAACGAATTGATCTGCACCTTCGCATCGGCATCCTTGCTGGCTGAAGCGTTCAGCATCCCCTGCAACTCACCCAACTGCGCGCGAAGCGCTGTCATCTGCTGGTTCAGCAGGGCCATGTCCCGGGCCGATTTCAGCAGTTCGTTATCCTTCTCGGTCAGGATCTTTTGCGCCTGCGCCAGAAGGGTAGCCTTGTCAGAACCTTGCGACTTGGCGGCGTCAGCACTGGCTTGTGCCGCGGCGAGCAGGGTCAGGGTTTCTTCTGCCCGCTTGCGCTGTTCTTCCAATGCTAGGGTCATCGCGGTCAGTTCGGTGTCAGAGGTCTTCAGTTTTTCGCGCAGCGCCTCGGCGGCGGCCAGATCTTCCAGCCGGGTCTTTTCGGCTTCGGACAACTGCGTGTCGACCCCGGCCAGTTTCTGCCGCAAGGCTTCGGCGGCGGCGGCTTCGGCGAGGCGGGCTTTCTCGGCGTCGGACAGTTTGGCCTCGGTGCCGGTCAGACGGGCGGCGAGTTCGTCGGCGGTGGCCTGCACACCCACCGTCTCGGCCTTGGCGGCCTCAAGACTGGCGAGGGCGGCAGCAAGCGATGCTTCGCCCTCCGAAGCGCGGCGCTTCAGGTCGGTGACCATTGCCTCCAGCGCATCCCGGCGGGCGGCGGCAAGGCGGGCGGCTTCCTGATCGGCGCTGATTTCGTCGCGGGCCTTGGCGACGGCCAGATCGAGCGCCTCTTTCTCCGTCAACAGCTTGCTCTGGGCGGCTTGCAGGTCGGTCAGGCTGGCTGTCAGGGTGCCAATCTGGCCGGTCTGTTGATCCTTGAGGGCGAGAAGGCTGGCGACCTGCGCCTCGAAGCTGGCGATCCGGCCCTGCGCGTCGGCTAGCTCACCCTGTTTGGCCGTGAGATCGGCGTTGAGGGTGGCGATCAGGCCAGCTTGACGGTCGCCCTCGGCGCGGGCAGCGGTCAGGCTGGATTGCAGGGTGCCAACCTGCGAAGTCAGATCAGCGGATTTGTTGCGCTCCAGCCCCAGGGCATCGGCCAATTGCGAGACCTGGTCGTTTAACTCGGACAACTGATTGCTTTGGCTGGTGATCTCGTCGCGCAGCATAGTCTGCATGACGGTGAATATGGTCAGCACGAACATCAGCACCATCAACAGCGTCGTCACCGCATCGACAAATCCGGCCCAGATATTGCCGCCGTCGCGCCGATTTCGGGCTAGTCCCATCTCAGCCGCGCCCAACTGTGCCGCGCGACATGGCGCGGATGGCGGTGGTCAGGGCCGTAAGATCAGCGCGCACATCGGCGATACTTTCCTGCCGCCCGGCAGAGATTTCTTCAAGGATCCTGAGCAGTTGCACATCGATCGACCGCAAGCGCATCCGGCTTTCGGCGTCGGTATAGGCCGAGCCCTCTGCCCCGGTCAGCGCGGCGATCAACCGTTCCTGCCCCTCGGCGATCCGTGTCAGCACCTCGGTCTGCGCGCCGCCACTGTCCAGCCCTTTGGCCAGTTTCCGCATCGCCTGCGCCAGTTCGGCAATTTTCAGATCGCTGCCCTCGCGCCCGGCCTCAGCCTGCGCATAAAGGGTTTGCAGCACTTCGATCTGTCCGGTCACATTGTCGAGGATCTGGATCATCAACCCCTGATCCTCGCCATCGGCATCGCCAGAGGCAAAGCCAAGCCGGGTGATCGAGGACACCCAATCCTCCAACTCGCGATAGAACCGGTTCTGACCATGGCTGGCGAACAGTTCCAGTAGACCCACGACAAGCGACCCCGCCAGACCCATCAGGGAGGAGGAAAACGCCGTGCTCATCCCGCCAAGCTGTTTCTGCAGGCCGCCCATCAGCTTGGTGAATATGTCCAGCCCGCTTTCGCCAGGTTGCGGTGCCAGAGAGCGAATGGTCTCAACGATGGCGGGTATGGTGGTGGCAAGGCCGTAAAAGGTACCAAGAAGGCCCAGGAAAATCAAAAGGTTGGTCAGATAACGCGTAATGTCGCGCGCCTCGTCGATCCGGGTGGCAACCGAGTCCAGAATGGAATTGGCCGAAGATGACGAGATCGCCATCTTTGAGCCGCGCGACCGCAGCAGCGACGCGAGTGGGGCCAGCAGGCGCGGCGGGCGGGCCTCTTCGTTGCCCGGGGCTTCCTTGACGAAGCCTTCGATCCAGCTGACTGATTGCATCAGGATCAGCACCTGCCAGAAGCAAGTCAGCACCCCCAAAGCGAATACCCCGGCGATGAACAGGTTGAGCCAGGGGTTGGTCCGCATGATCTGTTCGACCTGCGACTTGATCAACCAAGAACCCGCTGCCACCAGGCCGCAGACAACGAGCATTGTCACGATCTGGCGGATCGGCTGGCTGAACGAATAGGTCGAGGATCGGTCGGGCTTTTTCATGAGGACCTTATGTCCGATTGGCTGCTCAGAGGCAACAATAGCAGGCGATCATGGGCTGCCAAGGGAAAGGGTGTCACATCAAGATCACCGGTCGGGCAATTCGGACACGCGGGCCACCAGCCAGTCAAGATCAGCATCGGGAATACCGAGGTCGATCAAATGCCGGGCAGTTGCAAAAAGGTAGTCGCGATTTGGTCCGCGCCCGCCCGTCGCACGGGCGATGATCTGGGCCTGATCCTCCAGCGACAGACCGCCGCAATACTGGACGTGATCGGGGTTGATGACATAGACAAGGGCCGGTTTTGTGGCGCCGTCCGGCACGACGACAGGCAAAATTTCTTCAATATAGGCCGAAGAGACAAGTTCGCGTTCGCGCAACTGCTCCAACGTTGCCGCCTCTGCCCCCGGTTCCACCCGGAAGACCACACCCCGGCAGAGGGCACCCGGAGCGCGGTCAAGCGCCAGCACCAATCCCATGTGATCCGGCGTGCCGCGATGGTGGATCGAGCGCATGCAAAAACTGCGGTGCCAGCCGGCGAGTGTGGCGATGTGGTGTTCGGCAACCGGGAACCCCGGGTCCCAGATCAGCGATCCATAGCCAAACACCCACATGTCACCGCTCCTCCGCTGGTTCCGCCCGATTTCCCCGTGTAGACAGCATCGCAAGGTTGAAGAAAAGGGTGGGTGATGCGGGGTCTGTTGTGGGCGGTGCTGGCACTTGGGGTGTTGTGGGGCGGCTATTGGGTTGCGGGCTCGCAGGCGATCGAGCGGGGCGTGGACCAGTGGTTTACCGATCAGGCCGCAAGCGGCATCACCGCGACCGAAGCGGGCATTTCGGTCAGCGGCTTTGCCGACCGGTTTGACCTGACGGTGACCAATCCGCATCTGGCCGATCCGGCGACCGGCTGGGGTTGGCAGGCGCCGTTCGCGCAGGTATTTGCAATGACCTGGAAGCCATGGCATGTGATAGCCGCGCTGCCCCATGATCAGGTCATCGAGGCACCGGATCAGCGGATTTCCCTGAAGTCCAGCCGGTTGACCGGGTCACTGCGGGTGCAGCCTTCGACCGACGGGACACTGGAAGAGGTGGTTGTGGAGGGGCACGATCTGCTGGCCAACTCTGACCTTGGCTGGACAATTGGGGCGAAGTCTTTGGTGGCGGCGATTGCGCGGGACGCCACACGGCAGTTCGGTCAGCATCTGGGTCTGGAGGTGACGGATCTGGTGCCTGATCCCAGCCTTGGCAATCTGGTGCCGGAACTGGGGCCGGTGATCAGCTCGGTGCATCTGGACGCCACGCTGGTCCTGACCGCCCCGATCGACCGCCACATGGCGGACACCCTTCCCGCCCTGCACAGCATCATCCTGACCGACTTCCATGCCATCTGGGGCGCATCGAGCCTGTCAGCTTCGGGCACGATCAAACGGGCGGATGACGGCCATGCCGAGGGCATCATCGAGGTCAGGGTCAAGTCCTGGCGCGTGGTGCCGAAGTTGTTTGTGGCGGCAGGTCTGATCCGGCCGGAGATGGGCGACACCATCGAGCGCGGGTTGGAAACCTTGGCGGCAGATGGGCCGGATCGGAACGAACTGACTCTGCCGCTGACGCTGGCGGATGGCTGGATGAGCCTGGGTCCGTTGCCGCTGGGTCCGGCCCCCATGCTCTAATGGCAGTAGGGATGTCCGCGGTTGGGCGCAACATCCAGATGGATATGGCTCTCGTGATAGCCGTCCGACCCCGGCCCAAGGGTGGTGTGAAACGGACCGCAGCCTGCCTTTTGCGCCGCGCGGATCTGGCTGCCGTAGTTCCGGGCGACCGTCATGGTCTTGCCATTGCGCAGCACGAAGCCCGAAATGTCCACCGCACCGCCCGCACCATGTTCGCTGACCTTGGCACCCCGGACGTTATTGCGTGGGCGGCAGCTGTAGCTGTCGGCGATGTTCAATTGCACGACCTGATTTTTGAACGCAGGTTGCAGACCCTGTTCGATCCAGACGGCCAGGGCGGCTGCCTCTTCGCATCGGACGGTGACGGCGGGGGCCAGCCGCACGCCGTCGATCGACGACACCAGAACCGGTGCGGCGACATTGCAACCCTTGGTGCGGGAGACGATTGGCTTCAGCGCGACGCCTTTGATCCGGGGATCCTTGCAGACTGCCCCTTTCATGGTGGCTGGCTGGGACTGGGCGGGCTGGGACTGGGCGGGCTGGGACTGGGCGGGCTGGGTTAGCGCCGTTTCTGTCTTCGGCTGAGGTGTGTTCGCGAGCAGGCCGGGCGGGCGTGACCGCGGGCGGACCAGCGGAAAGTCCGGTTGACCCAAAGGAGTGGAGGTCGCAGGGCGGGTCTGCGGGAGCAGTGCCGGCACAGGCGTATCGGCCAGGGCAAGGCTGACGGTAAGCGGCAACAGCAGCAAGGACCACAGACCGCGCGGCATGGTTCAGCTTTCGGCGGGCTTGCCGGCGATGCGGCCGAAATCCGGCGCAGAAGTGTCCTGGCCAGCCTCGATGATGCCACGGCGGATGGCGCGGGTGCGGGTGAAATAGTCGTGCAGCACGTCACCGTCGCCCATGCGGATAGCGCGTTGCAGCGCGAACAGCTCTTCGGTGAAGCGGCCCAGCACGTCGAGCACGGCATCCTTGTTGGTCAGGAACACGTCGCGCCACATGGTCGGATCAGAGGCGGCAATCCGGGTGAAATCGCGGAACCCCGTGGCAGAATACTGGATGACCTCTGAGTTGGAGACCTGCGCCAGATGGTCGGCGACACCGACCATGGTATAGGCGATCAGGTGGGGGGTGTGGCTGACGACCGCGAGAACCAGATCGTGATGCTCGGCATCCATCGTGTCGACCCGCGCGCCGAGGGCTTTGAGGTAACGGCGCAGTTTGTTCAGGGCAGCGGGATCGGTGGACGCAGAGGGGGTAAGCAACCACCAACGGTTTTGAAACAGCGTAGCGAAGCCGGAGCGCGGGCCGGAATATTCGGTGCCAGCCATTGGGTGGCCTGGAATGAAGTGAACATTTTCAGGCAGATGCGGTGATACTGCGGCGATGACTGCCTGTTTGACGGAGCCGACATCCGTGACTGTTGCCCCCGGCATCAGATGCGGTCCGATTTCTTCCGCAATCGCTGCCATCGCGCCGACCGGGACCGCCAGCACGACCAGATCGGCATCCTGCACCGCCTCACCCGCCGTGGCACAGACCCTGTCGCACAGCCCGATTTCCAACGCGGTGGCACGGGTTTCGGGTGACTTCGCATGACCGACGATTTCCCCTGCCAAGCCACCTGCCCGCATGGCGTGCGCCATCGAAGAGGCGATCAGGCCGAGGCCGATCAGGGCGACGCGCTGGTAGATCACAGTCATTTCACGCCTTTGAACTGGGCAATGGCATGGGCCACGCGGCGGCAGGAGGATTCGTCGCCAATCGTGATTCGCAGGCATTGCGGCAAATTGTAACTGGTCACCCGACGCACCAGAAGACCCTGTTTTTGCAGGAAAATATCGCACGATTCAGCTTCCTCTTGCGAGGCAAATCGGGCGAGGATGAAGTTGGTCATCGACGTGTCGGACGGGATGCCAAGCTCGGCCAGTGCCAGGGCCAGCCAATGGCGCATGCGGGTATTGTCTGCCCGGCAGCGGTTGACGTGATCCTGATCGCGGACGGCCGCTTCGGCAGTTTCCAACTGGGTGTTGGATAGGTTGAACGGGCCACGGATCCGGTTCAACACGTCGATGACCGGTTTCGGGCCGTAGCCCCAACCGATCCGCAAACCGCCCAGACCGTAGATCTTGGAAAATGTGCGCGTCATCACGACATTTGCGCGCGCCTCGACCAGCGCGAGGCCCCCGTCAAACCCCTCAACAAACTCGGCATAAGCGCCGTCGAGTACCAAGATCGCCTGCGACGGTAAACCATCGGCCAACCGCGCGACCTCGGCGGCGGAAATCATTGTGCCGGTCGGGTTGTTGGGGTTGGCGATGAAGACCAGTTTGGTGCGGTGATTGCAGGCCTTGAGGATCGCGTCGACATCGGTGATGCGGTCACGCTCGGACACTTGAACCGGCGTGGCCCCGACAGCGAGCGCCGAGATGCGGTACATCAGAAACCCGTGTTCGGTGAACACGACTTCGTCGCGTGGGCCGGCGTAGGCCTGGCCCAGGAAGGTGATGATTTCGTCTGAACCGACGCCGCAGATGATGCGGCTGGCGTCCAGCCCGTGAACCTCGGCAATCGCCTGACGCAGGGCGGCGTGGTCGGTGTTGGGGTAGCGGTGCAGTTGGTGGACCGAGCGTTGGAACGCCTCCTTGGCGCGGTCGGACGGGCCGAAGGGGTTTTCATTTGAGGACAGCTTTACGACATTGGACTGGCCAGCAACGCCCGCAGCGCCGCCCTGATACAGGGCGATGTCCATGATGCCGGACTGAGGCTGAATGGCGTCGTTCATGTAACTCCCCTTTGATCCCGGGGTTTTAGCGACGGTAACCCGCCTTTGCCAGCGACATTTGGCCGACCGGTGATGTTCGGGCCGGTCTGACGGGCAGAATAACGGGACGGATCGCTGAGCAACACATGGTGTTTTGGGCGGCTTGCAAGGCTACCGTTCTGTTTTTTCAATGAAAAGGGCTCGCCAGTCTGGCGAGCCCCGGTCTGCTTAGCGGCAGAAGATCAGTTCTTGGCGTAGTATTCGACGACCAGATTCGGTTCCATCTGGACCGGATAGGGCACGTCGCCGAGACCCGGGGTGCGGACAAACTTCACGGTCAGCTTGGAATGGTCGACTTCCATGTAGTCTGGCACTTCACGCTCGGTCAGCTGGGTGGCCTCGAGGATCATGGCCATCTGCTTGGACTTCTGACGGACCTCGATCAGATCGCCTTCCTTGACGCGGTAGGAGGCGATGTTGACGCGGGTGCCGTTCACGGTGACGTGGCCGTGGTTCACGAACTGGCGGGCGGCGAAGACGGTCGGGACCAGTTTGGCGCGGTAGACCACTGCATCCAGACGGCGTTCCAGCAGGCCAACCAGGGCCTCACCGGTGTCGCCACGCTGGCGTTCGGCGTCGGAATAGATCTTGCGGAACTGCTTTTCGGTCAGATCGCCGTAGTAGCCCTTGAGCTTTTGCTTGGCGCGCAACTGGGTGCCGAAGTCGGACAGTTTGTTCTTGCGGCGTTGGCCGTGCTGGCCGGGGCCGTATTCGCGCTTGTTCACCGGGGATTTCGGACGGCCCCAGATGTTTTCGCCCATGCGGCGGTCAATCTTGTACTTGGCAGACGTGCGTTTGGTCACGGCTGATCTCCTTCTAAGTTACGAAGGGCGTTGTCCTTTTCCGGCGAACCGGCGACAGGCATCCCCTTGCGGGGCCCACCAACACCAATGAAAAGCCCCGGACTTTCGACCGGGACTTGGGGGCTTATACAGGGCGGGACCGTGGTGTCAACGTTTGGCGGTCGGGCTTGGAATATGGTTTTGTCTGGGTTTTTGCCAGGCTGTGCGGCTTGGGATGGGTGTGGGGCGGTGTCGGTCGGGTGGGGCCGCGCAACGTGTTGGGAACGTGGTGTTAATTGGTCTGATTTGCCGATGATGAACAACCTGCAATTGGCCTACAAAGCCGCTACAATCGCACTATGTCGCGGCCATGGCACTGCGGCCCAGCCCTGCCGTTTGCCATACTGTGCGAATCAGGTCACCATGTCATGGCGCAGGATCGCCGCTTCAGAGGCCGACAGGTTGCGGCGGGCGTAGTCGCCGTAGGATTGCGGGTTGGTGGAGATCCCGGGGAACAGATTCAGCAGGCCCAGCCGCTGGGTGGCCTCGATCATGTCGAGGGCGGCGTTGGCGGGGTGGAAGCTTTCGGTTTCCAGACCGTTGGCCCAGATCACATTGTGCTGGCCGAGCAGGACATGGATATAGGTCACTTCACGGACGCTTTGATCAACCATGATCGAGTGGTCGTTGATCAGGTTTTCGGCCGCGACCAGCACTTCGTCGGTGTTGAACAGGGCCTGCGCCGCCGCGCCCTTGACCAGCATCCGGTGTTGCGGGCTGACCAGCAGGTCGAGGTCAGGACGGTCGAGCCCCATCGCGCCCTGACGAAAGCGGATCGGACGGAGATGCGGCATCGCGTAGAGCCGCGCGCCGGTCATCCGCCGGTGACCTGTCCACAGGATCTGTTGCGGGCCGTTATCGCGGGTCAGCACACGGTCGCCGGGCCGCAGGTTCTGAATGGCGGTGGCCCCTTGGGGCGTGGTGAGGAAAGTGCCGGGGGTGAAGCAGATCACGCCACCGGATGTCCGTGCTCCGGCAACCGCCGGCGTGCGGTCGATCGAGGTGCGAACGACCCAGAGGTCATGATCCGGCGGCGGCATGTCATCGACCACGACCAGCAAGAGCGCACCAGTGTCGGGCACGGTGACGAGGGTGATCGGATAGGTCTGGTGCCCATCGGTCACCAGAAAGCTCTGGTCGGGCAGGTCGGATTCCTCGGTTTCTGTCCTGGCCCCGCTGCCGGTGCCGACTGCCGCGCCGATCAGCCGTTGCACCATGCGTGCCGCGCGCCTGCGAATTTCGCTCGCTCCCTCAGCCTCGGTCAGTACCAAAACGCCCTGCGGACCATCGACCCGCACAGGTGCCCCCGTCCAGCGCCAGGTGGCGCCGACCGTGAGGATATCCAAGGGTGCGGCCTTGAGGCCGTCTGTTTCAGTCTGTGACCAGGAGATGACGAACGTGCCCTGAGAGCCCGTTTTCATGCCTGTATTTGCCTGCTCGTTTTGTTTTTCTTATCGATAAAGGTTAGCAACAAGGCGGCCAGATGAATATAGTAAATCGGCAACATCCCAAGAGTATTAGGCGCTTAGCGGCGGTTGTTGATGTAAGTACAACCCCTGCGCGAGGCGGGACGGTCGTCAACCCTGCCAGGTTTCTTTGCTGGCTTGCGGTGGATTGGGGCGCGAAGAGGCCTGTCAGGGCCGATGAGCGCCGGGTCAGAACCGCAGGTTGATGTTGACCGAGCCGACCAGTTGCCCCGTCGGCTGGCTGTCAAATTCCGGCGACAGATAGGTCACGCCGTAGAAGGCAGAAGAGCGTTGGCCCTGCCAAGCGATGCCGGCACGCAACCGGGTGCGGGTGTCGCTGGCCACGGCAGGTCCGCCATCCGGCAACAGGTCAGAGCTGAAGACCCGGGCCACGTCGCCACCGAGCGAGAAGGTCATCCCGGTAATCCGGTCGCCGGAGATGCCACGGTAGCGCTGACCGGTGGTGCCATCGCGCAACATCAACCCGGCCTTGCCAAAGCTGCCGATCTGGATATCGCCGCCGGCCCGCACCATGGTTTCGACCCCGGCCTCGGCGGCGACAAACGGGCGCAGGGTGACAGTGTCGGACAGGGCAAAGCTGCGGCCCAGTTCGGCCCGCATGGTCGGGGACAATCCATTGCCGATCTGGTCGGACAGGTCGGGCTTGTCGACGCCCAATGCGCCATGCAGCCACGACTGGAACCGGCTGACCCCGGTTTGCGGCCCGAGCGATACCAGATCGATCCCGACGCTGGTCTCGATCCCGCGCCAATCGAAATGGCTATGCAGGCCGAAGCTCAAGGGTGCGACATAGCGGCGATCATCGGCGGCGGGATTGGCAAGGTTGGCGGCGGTGATGGTGGCGCCGTAAAAGCGGTATTCCAGCAGGTCGCCAAAGCCGGTCGGCAGCGTCCCCGACCAGTCGGTGCCCCGCATCAGCGAGATGGTATAGGACCCCGATTGCCAGCGGTCGTGCAGGTCGCCCAGGGCGTCATTGTCAAACATCCGGCCCCAGCCGAGCGTGACACGGTCATCGGCTTGCGCGCTCAGCGGCAGGACCGCGATCACGGCGGCGAAGAGGGCAGAGCGAATCATCTGGCGTTGGGTCCTGGCAGGGAGGGCGCGTCAGATCACGATAGGCAAAGAAGTGAAGCAAAGCCATAAGTTGCAACAGGTGAGGTCACAGGTTGTGACTTTCTTACGACGGTCAGTCCTGACCAAGGGAGGCATGCGGGATATAAGCAGCCTCCAGCACCGCCATCTGCTCTGTCGTCAGGGTCAGCGACAGGCCGTCGACGGCGTCTTGCAGCTGTGCTGGTTTGGTGATGCCGATGATCGGAGCGGTCACGCCGGGTTTATGGCGGACCCACGCCAGTGCGACCTGCGCCATCGGGCGGTCGAGGTCGGCGGCAAGGCTCTGGACCGCGGCGATGACCTTGGCGTCAGCCTCGGCGCTGCGGTCAAACAGGAACTTGCCGTAGGCGTCCTGCGTGGCTCTGGCGGTCTCGGCCCCGGCCGGCCGGGCGAGCCGGCCGCGGGCAATCGGGCTCCACGGTATCAGGCCGACGCCCTCGGCGCGACATAGTGGGATCATCTCGCGTTCTTCTTCGCGGTAGAGCAGACTGATCTGGTTCTGCATCGCGATGAACGGCGTCCAGCCATGGCGGCGCGCGACCTCTTGCGCCTTGGCGAATTGCCAGGCCCACATTGTCGAGGCGCCGATGTAGCGGGCCTTGCCGGATTTGACCACATCGTGGAGGGCCGCCATGGTTTCCTCGATCGGGGTATCATTGTCCCAGCGATGGGTCTGGTAGAGGTCGACATGGTCGGTCTTCAGCCGCCGCAGGCTGGCGTCGATGTTGTGCATGATGCTGCGGCGCGACAAGCCGCGCATCTGGGGTTCGGCAAGCATCGTGCCATGGACTTTGGTCGCGAGCACAATCTCATCCCGGCGGGCCAGTTTCCACAGGGTGTTGCCGAGGATCTCCTCGGACGAGCCGTCGGAATAGACATTGGCGGTATCGAAGAAATTGATCCCGGCCTCATAGGCCTGACGCAGCAGCGGTTCGGATCGGGCGGCGTCAAGAGTCCAGGGGTGGCCACCGCGATCAGGGTCGCCGAAGGACATGCAGCCGAGGCAAAGCTCTGACACTTTCAGGCCGGATTGGCCGAGGCGGTTCATTTTCATGGTTGTCTCCTTCATGTGTCAGGCTAGCGCTTTGGCGACCCGAGGCAAATGGTTGTTGGGCTTGCAGGTGGCGGGCAGGCGGTTGATGATTGGCCGAGCGCAGGAGGCGGCCATGATCCCGAACAATGATCTTTCGTTCCAGATGTTTTCGTCGCGCGCCGCAGGCACGCTGGGCGAGCAGCTAGAGGTGCTGGCCGGGTTGGGCTATACCGATGTACAGCCGTTCTTCTTTGGTCCACCGGAGGATATGGCGGCGCTGAATGACTATGTGGCGTTGCTTATGCACTATGGGCTGACATCGAAGTCGGGGCATTTCACGCTGGACCTGTTCGAGGATCACCCCGGCATGGTGGCCGCGATTGCTGGCAAGTTCGGGATGACGCTGGCCGTCTGCCCCTGGATCAACCCGGAGGACCGGCCAACGGATGTTGCCGGCTGGCAGGCATTTGGCGCGCGTCTGGCTGAGATCACCAAGGACATGGCGGCGCTGGGGATCAGCTTTGCCTATCACAACCATGATTTCGAGATGATCCCGCTGCCAGATGGCAGCTATCCGATTGACCATCTGTTGGGCGAAAGCGTGCCGTTTGAGCCGGACCTGGCCTGGATGGTGGTGGGCGGGGCAGACCCGCTGCCGTTCCTGCGGAAATATCACGGGCGGATTCCGGCGGTGCATGTCAAGGATGTCGCCGCGGCAGGTACTTGTCTGGACGAGAAGGGCTTTGCCGATCTGGGCCATGGGGTGCTGGATTGGCAGGTGCTGTGGGATGCCTCGGTCGCGGCGGGGGCGCAGTTGATGGTGGTGGAGCATGATCTGCCGAGCGACTGGACCCGGTTTGCCCGGCGGTCGATCGATACGATGCGGCGGATCGGCGGCGCTGCGTCATGACAGGGAATTTGGAGTCGGGTCTGGGCCTCGCACTTGACCAGTTGCCGCAGCGCTACAAGGGGCCCGGTGGGGTGGCGGGGGTCGTCAAGGACGGCAAGGTGATTGCGCGGCGGGTCTGGGGCCATGCCGATATGGCGAAGCGGCTGGCGATGACGGCGGAAACCCGGCTGCCGATCTGTTCGATCAGCAAGCAGTTTACCTGTGCGCTGTTGCTGGATCAGGCGCCTGCCCTGCTGGACCCGTTCGTGGCCGATTATCTGCCGAAGCTCATGGGGGTGCTGCCGACGGTGCAGCAACTGGCCGACAACCAGTCGGGCCTGCGCGATTATTGGGCGCTGACCGTGTTGCAGGGCGCGTTTCCCGAGCAGGAGTTTCGCCGGTCGGATGCCTTGCCGATGTTGGCGCGGATGAAGACCGGGCATTTTGCCGCCGGCACCAGCTATTCCTATTGCAACAACAACTTCCGCATTCTGGGCGAGCTTATTCAGCGGGCCAGCGGGCAGGAGCTTGGCGCGCTGCTGCACGATAAGGTCTTTGTGTCGGCGGGCATGGAAACGGCGGTGTTGCTGCCTGACGCACGGCACAACGCCGATGGCGTGGTGGGCTATGAGGGTAATGACAGCATCGGCTTTCTGCCCGCCCAAAATGGCATCTGGTGGGCGGGGGATGCCGGGATTTCGGCCTCGCTGGACGATATGCTGGCGTGGGAATGTTACATCGACGCCTCACGCGGTGACCCGGCAGGGATCTATAACCGGCTGTCTGTACCGCCGCAGTTCAGTGACGGCAGCAAGGCCATCTATGGCAACGGGCTGTCGCATGCAGTGGTTGCCGGGCGGGGCACGACGGGCCATGGGGGGGCGCTGCGCGGCTTTCGGGCGCACCGGCGGCATGTGGCATCGGAGCGGCTGTCCGTGGTGGTGATGTTCAACCATGAGGCTGATGCGGCGACGGCGGCTTGGGGTTTGATTGAGGCGGCCCTGGCCCATGTGTCAACCGAGGAGGCCGTGGCCCCTGAAGGCTGGTCGGGTCTTTGGCTGGATGAGGCTGATGGGCTGCTGGTGCGGACGGTGCCGGAAGATGGCGCTGTGACGCTGCATTATGCGACAACGCCGGCGCGGTTGAAGCTGGGTGCCGACGGTGTCGCGCGGTCCAGGAGTGTCAGTGTTGAGCGGCAGGGCGATGCCCTGCTGATGCGACGGACTGACGAGAACCGGGAGGTTTTGTGTCGCGCTTTGCTGCCGCAGGGCCACTGCGGTGTCGCCGGGATTGCCGGGCGCTATTGGTCGGACGAAATGGAGGCCTGGCTGGAAATTGGCGGCGGCGACGGGGCCGCCCATGCCGGGTTCGAGGGTTTGCTGGGGCGCGGGCCGGTGGAGCGGATGTATCCGGTGGCCAAGGATGTCTGGATCATTACGACGCGGCGTTCGATGGATGCCTCGCCGCCCGGCGACTGGACGGTGGTGGTGGAGCGCGAGGCCGGGGTGGTGACCGGGCTGACCTTGGGCTGCTGGCTGGCGCGCGGGATCAGGTACCGGCGGTCATAGCGCCAGCCGCCACGTCTCACCCACCAGATCGACGCCGAAGCTGTGATGCGGCTCGGTCTTGGTCAGCTGCCAGCTCTGAGCGGCATAGATCTTGCGGGCGGCGGTCAGGTTGTTCTGGGTCCATAGCACCATGTCGCGGTAGCCAGCGGCGCGAGCAAAGTCGGTGCATTCGGTAACGAGGCGGTGGCCAAGACCGTGGCCGCGCACCGATGGCTCGACATAGAGCAGGCGCAGGCGGGCGGTGTCGTCGGTTTCGCGGACCAAAAAAACCGAACCGACGACCGTGCCATGCGCTTCGGCGATCCAGGCGTTTTCGCGGCTGGGTTTGAAATTGGCGTGGTATTCCGAGAGGATACGGGAAATCAGCGCCTCATAGCCCTGATCCCAGCCATATTCGGCGGCGTAAAGCAGGCTTTGACGATGAGCGATCCAGCCGAGGTCGCCAGTCTCCAACGGGCGCAGGGTGGCTGCGGCCTTGGCGGGGTCGAGTTGGGTCCGGATCGCTTGCATGGCGGCCAACAAGGGCGCGGTCTGGCTGGGTTGCAGCATCGCAGCGATGTCGCGGGACGAGGTCTTGTCGAGCTGGTCGAACAGCACCCGTCCGGCATCGGACAGACAAATGGTCCAGCTGCGCTTGTCGTTCAGCCCCTTGCGCCGGGTCACCAGACCCTTGCGTTCGAACCGGACAATCAGGCGGCTGAGGTAGCCGGCATCGACCCCCAGATCGCGGGCCAGATCGCCGGGGCGGGCGGCGGATGTGGCGAGTTCGAAGATCAGCCGCGCCTCGATCAGTGTCAGGCCGGATTGCAGATAAGACGCGTCCAGCAGACCGATCTGCCTGGTGTAGAACCGGTTGAAAGCGCGGACTGCATTGACGGTTTTCGGGTCGGGCATTGTGTGCCTGTTATTTGACAATGACAAGCAGTATACTTGCCATCGTCAACTAATCAAGGGCGACCTCAGCCAAGGGAGGCGGTGACAACCGGTGCCACGTCAAGCAGGCCGCGCCAGATCATCTCCAACGCGACGAACAGGATGATGACCAGCCCGACATAGCCGAGCCAGCGGAAACGGTTCAGCAGGTTAGCCACCAGATTGGCGGCAAGGCCCATCAGCACAACCGACAGGATGAGACCGAAGATCAGGACCATCGGATGGTCACGCGATGCCCCGGCCATCGCCAGCACATTGTCGAGGCTCATCGAAACATCGGCCACGACGATCTGCCAGGCGGCTGCGGTAAAGCTTTTGCGACCCGGCGCGAAGCTGTTGTCATCGCCCACATTTGGGGTGCAATCCGGCGCGGCATGGCTGTCACGCAACTCGCGCCACATTTTCCAGCAGATCCACAACAGCAGCAGACCGCCCGCCAAGAGCAGGCCGGTGATCTCCAGCAGTTCCACCGCGACCACGGCGAAGATGACGCGGAGCACGGTGGCAGCTGCGATGCCGATCAGGATGACCTTGGCGCGCATGTCGCGTGGCAGACCCGCCGCCGCCATGCCGATGACGATGGCATTGTCGCCGGACAGCACGACGTTGATGGCGACGACCTGAAACAGCAGGGTCAGAACGGCGGGTGAGAACAGGTCCATGCTGGCTCCGATAGCTGGCGAAGGGGCGCTGCGTCAAGGACAGCACAGATTTACAAATATATTGCATGTTTACATGTGAAACTCTAGTCTGCAGGTCAAGTGGACAGGAAAAAGATGGCTGATTTGCGGATTGCGGTGGTTGCGGATGACCTGACCGGGGCATTGGATGCGGTGGCACCCTTTGCCAATGCCGGGTTGCGCTGTGTGGTAGCGACCGGGCCCTCTCATCTGGCGGCCGCGCTGGCTCAGGCAGCGGATATTCTGGCGGTGTCGACCGGTTCGCGCGAGTTGGCGGAGGAATCTGCGATTGCTGTCAGCCAGTTGGTGGCCGAGATGCTGGCGGGGGTGCCGCAGGTCATCAAGAAGATCGACTCGCGGCTGAAGGGTCATGTCGGCGCGGAAGTGGCGGTGTTGGCGCGGCTGCGGGGCTTGGACAACGTGCTGATCTGTCCGGCGATCCCTGAAATGGGCCGCATCGTGTCGGGCGGTTTGCTGCGTGGCATTGGCGTGGCGCAACCGGTCCGGGTTGCGGACAGCTTGTCAAATTACCCTTGGCTGCAGGTTCAGGTGCCGGATGCCAAGACTGACTTGCAGATTGACGACATGTTGGCGGTTGCCGGTGGCGATACGCTACTGGTGGGGGCGCGCGGGTTGACGGCAAGCCTTGCGCGGCGAATGGCCGCCGGTCGGCAGGTGCCGGGGCTGGCCCTGCCCCATCCTGTGGGCTTTGCGATTGGCTCGCGCGATCCGATCACGCTTGCGCAGGTCGAAGACTTGCGGCGGGTCTTTCCAGATGCGGTTTATCTCGCCGCACCGAACGGGGTGGGTGTTGGGCCGACGGGCGGCGAGATCCGGATCATGCAGGCGGTGCCCGGAGCGGTGCCCTGTGATCCTGCGGCGGCGGCGGCGGCTCTGGCGGACGGTTTTGTGCGGCAGATCGTGCCCGGCTGTGCCTCTCTGGTGCTGACCGGAGGAGAAACGGCGGCGGCGGTGCTGGACAGGATGCAGATTGGCGTCTTGCGGGTGCTGGGCGAGGCCGAGCCGGGCCTGCCGCTGTGTCAACCGCTGGATTTCCCCGACGCACCGCTTATTCTTACCAAATCCGGCGGCTTCGGTGCATATGATGTGTTGAGCCGGCTGATATGACGATCTCCGGGCGTGAGGCAGACAAGATGAACAAATCCGATCCCGCCCTTGAGGGCCGGTCAGCCGGGGTGACCGAGCGGCCGCGCGCCATGCTGTTGGCCGATGTGGTTTATGACAGCATTCGCCGGGCGATTGCCAATGGCGAGTTTGCCGAGGATGAACGCCTGCCGGGCGAAAACGCCATGGCCGAACAGTTCGACGTGTCGCGCCCGGTGATCCGGTCGGCGTTGAAGCGGCTGCGCGATGAGGGGCTGGTGACGTCGCGGCAGGGCTCTGGCAGTTACATCAGCACCTCGGTCGTGCCGAAGCCGCTGGCGTTTCAGCCGCTGGAGACGATTGCCGATTTGCAAAGGTGTTATGAGTTCCGGTTGACCATCGAACCTGCGGCGGCGGCTTTGGCGGCCGGGCG
>JBDTQR010000072.1:0-19343 GCA_039932095.1 bacterium | reverse complement strand
TGCTTTGCAGGCCAAATTCAGCCTACCACATTCCAGCCAACTCGCCCGGAAACCGCCATGCTAGACGATGACCCGATCCATCCTCTGTTCCAGAACGCCCCCGCGACGGCCGAGTTCAGAAGGCTGCGCAAACGGCTGGTTGCCCAGGTCCGCGAGGCGACCGAGACCTACGGCATGATCGAACGCGGCGCGCGATGGCTGGTCTGCCTGTCGGGCGGCAAAGACAGCTATACCCTGCTGGCAATCCTCCACGAACTCCAGTGGCGCGGCCTGCTGCCGGTCGACCTGTTGGCCTGCAACCTCGATCAGGGTCAGCCCGGCTTCCCCGCCACCGTCCTGCCCGAGTTCCTGCACCGCATGGGCGTCCCCCACCGCATCGACTACCGCGACACCTATTCCGTGGTGATGGACAAGATCCCCCCTGGCGGCACGATGTGCTCGCTCTGTTCACGCCTCCGCCGCGGCAACCTCTACCGCATCGCCCGGGAAGAGGGCTGCTCCGCCGTCGTCCTCGGCCACCACCGCGATGACATACTAGAGACGTTCTTCATGAACCTGTTCCACGGCGGCCGCCTCGCAGCGATGCCGCCAAAGCTGTTGAACGAGGACGGCGACCTGTTCCTCTACCGCCCCCTCGCCCTGGTTGCCGAAGCCGATTGCGAGGCCTTCTCGACCGCGATGGCCTACCCGATCATCCCTTGCGACCTCTGCGGCAGTCAGGACGGGTTGCAGCGGGCGCAGGTCAAGAAACTGCTGGACCAGTGGGAAGAACGGACGCCGGGGCGACGGAACATCATGTTCCGGTCGCTGATGAATGTCCGCCCCTCGCATCTGGCCGACCCCAAACTGTTCGACTTTGCGGGCCTTGTCTGCGCCGATCCGAAAAATTCGCCGTAATTTGATCGGCAAGGTTAACCTTCGGGTCAAGATGTTTTCCTAGGTTGCATGGATAGTCCGGGGACTATGGCGTTTGGGGGACTTCACGCATGGCCATGCCAACTTCGATCCGTGCAAGACAGGCCCTTCACTGGGGGATGACACTATTTCGCCGGCCCGAACTGATGGTGTTCATCCCGGCCGCAACCCTCGCCGCATTCTGGTTTGGGGGCGAACGGATGCTGGTGCTGACCGCCCTTGCGGCGCCTTTGCTTTTTGCCGCCGGGGGTGCGTTGCGTTTCCCCTCGGGCGGCGCAGGCGTCGGCGTGCCGGATTCGCTGACCGGATTGGCCCTGCGACCGCAAATCGTCACCATGATGGACGAAATCCTGCGCGATACTCCGGTCAACGGCATGACCACGGCCTGCATCGTCATCCAGTTCGATGATGCGCCCAGCCTGCTGGATCGCCATGGCCGGGCCGCACAGGCCGAAATTCTGGCGCGCTGCGCCGAGCGGGTCTGCGCCACGCTGCGCACCGGCGACATCGTCGCGCGGTTGGAGGGCGGCGGCTTTGCGGTGGCCCTCGGCAAGGTGCGTCGCCTCGATCTTGAAAGTGCCATTCAGATTGCCGCCCGGATGCAGTCCGCCCTGTCCACCCCGATCAGCCTGAACGGTGCACGGATCTACGTGACCTGCTCGATCGGGTTCTGCATGGGCGAGCAGGCTCCGGCGCTAGGGGGGGCTGCGTTGCTGGACGCCGCGCAGGTTGCGGCGGATGATGCGTTGCGCAACGGACCGGGGGCGATCCGCGTCTATTCCGCGGACATGACCCGGACACGGGCTGATCGCGACGCGCTGCGCGAAGAGTTGGAGGCGGCTTTAGATGAAGGCCAGATCCGTGCCCATTTTCAGCCGCAGATTTCAACCGACACCGGGGCCATCAGCGGGTTTGAGGCTTTGGCCCGGTGGTATCACCCGGTGCGCGGCCTGATCCCGCCGCTGGAGTTTCTGCCCGCCATCGAAGACTGCGGGCTAAGCGGCAGACTGGGCGAAGTGATGGTTTACAATGCGCTTTTGGCGGTCAGCCGCTGGGACAAGGCGGGCCACAAGGTTCCGACCGTTGCGGTGAATTTTTCCAAGACCGAACTGCGCGGTCCCGGTCTGGCCAGCAAATTGAAATGGGAACTGGACCGGTTCGATCTGACCCCGGACCGCTTGACGGTCGAGATTCTGGAGACCGTCGTCGCCGACGCGTCCAATGATGTGGTGGTGGCCAATATCGCAGCCATCGCCCAGATGGGCTGCGGAGTGGATCTTGACGACTTTGGCACCGGCAACGCCTCGATCACCTCGATCCGGCGATTTTCGGTGCGGCGAATCAAGATCGACCGGTCCTTTGTCACCAAGGTGGATGAGGACCGCGAACAGCAGAAGATCGTCTCGGCGATCCTGTCGATGGCCGAACAGCTTGGGATGGAAACCGTCGCCGAAGGCGTGGAAACCCCCGGCGAACACGCCATGATGGCGCAACTGGGATGTCGGCATGTGCAAGGCTTTGGCATTGCGCGACCGATGCCGGTGGATGAAACCATGGACTGGATTTCACGCCACCTTGCCCGGCTGAGCGGCACGCCACGCATCGGCAAACGAGCGACCTAGATCAGGCACGTTGTGGGTGACCGGCAGTATGGCCACGGCCAGAGGTTCGATGCCCATCAGTCCACGGATTTCGGGTCGCATTGATGACGCATGACCCATGTATCTTGCGGGCCACCGAGTCGGCGCCGAAATTGCCGGGCCTGGTTAAGTGGGGCAATTTCGGCGGCGACCGGCCCGCCCCTTCAATCCTTGGTGTTTTGTCGGGTCATCTTGGCGCATCCACCCGGATAAGGGCCAAAACCGCTTGACCTTTGCCGCCCCCTTCTGTTGAACGACCGCTGATATTGCACAAAGGCGGCAGCTGTCCCCATGGACGATCAAAACAAGAATCTCATCCTTGCCACCGTTCTCAGTTTCCTGGTGATCCTGGGATGGTTCGTGGCCGGACCCATGCTGTTTCCCAGCTGGTTTCCGGCCCCGGCCCCGCAGACCGAGGGGCTGAACGCCCTGCCTGCTGACGGCAGCGCTCCGGCGACGGCCACGCCGGCGACCACGACGGATGCGACCGCGGCGGCAACTGCGCTGACCGCCACCCCGGCCGCCGATGCCCCGCGCGTGACGCTGGACACCCCCAAACTGTTCGGCTCGATCTCCATGCTGGGCGGCCGATTTGACAACCTGTCGCTGAAAACCTACCGCGAGACGGTCGACCCGAAGTCGCCGAATGTCGAATTGCTGACGCCGGTCGGATCGGGGCCCGCCTATTACGCGGTGTTTGGCTTTCGACCGGGCGAGGGGCTGACGACAGCGGATGTGCCGGGCTATGACACGCTGTGGCAGGCGGAAAGCGGGACGCTGGCCCCTGATCACCCGATCACACTGACCTGGGCCAACAACAAGGGACTGACCTTTACGCGAACCATCGCGGTTGACGCCAATTTCATGTTCACCATCAGCGACAAGGTGGACAACACCGGCTCCAGCACCGCCAACCTTGCCCCGATAGGGGTAATTGCCCGTCACGGCTTGCCGAAGCTGGAGAATATCTATGTCGTCCATGAGGGTCTGATCCGCCGCACCGATGGCATCCTGGAGGAAAGCAAGTATTCCGCCATGAAGGGCCTCGCCGATTTCGAAGGCGCCAAGGGCGACAGCGTCGATGCCACCACGGATGGCTGGATCGGCTTTACCGACCATTACTGGATGACCACGCTGATCCCGGAGCAGGGCAAGGCCTTTACCGCCGTCACCAAATACACCCCGACCACCGATATCTATCAGGTCGAAGTGCGCCAGCCGGTGATGTCGATCGCCCCCGGTGCGACCGAAACCAGTTCGGTGCAGATGTTCGCCGGGGCAAAGGAATGGGAAACCATCCATAACTACCAGAACGAACCGAACTGGTATGAATATCTGCTGGGCGACCGGGTCGACACCAACCGTCCGCAGATTGCCGGGTTCATCGATTCGATCGACTGGGGCTGGTTCTTCTTCCTGACCAAACCGATCTTCGGCCTGCTGCACTGGCTGCACGGCATCATCGGCAACATGGGTCTGTCGATCATCGCGCTGACCTTCATCCTGAAATTGCTGGTGTTCCCGCTGGTCTACAAATCCTCGGTTTCGATGGCGCGGATGAAGGAACTGCAGCCGGAGCTGGAGGCGCTGAAGGAAAAGGCCGGCGACGACAAGCAAAAGCTGCAGCGCGACATGATGGCGCTGTACAAGGAAAAGAAGGTCAATCCGGCGGCAGGCTGTCTGCCGATCCTGCCGCAGATCCCGATCTTCTTCAGCCTGTACAAGGTGATCTTCGTCACCATCGAACTGCGCCAGTCGTCGTTCGTCGGCTGGCTGAACGACCTGTCACAGCCCGACCCATCCTCGCTGCTGAACTTCTTCGGGCTGTTTCCGTGGCCCGGGCCAGAGCATGGCACCATGCTGGCGACGATCTTCATCGGCTTGCTGCCAATCATGCTCGGCATCTCGATGTGGTTCCAGCAAAAGCTGAACCCGGCTCCGGCCGACCCGGTGCAGGGCCAGATCTTTGCCTGGATGCCCTGGGTGTTCATGTTCATGCTGGGCCGCTTCGCCTCGGGTCTGGTGCTCTATTGGATCACCAACAACACCATCACCTTCACCCAGCAGTATCTGATCATGTGGAGCCATGGCAAACGCCCGGAGTTGTTCAACAATATCTTCCGCAAGGGGGCGACGGCCGTCGCAAAACCTGTGGCAGCCAACTCGACGACCAAGCCCAAGAAATGAGTGACGGCGTCAAGTTCACGCTGGCGGATGAACCGGAAGACGGCCCACGCGAGTTGGGCCGGCTTTTGTTTGCCGGGCCGGTGGAGTTTCTGAAGGGCGTGGTCGCTATGTCCGGCCTGCCGCCTGCCGACCGGCTGGAGGTGTGTTTTGCCGGCCGCTCGAACGTCGGCAAGTCCAGCCTGATCAATGCCTTGACCAACCGCAAGAACCTCGCGCGCGCCTCAAACACCCCGGGGCGGACGCAGGAGATCAACTTCTTCCTTTTGGGAGAAGAGCGTTATCTGGTCGACCTGCCCGGCTATGGCTATGCCGAGGCCCCGTTGGCGATTGTCGCCAAATGGCAGGCACTCTTGAAAAGCTATCTGGCGGGGCGGCAGAACCTGCGCCGGGCCTTTGTGCTGATCGACGCGCGCCACGGCATCAAGGAGGTCGATGACGAGATCCTGAAATTGCTGGACCGGTCTGCGGTGACCTTTCAGGTCGTGTTGACCAAGGTGGACAAGATCTCGCAAACCGAAAAGCTGGCGGTGATCGAGCAGGTCAAGGGCGCTTTGGCAGCCCATGTCGCGGCCTATCCGGAAATCATCGTCACCTCGTCGGAAAAGGGCGAGGGGATTGAAACCCTGAGAGCGGTTATCGCCACGATGGTCTGACGGTCAGACGTGCTGCCCGCCGTTGACCTCGATCTCGGTGCCAGAAATGTAGCCGGACTGATCAGAACATAGAAACCAGATCGCATCGGCGACTTCTGACGTGCTGCCCAAGCGGCGCAGCGGCAGTTGTTCGACGATCTTGTCGGTGCCGGGGGACAGAATGGCGGTGTTGATCTCACCCGGCGCGATGGCGTTTACCCGCACCCCCAAAGGCCCGAAATCATGCGCCATTTCCCGGGTCAGCGCCGCCAGAGCAGCCTTCGACGTCGCATAGGCGGCCCCGGCAAACGGATGCACCCGGATGCCGGCAATCGAGGTGACGTTGACGACCGAACCGCGTGCGGCGGACAATTCGTCCTTCAAGCCACGCGCCAGCACGATGGGCGCGAAGAAGTTGACGTGGAACACCTGGCCCCAGGTCCGCAGATCGGTGTCCAGGGTATTCAGCCGCCCACCCTCAGGGGCTTTGGGCGAAATCCCCGCATTGTTGACCAAGGCGTGCAGGCGGCCGTTCAGCTTGGTTTTGATCTCGGCAATGGCAGCCATGGTCTTGTCGGGACTGGCAAGGTCGACCTGGATATGGCTGTCCTCCCCGTTCGGCCACGGGCAGCGCGGGTCGAACGGATGGCGCGAACAGGTCAGAACCCGCCAACCCTCCACCTCGAACCGTTTCACCGTCGCATGACCGATGCCCCGCGAAGCGCCGGTCAGCAGCAGGGTTTTCGGCTCGGCCTGATGGTCGGTCATGGAGATGTCATTTCCCTTGAAGGATTGGATGGCAATTGCCGCTTGGCATGGGGGGTCAAAAGCCGTATTGCGTCCCGGTTTCCCTTTTCGCCCCTTTCGGAGGCTAACATGAAGCAGCAGACCTTAACCATGGCCGACGCAATCTCCACTGCCAAGATGTTGTCCGAGGCGCTGCCGTATCTGCAGCGCTTCAGCGGTGCGGTTGTGGTCGTGAAATTCGGCGGCAATGCGATGGGGGACGATGCCGCGATGGCCGAATTTGCCCGCGATGTCGTGTTGATGCGGCAGGTCGGGGTCAACCCGGTGGTGGTCCATGGCGGCGGGCCGATGATCAATGAGATGCTGGCCAAACTGGGCATCAAGTCCGAGTTTGTCCGTGGCAAGCGGGTGACCGACAAGGCCACTGTGCAGGTGGTGGAAATGATCCTGTCCGGGCTGGTCAACAAGCGCATCGTGCAGGCGATCATGGATGCCGGTGGCCGGGCGGTCGGGATTTCCGGCAAGGACGATGACATGATGGTCTGCGTCGCCGATGACCCGGAACTCGGCTTCGTGGGCCGTCCGGTTGAGATGAATGTCCAGGTGCTGCGCGACCTCTACAATGCCGGGATCATCCCGGTGGTGGCCCCGGTGGCCACGGGCATGGCTGACAATGAGACGTTCAACGTCAATGGCGACACGGCGGCCGGGGCGATTGCCGGGGCGCTGCAGGCCGACCGTTTGCTGCTTTTGACCGATGTACCCGGAGTGAAAAATGCGGCGGGTGAGGTGATGACCCAGATCACGCCGGAAGAAATTCGCCGGATGACCGCCGATGGCGTCATCTCGGGCGGCATGATCCCCAAGACCGAAACCGCACTGATGGCTCTGGAGGCCGGGACCCGCGCGGTGACCATTCTGGACGGGCGTATCCCCAATGCCTGCATTCTGGAGCTGTTCACCGACCACGGGGCTGGCAGCCAGATCCGCTCGACTGTGCCGCGGATCAAACCGCGGGTCCGCCGGTAGCCGGTCGCAAATCTTCCGTCTGGCGGGGCTTTTGGCGAGGTTGCTGCCTCTGGCGGGAGTATTTTGAAAGGTGCAATCGGGAGGGGCGGCGTGTATCAGACCATTTCGACGCAGGCGGCTGAACGGCATCTTGAGGTGCTTGGCGGCTTTCTGTGCAAGGACGACCCCAGCCTGCCAAAGGGTACCAGGACACTGCTGATGCTGGGCCCGCGTGAGCCCGGGTTCTGGGCAGACCTTACAGCGTCGGCCGAGTGGGGTCAGCCGGATCCCGTCGACCGCTGGTCGCGGCGGGTGGTTGGCGGTCTGGCTTGTGATCTGGGCGCAAAGGCAGTGTTCCCCTTCGGCGGGCCACCCTATCAGCCGTTCTACAGCTGGGCGCTGCGAACCGGGTCGATCTGGGAAAGCCCGGTCAAGCTGCTGGTCCATGGCAAGCAGGGACTATATGTCAGCTTCCGTGGGGCGCTTGCCATGAAGGAGGCGCTGGAGCTGCCCGTGCCGCCCGTGCGACCCTGTGATGACTGTGCGAAGCCCTGTCTGACCGTTTGCCCCGTCGAAGCGCTCACCGGAGCCGGCTATGACGTGCCACGGTGTCACAGCTTTCTGGACAGCCCGGCGGGGCAGGATTGCATGACAAAAGGCTGCCTGGTGCGTGGCTCTTGCCCCGTATCCCTTGGCTATGCAAGGATGCCGGAACAGTCAGCCTATCATATGAGGCAGTTCCACCGATGAAGCGTCTGATCCTGACCCGCCATGCCAAATCGAGCTGGGACGACCCCACCACCCCCGATCACGACCGACCCCTGAATGAACGCGGCAAGGCGGCGGCGGCCGAACTGGGCGTCTGGCTGGCGTCGCGCGGCTATGTGCCCGATGAGGTGCTGTGTTCGGATGCGCTGCGCACCCGCAAGACCTGGTCAGGTCTGGCGCCCGCCCTGCCCGGCACCCCGACACTGAACCTGAAGCCGGCGCTCTATCATGCCGGGCCGGATGTCATGCTGGCGGTGCTGCGCCATGCGACCGAGGACTGTGTAATGATCATCGGGCATAATCCCGGCATTGCGGAGTTTGCCGGCCGTCTGGTCGCGCGCCCGCCAATCCATGCCGATTTCAGCCGCTATCCGACCGGCGCCACGCTGGTCTGCGATTTCATGACCGGCAGCTGGGCCGAGGCGGCCTTTGGTCAGGCCGCCACGGTTGATTTCATCGTTCCGCGTGAAGTGGTGGCCTGAGCGCTACCAGGCGCAGACCGATGCCGTGTCATTGACCCAGCACGCATCTTCGCGGTGAAGGGCCCCAAGCGGATCGTGGGCATGTCCCGCGAAGGGCGTGCCGTTCCAATAGCCCTGCGCATGGCCGGGGCGGTCCACCAGGACGTATGCGAACCACTTGCCGTTCAGGCCTGCGATGGTGAAGCAGCCATCGGTATCGAGCGCTGTGAAGGTGCAGGGGCCCCGGATCAGTTCGGACCCCTCCACCACCAGCAGGCAATCGGCCCGGCGCGGCACGTCGACGTCGGCAAGGGCCGGCACAGCCACAAACGCCGCAGCCAGCCCCAGACCTGCACGCACCGTCAATGTCCGAGGATCTGCGACAGGAACAGCTTGGTCCGGTCCGATTTCGGATTGTTGAAGAACTCCTTCGGTTCGTTCTGTTCGACGATCTGGCCCTGGTCCATGAAGATGACCCGGTTCGCCACCGCCTGGGCAAAGCCCATTTCATGGGTCACGCAGAGCATGGTCATGCCCTCCTGCGCCAATTCGATCATGGTGTCCAACACCTCTTTGATCATCTCGGGGTCAAGCGCCGAGGTCGGCTCGTCAAACAGCATGATCCGCGGTTTCATGCATAGGGACCGCGCGATGGCGACGCGCTGTTGCTGGCCACCCGACAGCATGCCGGGATATTTGTGGGCCTGCTCGGGGATCTTGACCTTGCCGAGGAAGTACATCGCGGTTTCCTCGGCCTCCTTCTTCGGGATCTTGCGCACCCAGATCGGGGCGAGGGTCAGATTTTCCAGAATGGTCAGATGCGGGAAGAGGTTGAAATGCTGGAACACCATCCCGACCTCCGAGCGCACCTTGTCGATGTTCTTCAGGTCCGAGGTCAGTTCTGTGCCGTCGACGATGATCTGACCCTGCTGGTGTTCCTCCAGCCGGTTGATGCAGCGGATCAGGGTGGATTTGCCCGACCCCGACGGCCCGCAGATCACGATCCGCTCGCCGCGTTGCACCGTCATGTTGACATCGCGCAGCACGTGGAAAGTCCCGTACCACTTGTTCATGCCGGTGATCTGAACGGCGACTTCGTCCGACACGGCCATGTTGTTTTCAGCAGTTGCCATCTGAGGGCTCCTTAACGGTGATCGGTCTTGAGCTTCCGCTCGAGATACATCGAATAACGGGACATGCCATAGCAGGCGAGGAAGAAGACGCCGCCGACGAAGATGTAGGGCTCCCAGTAGATGCCCTTCCAGTCGAGATCCGACCGCACGACAGCCGTGATGCCGATCAAGGGATCACGCAGGCCGACAAAGTTCACCAGCGTGGTATCCTTGAACAGCCCGATGAAGTTGGTCACGATGCCGGGGATGGCGACCTTCAGCGCCTGCGGCATGATGATCAGCCGCTGCGCCTGCCAATAGTCCAGACCAAGCGCATCTGCCGCTTCATACTGACCGCGCGCAAGAGCCGCCAGCCCGCCGCGCACCACCTCGGCATTATAGGCCGCCGCGAAGAAGGTGACGAGGATGACAACCCGCAGGATCAGGTCAAAGTTGGTTTGCGGCGGCAGGAAGTAGCCCAGCAGCAGCGAAGCGGTGAACAGCATGGTGATCAGCGGCACACCGCGGACAAACTCGATGAAGCCGATCGACAGCGAACGGATCAGCAGCATGTCCGACTGACGGCCAAGCGCCAGCAGAATGCCGATCGGCAGCGAAATCGAGATCGACGACACCCCGATCACGAAGGCCAGCAGGAAGCCACCAAAACGGTCGCTGTCCATCGGCTCCAGCCGGAAGGCCAGCACGCTGGCCAAACCGCCCGCAACCGGCCCGGCAAGGAAAATCCACCACAGGATGGCCGCTACAACGCCAACACCGGTCGCGACGACAACGCCGAGACGGTCGTTGGTCAGCCGGTAGACCACGGCCAGCACGCCGAAGCCAGCCAGCCCCATCGCCGATGACCAGACCGAACCGCCCCACAACAGATAGATGGTGATGAAGGGGAACAGCAAGGTCACCCAGATCAGCTGCATCGGCGCGACAACGGACACGCCAAACAGGGCCGCGATAAGAACTGCCGTCACCACAAAGATCAGCGGCGTGGTCGACAGGCACACAAGCGCCAGCAGATAAAGCGCTGCCACAACCCCGACCATGATCCGGACCATCCGGAGATTGTCGGAAAACAGTGCCGGGGCAAGGGCGACGAACAACAGGGCAAAGTTCAGCGTTGGCCGCCACCACAATTCCGGCGGGTAGAAGCCAAAGACGAATTGATACCACCGCAGCCGGATCACCGCCCAGCAGGCGCCGCTGGCATTGGGTCCGTAGTTTTCCGCGATGATGCTGCGACATTCGGAGAGGGAATTGGCGTACCACACACCATGCAGCAGCCATGGCAGAACCAACTGCAGAAAATAGTAGATCGCAGCCACCCCGACGAGGGTCAGCACGGTATTGGACAGGCCGGAGAATAGGTTCTCCCGCATCCATTTCACGACACCTGTCTGCGCACCGGGCGGTTCCGAGGGTGGCAGCATTGAATCGCGGACGTAGGAAATATCGCTCATCTCAACGCTCCTTCAGTTTGACAGAGGCGTTGTAGGCGTTCATCACCGCCGAAATGATCAGGCTGATCAAAAGGTAGGTGAGCATCAGCAGCATCATGCATTCCAGTTCTCGCCCAGTCTGGTTCAACGTGATGCCGCCCAAGGTGCCGCGCAGGTCCAGATAGCTGACCGCGATCCCCAGCGAGGTGTCCTTGGTCAATGACAGGAATTGCGAAATCAGCGGCGGGATGATCACCCGCAGGGCCTGTGGAAGGATCACCAAGCTCATCGTGCGGCCGGGTTGCAAGCCGAGCGCGAAGGCCGCTTCGGATTGGCCACGCGACACGGCCTGGATGCCGGCGCGCACCGTCTCGGCGATGACCGCGGCATAATAGAGCGTCAGACCCACCAGCAAGGCGCTGAAGGCATGGGCCACATTGATGCCGCCTTTGAAGTTGAAGCCGGCCAGCACCGGATAATCCAGATGGAACCCCATCAGAACCAAGGCGGCGACCGTCGGGACGATCAGGATCAGCAGGCTTTTCCACCAGGTTGTCGGGCGAATGCCGGTGGCCTCCTGGACCTTGGTCGCCTGCTGCACGATCTTGCGGTTCAGCCAGACCGACACTGCGAACAAGATGATCACAAACCACAGAGAAGTGTTTAGGGACAGGGCGGCCGTATCAAGGTCCGGCAAGGGACGGGTCAACAGCGGGGCCGGAATGTTGGTGCCGCGGTTGGTGATGGCCATCGAATCCCACAGCCACATCGAGGCTTTGGCGACGCCGTCGGCCCCGGGTCGGAAATCCTTGGGCTGCGGCATGACTTCGGAAAACACCACATAGACCAGCACGATCCACAAGAGCAGCGGCACGTTGCGGAAGACCTCGATGTAGATCACCATCATCCGCGACACGATCCAGTTCTTCGACAGGCGCAGGACGCCGAAGAAGACCCCGATCACTGTCGAAAAGATGCAGCCGAAGAACGCCACCACCAGCGTATTCAGCAGCCCGACCAGAATGGCGCGGAAATGCGAACTGTCGTTGGTATAGGGGATCAGGTTCTGCTCGATGTCATAACCAGCCCGGCGCCAAAGAAAGCTGAAATCGATGTCCTTGCCTTTGAGGGCGAGGTTCATCCGGGCGTTGTCCAGCAACCAGCCGACAAACAGCAAGACAAGGATAAGCACAATCACCTGAATGGTGATCGCTCGATACCTCGTGTCATAGATAAGCATACCCAGCCGAAAGCTCTGTTTCGGTGCATCCGCGGCCAATGCCATGATTTTCCCCTTTTCCTGCGCTCCGGCTGATCCGGTTTTGCCTTGTTGCAAGGCCGCGTCAGGTGTTCGTTGGCAGATAGAGTTCGGGCGCGCCTTTCGGCGCGCCCGGGGTCAGATCAGTCTACCGGAACGGCGGCGCGTATTGCAGGCCACCTTGGGTCCACAGCGCGTTCAGTCCGCGCGCCAGACCGATCGGCGTGGAAGCACCGATGTTGGCTTCGAAGATCTCGCCATAGTTGCCGTTGGCGGCAATGGCACGCTTGGCCCATTCGTTGTCGAGGCCGATCATCTTGCCCATGTCGCCTTCCAGGCCAAGCAGACGCCGGACTTCCGGGTCAGTGGTCGATGCGGCGACTTCGTCGATATTCGCTTTGGTGATGCCCTTCTCTTCGGCGTCGACCAAGGCGTAATAGGTCCAGCGGACAATGTCCCCCCAAGCGTTGTCGCCATGGCGCACAACCGGGCCAAGCGGCTCTTTGGAGATGATTTCCGGCAGGATGACATAGTCGGCCGGGTTCGGCAGCACCGCACGGGTCGAAGCCAGACCCGAGGCGTCGGTGGTGAACGCGTCACAAGCACCGGCCAGGAACTGGCGCTGCGCTTCGGCGTCGTCACCAACGGTGACCGGCGTGTAGGTGATGTTGTTGGCTTTGAAGAAGTCAGCCAGATTCAACTCGGTCGTGGTGCCGGTCTGGATGCAGATCGTGGCGCCGTCGAGTTCCTTGGCCGAAGATACGCCAAGGTCTTTCTTCACCATGAAGCCCTGACCGTCATAGTAGTTCACCGCGACAAAATCGAGGTTGAGGTCGGTATCGCGCGAGAAGGTCCAGGTCGAGTTGCGGACCAGCACGTCAACTTCGCCCGAGGCGAGCGCGGTAAAGCGGGTTTCGCCCGTCAGCGGCACATATTTGATCTTGCTCTGGTCGCCCAGAACGGCAGCGGCGACGGCTTTGCAAACGTCAACGTCAAAGCCCTGATAGTTCCCATCAGCGTCGGGCGCTGCGAAACCGGTCAGTGCTATGTTGGTGCCACAGTTCAGAACGCCACGCGCCTTGACATCATCAAGCGTCGTCGCACTTGCTGCACCTGCCACAAGGGCGGCGGTCGCAAGTGTTCCGAACAGTACAGATTTTTTCATGGATACCTCATCCTGTTGATCCACCCCTATCGGGTGGTTTGAACTGCCGGATTGATCCGGCGGTCTTAGGGCTTCCCCAAAGTGGTCTCAGTTTTTACTTATGACGAGCCTACGTCAAGAACGGATTCCCAAGGCAGGCCTTGGACCTGACTACAGGGCAGATTTGGAAGGTTCCCGCCCCAATTGTGCGCAAATTAGCCGAAAATGACCATTTTGATCAACAAATTGCCCAAAATGCAGCCGCATGATGAAAGGCTAGGCGTTTGGTTTCCGCATGGGCAGCCGCGTCTTCGTCTTCGCCCCACAGCTCGGATTGGTAGTTCTCATCGATTCGGCTGAGGCTCCAGGCGTCTTGCGGGTCAAGCCTGCCATGAGCCACGGCAAAGGCCAGGACCAGCGATCCTGACAACATGACCAGATCGTGGAAGGCGGCAATCTGAAATGGGGTCATTGCAGCCGTCATGCTGCGCAACCGGTGCAGCGAGGGTTCCGGCTGCGCAACAGGCATCACACCTGCGGTGACATTCAGTGGCGCCTGCAGATCGTGACCAACCCAATCGAGCAGCGGATCCCAGCCAGCGGCCTGCCGCGCGATCAGTTCGATGGGACCAGTGGCGCGGTAGCAAAGCAGGTCAGAGCCGCCATAGGCCGCCAGTAAACCGACCACCTCTTCAAACTGCGGCGCGACCTTTTCAATGGCGGAATTGGCGCTGCGGGTGAAGGGCATGGTTTCAGGGCGGACCACGCCTTGCTGGGCCTCCCATTCGGCGGCAATCGCTTCGGCAAGGGCCAGCGTGGGCACGACCAGCAGCGCCTTGCCGGGCGTTTTGACCGGACGGGCATCCAGCCGGACAGTATAGCCGCCGTCACAAGCATCTGCCGTGGCAGCTTTCCAGAACCGCTTCGGCCGCCATCCGCTCATTCAAGATCCCCGAACGGATCGGCCGGCACGTCCTTTTCATGCCAGTCGAGCATCTTCCAGGTCTTGGCCATGTGGTCCGGCAGCGGCGCAGTAAAGGTCATCAGTTTCTTGGTGATCGGATGTTCAAACGACAGCATTCTGGCGTGCAGATGCATCTTGCGGCTGACATCGCCGCCGACATTGGCCCCCCAGCCATCGCCAAGGTTCTCGGCCGCCCCGCCGCCGTATTTGCCGTCGCCGATGATCGGATGACCCATCTCGGCCATATGGGCGCGCAGCTGATGGGTCCGACCAGTCACCGGCTCCAGGGCCATCCAGCTCATCCGGTTGGCAAGGAACCACAGCACGAAATAATCGGTCTGCGCGCGCTTGGCATCCGGGAAATCGTCCATCTTGGCAGGATGGACGCAAATCATCTTCTCACCCTCGCCGCCCCGCCCATGACCCGGTGCCTTCATCAGCCCGTATTTGACCGAACCCTTCTTGGGATTGGGAACGCCGGCCACCAAAGCCCAATAGATCTTGCGGGTTGCCCGATGTCGCAACGCTTCGCTGAGACCACGCGCCACCCGGTCTGTGCGGGCCAGCATCAACAGTCCGGACGTGTCCTTGTCGAGCCGGTGCACCAGCTTGGGCTTGTCCTTGAAGCCGAACTTCAAAGCCTCGGCCAGGCCATCAACGTGGCGGTCGCCTTGCCCTGAGCCACCCTGCGACGGCAGACCGGCGGGCTTGTTCAGGATGATGATATGCTCATCTTTCCACAGCACGCAGTCCTGTATCATCTTGGTGTCAGCGGGGCTGACCGCGTCCGACCGCGCCCTCGCAGGGGCCGCAATATCTGGCAGCGGCGGCACCCGGATCACCTGCCCCGGCACCACATGGTCCGACGCCTTGGCCCGCGCGGAATCCACCCGCACCTGCCCGGTCCGGCACAGTTTTTCCACGGCACCTTGCGTCAGTTGCGGAAAACGCCGCTTGAACCAGCGGTCCAGCCGCTGTTCGCCCTCATCCGCCGAAACGGTCAGTAATTTCACATCGCTCATGCCAAGGCTCCACGGCTCACAAGAACGCCCGCGACCAGCGCCAGCAAAGACAGGCCAACCGATCCGGCGACATAAAGCGCGGCCAGACCGACCTGCCCACGTTCGTAGATGGAGAAAGTATCCAGCGAAAACGCCGAAAACGTGGTGAAGCCACCGAGAACGCCGGTCATCAGCAGCGGCGCAAACCGCAGACCACCTTTATGGGCAAGGACAACGACCAGAACCCCCATGACGAAGGACCCGGCGATGTTGACCAGCACCGTGCTCCACGGAAAACCGGGGCCAATCGCGCGCATCACGCCGACATTGGTCAGATAGCGTAACATCGAGCCGATGGCGCCACCGAGGGCGACTTGAGACAGGGTCCAGATCATCAGGTTTCCTTGGGCGCAGGGCGCGGAATTGTCAACTGGCGGACCGGGGACAGCCCGGAACCAAGGGGTATTTGCGCCAGAATTCAAGGGCTATCAGGGCTTCTGGCGATTGGCGCGCAATTTGACAAAATACTCGATACGTTTCTTCAGGTCGCGCTCAAATCCGCGTTCCGGGGGAGTGTAATAGACCGGGCGTTTCATGCCATCCGGAAAGTAGTTTTGGCCCGAAAACGCGTCTTCGGCGTCATGGTCATAGGCGTAGCCGGTGCCATAGCCGATATCTTTCATCAGTTTGGTCGGCGCGTTGCGGATGTGCAAGGGCGGCGGCTGGCTGCCGGTCTGCTTTGCAGCCTCGCGGGCGGCGGCATAGGCCGAATAGGCGGCGTTCGACTTCGGGGCCAGCGCAAGGTAGATCACCGCTTGGGCAAGGGCCAGTTCGCCCTCGGGGCTGCCCAGCCTTTCATAGGTTTGCCAGCCTGCCAGACAGACCGCCTGGGCCTGCGGATCGGCGAGGCCGATATCTTCAACCGCCATCCGGGTCAGGCGGCGGGCCAGAAAGCGCGGGTCCTCGCCGCCCTCCAGCATCCGGGCGAACCAGTAAAGGGCCGCATCCGGGTCAGAACCGCGCACCGATTTGTGCAGGGCGGAGATCAGGTTGTAATGCTCCTCCCCCGCCTTGTCATATTTTGCAGCGCGGCGCATCAGCCGGGTCGACAATTGCCCGCGGTTCAGCGGGCTCTCTGTCCGCCACGCCGAGATCTGCTCGATCAGGTTCAATAATGTGCGACCGTCGCCATCCGCCATCTCGATCAGCGCCTCCCGGGCGTCGCCGGTCAGCGGCAATGCGCGGGTCAAGTCCTGTTCCGCCCGCTGCGCCAGCCGTTCCAGATCGGCTGGCGTCAGCCGTTCCAACACGATCACCTGAGCGCGCGACAACAACGCAGCGTTCAGTTCGAACGAGGGGTTTTCGGTGGTGGCGCCGACCAAAAGGATCGTGCCATCCTCCATATAGGGCAGGAAACCATCCTGCTGCGCCTTGTTGAACCGGTGAATCTCATCGACGAACAGCAGGGTCCCCTGGCCGTTCTGCCGCCGGATCTTGGCGCTTTCAAACACCTTGCGCAGGTCCGGCACCCCGGTGAAAATCGCGCTGATCTGGACGAAAGTCAGGTCAGTCTCGTCCGCCAACAGCCGCGCGATGGTGGTCTTGCCCACACCGGGCGGGCCCCACAGGATCAGCGACGACAGAGTGTGCGCCGCCAGCATGGAGCCGAGCGGGCCATCGGGCGACAGGACATGGGCCTGGCCTATCACCTCCGACAGGTTGCGCGGCCGCAGACGGTCGGCCAGAGGGCGCGGTGCGTCGGCGGCGGTGGAGGGTGTGTCGAACAGGTCAGTCATGGCGCGAAACTACGCTGAGGGGCCGCAAATGCAAAGGCCCGCAACCTTGCGGTGCGGGCCTTGTTGATCGGTCACGGGCCGATCAGCTTTCGTAATTGTCCATCTCGGCGACGCGGGCCTTGTCGCCGGCGCCCTTGGCGTTTGGATCGCGGTCAACGAATTCGATGATCGCCATCGGGGCCATGTCGCCATAGCGGAAGCCGGCCTTCAGCACACGGACATATCCGCCCTGACGGTCCTTGTAGCGCGGGCCGAGGATGGCGAACAGACGCTCGACATACTGGTCCTGCTTCAGCTGAGAAGCGGCCTGCCGGCGCGCGTGCAAATCGCCGCGCTTGGCCAGCGTGATCAGCTTTTCGATCACCGGGCGCAGTTCCTTGGCCTTGGGCAGGGTGGTCTTGATCTGCTCATGCTCGATGAGCGAGCCTGCCATGTTGGCGAACAGCGCCTTGCGGTGTTCATGGGTGCGGTTGAGGCGGCGGTAGCCGGATCCGTGGTTCATGATGGTTTCCTAACCTTTGTTTTGCTTTGTCTGGCGAGGGCTACGACTGCCCCCGCTCTCCTTGGGCTTGCGCCAGATGTTCCCCGGCGGTCCGGGCATTTTTCGGTCTCGGGCGGCGGGCTTTCGCCCGACCTACCCATCAGTTCACGTAGGTCGGGCGAAAGCCCGACACGCCCCCTAGAATTGGTCTTCGAAACGCTTGGCCAGATCTTCGATGTTTTCCGGCGGCCAGTCTTCGACTTCCATGCCCAGGTGCAGACCCATGCCCGACAGCACTTCCTTGATTTCGTTCAAGGACTTGCGGCCAAAGTTCGGCGTGCGCAGCATTTCGGCTTCGGTTTTCTGGATCAGATCGCCGATATAGACGATGTTGTCGTTCTTCAGACAGTTGGCCGAACGCACCGACAATTCCAGCTCGTCGACTTTTTTCAGCAGCAGCGGGTTGAACTCCAGCCCGGCATCTTCGACACCCTTGCCCGCCGCTTCCGGCTCGTCGAAGTTGACGAACACTGCCAGCTGGTCCTGCAGAATGCGCGCGGCATAGGCCACGGCATCCTCGGGCGACAACGAACCGTCGGTCTCCAGACGCATCGTCAGCTTGTCATAGTCCAGCACCTGACCTTCGCGGGTCGGGGTGACTTCGTAGGACACTTTCTTGACCGGTGAGAAGATCGCGTCGATCGGGATCAGGCCGATCGGCGCATCTTCCGGACGGTTCTTGTCGGCCGCAACATAGCCTTTGCCGGTCGAGACCGTCAGTTCCATGAACACGTCGGCCCCGTCGTCGAGGTGGCAGATCACGTGGTCGCGGTTCAGAATCTCGATCCCCATGGTTTCCGAGATATCGCCAGCGGTGACAACACCCGGGCCCTTGGCAGAGATCGACAGGCGCTTCGGCCCCTCAACGTCCATCTTCAGGCGCACGCCCTTGAGGTTCAACACGATGTCGGTGACGTCTTCACGTACGCCGGCCACCGAGGAAAACTCGTGCAGCACATTGTCGATCTGCACCGAGGTGATGGCCGCGCCCTGCAGCGACGACAAGAGCACGCGGCGCAGTGCGTTGCCAAGCGTCAGGCCAAAGCCACGCTCCAGCGGTTCGGCAACCAGCGTTGCCGTGCGTTGCGCATCCGACCCGGCCTTGACACCGAGTTGTTGCGGCTTGATCAGTTCCAGCCAATTCTTGTGGATCATGCTTTCGCCTCCATACTTGTCTGCTGTCCATGTCCTAAAAACAGCGGACGCCCGAGGATCTCGTAAAACAACGAGATCGAGCCGCGCCAGAACGGCGCGGCCCGATCAATGCAAATTGCGTCAGACGCGGCGGCGCTTCGGCGGACGGCAGCCGTTGTGGGCCAGCGGCGTCACGTCGCGGATCGAGGTGATGTTGAAACCAACGGCAGCCAGCGCGCGCAGAGCCGATTCACGGCCCGAACCCGGACCCTGCACTTCAACTTCGATGGTTTTCACGCCATGTTCCTGGGCCTTCTTGCCAGCATCTTCAGCGGCCATCTGGGCGGCGTAAGGTGTCGACTTGCGCGACCCCTTGAACCCCATGGTGCCCGCCGACGACCAAGCAATTGCATTGCCCTGCACGTCGGAAATCAGGATCTTGGTGTTGTTGAACGAGCTGTTCACATGCGCCACGCCGGCGGCAATGTTCTTGCGCTCTTTCTTCTTGGTGCGGACGGTTTTGGTATCGCGTGCCATGATGTCCGCTCCTTATTTCTTCTTGCCGGCAATGGCCTTTGCGG
>JBDTQR010000071.1:0-19450 GCA_039932095.1 bacterium | reverse complement strand
GCGGCGGCAGATGTCGTGCAGGCGGTCATAGGTCAGTCCCAGATCGGCGGCATAGGCGCTGACCGGGCGCTGGGCGCGAAAGCCCAATTCGACGCGGCGGCGGAAATCCTCGACAAAGCGCGCCTCAAGACTCTGGCCGCGCAGGTCGGTGAAATCTTCGGTCGACAGGCGCCAGAACGCAATCAGGATCAGCCGCAGATGGGCGACGGCGGCCATCGCAGCGCCGCGCGCCGGGCTGGTCAGTTCCAGGTGGAAGGCCGCGGCATGGGCGGTGAAGTCGCCAAGGTCGGGGCAGGTGATCAGGGCGAGGCGCGCGGCGAGGGCGCGCAGATGCAGGCTGTCGGCCTTGGTGCCAATCGCCTCGGCGATGGAAGCGGGTGCAGCGCCGAGCAACCAGCCCCGGCTGCCGGCGCGGATGGTGATCAGACGGCTGGTGTCGGGCGGCAACAGCAGGACCATGCCGGCGTTGAGGGTAATCTCGGGTGTGCCCGCAAGCTTTGCACTGCCTTTTTCGATCAGGATCAGATGGCTGAAACCGGCATGACCGGCGCGGTTGGGCCGCAAGGTAAGCGGGCGCAAACCGGACAGGATCGGTTCGGCGCGGGCCTCGATTGGCGGCTCGATTGCAACGGAAGCCATCAGATTTCCCATAATACAACAAGAAATTGCCAGAAAATCACATTCTAATGGCGACGGCAATGTCTATGCTGAGGGCGAAGCGATGGACCTTGTGCAACGCACTTGACCACCTGACGCCGTTTGCGGCCCTTTGGGAGGGGGGCTTTGCATGATCCAGCCGTTACAAACCGCGATGTGGATAGCGGGTCAATCGGTTGCCGCCCTGTCAGGCGAGACCTTTGACCGCATCGACCCGTCGACCGGCGGAGTGGCGAGCCGGGCCCCTGCCGGGCGTGCCCCCGATGCGGTTGCTGCGGCGGATGCAGCGGCGATGGCGTTTGGTGGTTGGGCTGCGACACCGCCGCTGACACGGCGGGCAATATTGCTGCGGGCGGCAGGGCTGCTGGAGGCGCGGTTGCCGGACTTTCAGGTGGCCATGCGGGCCGAGATTGGCGCGACCGATCTCTGGGTACGCTTCAACCTCGATCTGGCACGCGAGCATCTGGAAGAGGCCGCCAGCCTCGTCACCCAGATCGGCGGCAGTCTTGGGGCTGGCGCAGGTCTGTCGATGGCGCTGCGCCAGCCTGCCGGGGTCTGTCTGGGCATAGCGCCGTGGAATGCGCCGCTGGCATTGGCGGTGCGGGCGATTGCGCAGGCGCTGGCCTGCGGCAATTCGGTGGTGCTCAAAGCCTCGGAACTCAGCCCGGCGACCCAGCGACTGGTGGGTGAGGTTCTGGCGGAGGCGGGCTTGCCGGAAGGGGTGCTGAACATCGTGACCAACGGGCCGGAGCATTCGGCCGAGGTGGTCGGCGCGCTGATCTCGCATCCGGCGGTGCGGCGGGTGAATTTCACCGGGTCCACCAGAGTCGGGCGGCTGGTGGCGGCATTTGCGGCGCGGCATCTGAAACGCTGTCTGCTGGAACTGTCCGGCAAATGCCCGCTGATCGTGTTGCCGGACGCCGATGTCGATGCGGCGGTCAGGGCGACGGTCTATGGTGCGTTTCTCAATCAGGGTCAGATCTGCATGTCGACCGATACCGTGATTGTCCATGCGGCGGTGGCCGACGAATATGTGGAAAAACTGGTCGCCGCCGCCTCGACCCGGGCCTTGCAGGCGGTGGACCCAAGGCTGGGCCAGACCGATCTGGGGCCGGTGGCAAGCCTTGCCGTAGCGCGCCGGCTGACCGAACTGATCGAGGATGCCCGAGCCAAGGGCGGCGTGGTGCGCTGCGGCGGCAAGGCGGCGGGGACGTTTCTGGATGCGACAGTGATCGACCATGTGTCCACCGCGATGCGGCTGCACGCCGAGGAATGCTTTGGCCCCATCGTCGGCATCTGCCGGGTCGAGACGGTCGAAGAGGCGATCACACTGGCCAACAGCCATGAACATGGCTTTGCGGCGGCGGTGTTTTCCGCCGATTTCAATCTTGCGCTCAGAGTGGCGCAGGACCTGGAAACCGGCATCTGCCACATCAACGACTGCACTGTGGCCGACCGGCCGGACATGCCGTTCGGCGGGGTCAAGGCCTCGGGCTATGGCCGGTTTGGCGGGGCCTCGGGCTTGGATGAGTTTACCGAACTGCGCTGGATCACGGCGTCCAGTGGAACGAGACGCTATCCGATCTGATGGTTCGGCGGCGCAATGACAACAAAGGGAGAGAGCGATGACCAAGACACCCATGACAATGAACCGCAGGCAGATGCTGGCCTCGGGACTGGCGATCGGTACGGTCAGTCTGACGGCAGGGCCGCTGTTCGCGCAGGACGGCGGCACCATCAAGATCGGTTTCATGAGCCCGCGCACCGGCCCCCTTGCCGGGTTCGGCGTGACCGACGGCTATGTTCTGGATCAGGTGCGTGCGGCGGTGAAGGGCGGGCTGACCATCGGCGGCAAGACCTATGCCGTTGAAATCCTTGACCGCGACACGCAATCCGACCCAGGTCTGGCCGGGCAGCTTGCCAAGGACCTGATCAACAACGATGGCATCGACATGATGCTGGCAACGTCGACCCCGGAAGTCACCAACCCGGTCGCGGATGCCTGCGAGGCGGCGGGGGTGCCCTGCCTGTCCACCGTCTGCCCGTGGGAAGCATGGTACTTTGGCCGCGGTGCCAAACCGGGTGAGCCGTCGCCGTTCAAATGGACCTACCATTTCAGCTTTGGCGTTGACACGTTCAAGGAGACCTATCTGTCGCAATGGGCGCTGCTGGAGACCAACAAGAAGGTCGCCGTGATGTATCCCAACGACGCGGACGGCAATGCGATTCGCCGGGGTCTGGCACCGCTGCTGACCGAGGGCGGCTATACCATCGTCGATCCGGGTCCGTATGAGACGGGGACCACGGACTACTCCACCCAGATCGCGATGTTCCGCGATGCCGGCTGCGAGATTTTCAACACCTTTCCGATCCCGCCGGACTTTGCGGCGTTCTGGCAGCAGGCCGCGCAGCAAGGCCTGCACAAGCAGTTCAAGATCGTGCAAGTCGCCAAGACCGGCCTGTTCCCCAGCGATATCGAGGCACTGGGCAGCCTGGGCAACAACATCGCCTCGGCCGACTATTGGCACCGCGATTTCCCCTATCCTTCCACCGCCACCGGGATGAGTTCGGCGGCGCTGGCCGATGGTTATGAGGCTGCGACCGGCCTGCAATGGACCCAGCAATTGGGTGCTACAATGTCGCTGTTCGATGCCGGGATCGAGGCGCTGAAGGCGGCGAGCGACCCCAAGGACAAGGCGGCGCTCGCGGCGGCCTATGACGTGCTGAACGTGGTGACCATGGTTGGCAAAGTCGATTTCACCTCCGGTCCGGTGGCGCATGTGTCGGTGTCGCCGATCCTCGGCAGCCAGTGGGTCAGGACCGATGGCGGCAAATTCGCCTTCGACACGGTTCTGACCGAAAACGCCACCGACCCGAACGTGCCGGTGACGCATAAACTGCTGCCGTACAACGCCTGAAATCTGCCGGGCGCGGCGCGCTGCGCTCGGCCTTTTGGAACGTATGACCATGACCTCCATCTTGAAGGCTGTCGGCATCGGCAAGCGATTTGGCGCACTGACGGTGCTGGAAGGGATTGATTTCGCTGTCACTTCGGACGCGGCGGTGGGTATTGTCGGGCCGAATGGCGCGGGAAAATCGACGCTGATGGCGGTGCTGTCGGGGGCGCTGGCGCCTACGGCGGGCCGGATCGAAATGGATGGGCGCGAAATCACCGGGCTTGGGGCGGCGGAGCGGGCGGGTTTGGGCGTGATGCGGACGCATCAGATCCCGAAGCCGTTTCTGGGGCTGACGGTGCTGGAGAATGTGCTGGTGGGTGCCACGCACGCCGGCCGGGCCAAGGGAGAGGCGGGCTACGCGCTGGCATTGGAGGCGGTGGAGACAGCGGGGATGCGGTCGCTTGCCAACCGCCCGGCGGAGAGTCTGGGCCTGCTGGACCGCAAGCGGCTGGAACTCGCCCGGGCCTTGGCGACCCGGCCCAGGATTCTGCTGCTGGATGAGATCGGCGGCGGCCTGACCGATGCGGAGGCGGAAGACCTTGTGGCGATGATCAGGGGTTTGCGCGCCAAGGGCATCGGGATCGTCTGGATCGAACACATCGTCCACATCCTGATGCAGGTCGTCGAGCGGCTGATCTGCATGGATGCCGGACGGATCATCGCGGATGGCGATCCTGCGGCGGTGATGGCGCATCCCGATGTGGTGCACGCCTATATGGGAGGCGTGTGATGAGCCTTCTCAGCCTTGAAAACCTCGACGTGCGTTATGGCCAGTTCAGGGCGGTGCGCGGTGTGTCGCTGGCGATCACCAAGGGCGAAGTGGTGGCGTTGATCGGGGCCAATGGTGCGGGCAAGACCACGCTCTTGCGTGCTGTGGCGGGCGCGGTGCCGGTGGCTGGTGGTCGGGTGACGCTGGCGGGGCGCGATGTCACCCGGCTACCGGCACAGATGCGGGTGGCGGCAGGTCTGGCGCTGGTGCCAGAGGGGCGCAAGCTCTTTGGCGACATGACGGTGGCGGAAAATCTGGCGCTCGGCGCGACGGTGGGTCGGCAGGGTGACTGGAATATCGACAGGGTCTTTGCGACCTTTCCCAATCTGGCGCGGTTGCGCCATGAACGCTGTGGTCATCTGTCGGGTGGAGAGCAGCAGGCCACAGCGATTGGCCGGGCACTGATGTCGAACCCCGAAGTGCTGATCCTCGATGAGGTCAGTCTGGGGTTGTCGCCGCTGGTGGTGGATCAGGTCTATGCCTCGCTGGACGGGCTGATGCGGTCAGGGGCGACGATTGTGCTGGTGGAACAGGCGCTGGCGCGGGCGATGCAGGTGGCGACGCGGGCGGTCTGCATGCTGGAGGGCGAGATCGTGCTGGACAAGCCGATGGCAGAGGCCAGCCGCGACGAGATCACGGCGGCCTATTTCGGACTGGGAAAGGTGCGGGCATGACGGGACAGATCTTGCAGGCCATCCTGCTCGGCGGCTATTACGCGCTGACGGCGGCGGGGCTGACCTTCATGCTGCAGGTGATGCGGGTGATCAACCTTGCCCATGGCAGCCTGTCGATTGCCTTTGCCTACGCGGTCTACACGCTGGCGTTCCGCTTCGGGATCAACCCGTTTCTCGGCCTGCTGATGGTGCTGCCGGTGGCGGCGGCGGTGGGCTGGGCCTTGCAGCGCCTGCTGTTGGAGCGGGCGGCACGAGGCGGCGAGTTGCTGCCGATCCTTTCAACCTTTGGCCTCGCCATTGTGCTCGACAATGTGATGTTCCAGATTTTCGGCGCCAATGCCAAAGGCCTGTCGCAGTTTCTGGGCGACCTCGCCTTTGCCGCCTATGCGCTGCCCGGCGGCCTTTTTGTGGGCAAGCTTCCGGTGTGGATCCTGCTGGCGGCAATACTGGTGTTGGGTGGCTTGCACCTGATGCTGACCCGCACCGCGCTTGGGCGGCGGATCAGGGCGACCGCGATGGACCCGGTAACGGCGGGGCTGGTTGGCGTCGATGCCAGGCAATCTGCGGCGATTGCGGCGGCGATTGCGATGATGATGGTGGCTATGGCAGGCGTGGCGCTGGGTTTTCGCACGGTGTTTGACGCCTATGCTGGCGGGCCGCAGCTGCTGTTCGCGTTCGAGGCGACGATCATCGGCGGCGGACGCTCGCTCTGGGGGGTGTTTGTCGGGGCGATGGTGCTGGCTTTTGCCCAGACCGCGGCCGCCATGGTGCATCCGCAGGCCTTTCTGCTCGGCGGTCATGTGGCGGCTCTGGCCGTGTTGTTTGTCCGGCTGGCGCTTGGGTCGGGAAACCTGTCGGCCCGGTTCCGCCATGCAGTGATGGGGGCATGACGATGCAGCAGATCGAACGATGGACTGCACAATCAAGGCTCGGCGCCGGCGGGGCCGGGCTGCTGGTTCTGGCACTGGTGGCGGCACCGGGGCTGATGGGGCCGGGGTTTGTCGACCGGATGACGGCCCTGTTCATCTATGTGATCCTTGCCGCGATGTGGAATGCGCTCGCGGGCTATTGCGGGCTGGTGTCCATCGGCCAGCAACTGTTCTTCGGCCTTGGTGCCTATGCCACCATCCGCATCGCCTTTGCCGGGGTCGACCCATTCCTGGCGATGATCCTGGGGTCCCTTGCGGTGGGGGTGCTGGCCTGGCCGATCTCGCTGTTCATGTTGCGGCTGAAGGGCGGTGAGTTCAGCATCGGGATGTGGGTACTGGCATCGATCGGGCAGTTGGCGGTGAAGCTGGACCCGATGATCCAGGGTGAGACCGGGTCGTCGCTGATCTCGCTGAATGCCTACAGTGCCGATCTGCGCCGGAACCTGATCTACTGGGGCGCGCTGGCCGCGATGACCCTGCTGCTTGGCGCGCTGTTTGCGCTGCTGCGGTCGCGGGAGGGGCTGGCCATTCAGGCGATCCGCGACAGTGACGAGGCGGCGACCTCGCTGGGGGTGCGGCCTGAGCGGACCAAGCGGCTGCTTTTCGTGCTGGCGGCGTTCGGCATCGCAATGGCGGGGGCCTTGTGGCTGGCGCAGGCGGTCAGCTTTCAGCCGAAAAGCTATTTCAGCGTCCAGTGGACCGCCTACATGATCTTCATGGTGCTGGTCGGCGGCATTGGCCGGTTTGAGGGCGCGATCCTTGGCGCGGTGCTGTTCTTTGGCGTGGAGACGTTCTTTGCCGCTACCGGTGTCTGGTATCTGATCGGCCTCGGCGCCACCGCCATCGTGTTTTCCCTGTATTTCCCGCGCGGGCTTTGGGGAGCGATTGCTGCAAGGACCGGGGTGCAACTGCTGCCGCTGGGCTACCGCGCCACCAACACTGAAACCTGAGGAGGGACCATGCTTTACGGCAAGACCATCGTTGTGACCGGCGTTTCTAGCGGCATCGGGCGGCGCACTGCCGAACTTGCGGGCCAACTCGGGGCCGCGGTCATCGGGATTGACCGGGTGAAGCCACCGCAGGTGTTTGGCCAGTTTCTGGACGGCGATCTTGGGTCGCCCGAAGGGGTGGAGGCGATCGCCAAGGCGCTGCCCGGCCGATTGGACGCGCTGTGCAACGTGGCCGGTGTGTCGGGGCAGACCGGAGCCGCGCACACCTTGGCTGTGAATTTCTTCGGCCTGCGCGCCTTGTCGGAGGCCATGGCACCCAAACTGCGCGAGGGCGGTTCCATCGTCAACGCCGCCTCGATTGCGGGCTATGGCTGGCGGACCAATCCTGACCGGGCCAAGGGCGTGGCCGGGACGCAGGGGTTTCCCGACCCGGCAGCGGTGGTCGCGGAATTTGGCATTCCGAACGAAGCGGGCTATCCGGTGTCCAAAGAGATCCTCTTGGTCTGGACCATGATGGCCGCCCATCAGGCGCAGTTCAAATCGCGCGGCGTCCGGGTCAATGCGGTGTCGCCGGGGCCGGTGGAAACGCCGATCCTGACCCAGTTCCGCGCGGTGCTGGGCGACGCCCGGGTCGATAGCGACATTGCGCGGGTAGGCCGGGCCGGCACGGCGGCGGATGTGGCGCCGGTGGTGCTGTTCCTGTGCTCGGATGCGGCTCGCTGGATCAACGGGGCGAATATCGCGGTGGATGGTGGGCTGGAAGCCTCGATTACCGCCGAAATCATGGGTTTTTAAAGGAGAGAAGAGATGACACTGCAATTTCTGATCGGTGGTGAGGCGGTTTCGGCTGCAAACGATCGCAGCTTTACCCGGAATGATCCGGTGACCGGCGAGGTGGCGACAGTTGCCGCCGCCGCCTCGGTCGCGGATGCGTTGAAGGCAGTGGCGGCGGCAGCGGCGGCCTTCCCGGCCTGGGCTGCGATGGGGCCAGCCGAGCGGCGCAAGCTTTTGAACAAGGCGGCCGATATCATGGATGCAAAGACGCCCGATTTCATCGCGGCGGGGGTGGCGGAAACCGGTGCTACCGGGCCGTGGATCGGCTTCAACGTCATGCTGGCCGCCAACATGATCCGCGAGGCGGCGGCGATGGTCACGCAGGTCGGCGGCGAGATCATTCCCTCGAACAAACCGGGCACTCTGGCGATGGGCGTGATGAAGCCGCGCGGTGTCTGTCTGGGGATTGCGCCGTGGAACGCCCCGGTCATCCTTGGCACAAGGGCCGTGGCGATGCCCTTGGCCTGCGGCAATACCCTGGTGCTGAAATCGTCGGAACTCTGCCCGGCGACCCACCGGCTGATCGGTCAGTGTTTTGTCGAGGCCGGGCTGCCGGCCGGCGTGGTCAACGTGATCTCCAACGCGCCGGAAGAGGCGGCGGCGGTGGTCGAAGCGCTGATCACTGCGCCTGCCGTGCGGCACGTGAACTTCACGGGCTCCACCAAGGTCGGCCGGGTCATCGGGCGGCTGGCAGGCGAGGCGTTGAAGCCCGCGCTGCTGGAACTGGGCGGCAAGGCACCGCTGCTGGTTCTCGACGATGCCGATGTCGACGCGGCGGTCAATGCGGCGGTGTTTGGCTGCTTCATGAACCAGGGCCAGATCTGCATGTCGACCGAGCGGATCATCCTCGATGACAGCATTGCCGACGAATTCGCCGCCAAATTCGCCGCCCGGGCGGCAAAGCTGCCGGCGGGCAACCCGCGCGGACATGTCGTGCTGGGCGGGCTGTGCACCCCCGGCGCGGGTGAGAAGATGGACGCGCTGATTGCCGATGCCTTGGCCAAGGGTGGCAAGGTGCTGGCTGGCGGCACGCGGGACGGGGCGGTGGTGACCGCCACGGTAATCGACCATGTGACGCCGGACATGCGGATTTACACGGAGGAGAGCTTCGGTCCGGTCAAGCCGATCATCCGGGTCAAGGGTGAGGAAGAGGCGATCAGGGTCGCCAATGACACGGAATACGGTCTGTCGGCGGCGGTGTTCGGCCGCGACATCCAGCGTGCGATGGCCGTCGCCAACCGCATCGAAAGCGGCATCTGCCACATCAACGGCCCGACCGTGTCGGACGAGGCGCAGATGCCGTTCGGTGGGGTCAAGGCTTCGGGCCATGGCCGGTTCGGCGGCAAGGCGGCGATTGCCGAATTCTGCGACCTGCGCTGGATCACCATCGAGGACCCGAACCAGCATTATCCGTTCTGATCCGGGATGGGCCGCCCGGAGCGGCCCATTCCACGTCAGCCGGCGGGTTCTGCCGTTTTGCCAAGGGTGATCACAAGATCGCCGGTCAACTGGCTTATCGGGATGCTCAGACCCGACGTGCAGTTCAGGTCCTGACCATTCAGCCGGGCCGCAGTCACGCCATGTCCCTGCCGTCCGGGGTTAAGGATGGTAACCTTGCAGGCCCCGTCACCCGGCCTCAGCAGCAATTCGACCTGCGGCCAGTCCTTGGGCAGGCAGGGGTCGAACTGCAGCGCCGCGCCGCGGCGGTGCAGGCCCAGAATCCCCTCGACGCCGGCCCGCAGCATCCAGGCGGCCGAACCGGTGTACCATGTCCAGCCACCGCGCCCCTCGTGCTGCGGCGCGTGGTAGACATCGGCCGCGATGACATAGGGCTCAACCTTGTAGCGCTGGGCGTCGGCCTGGGTCAGAGAATGGTTGATCGGGTTCAGCGAGGCGAACAGCGACGCCGCTGCATCGCCGTGGCCCAGCCGCGTCTCGGCCAGAATCGCCCAGATCGCCGCATGGCTATACTGGCCGCCATTCTCGCGCAGGCCGGGGGGATAGCCCTTGATATAACCGGGATCGGCGTCGCCCCGGTCGAACGGCGGCGTGAACAGCAGCGCCATGCCCGGTGAGATCAGCCGGTCGCGCATCGATTGCATCGCCTCGACCGCGCGCTCTGGCCGGGCGGCGCCGGACAGCACCGCCCAGGACTGTGCGATGGAATCGATCTGGCACGCCTCGGACGAGGCAGAGCCGAGCAGGCTGCCGTCATCATAGGTGCCGCGACGATACCACGCACCGTCCCAGCCGTCCCGTTCGATCGCCTGCCGCACGCTGTCGGCATGGTGGCGCCAAGTCTTGGCGCGGGCCGGATCGCGCGCCTCGATCAATGGGGCCATGGCCTGCAACGTGGTGATCAAGAGCCAGCCAAGCCAGACCGACGTGCCCTTGCCGCCTTCGCCGACCCGGTTCATCCCGTCGTTCCAGTCGCCGGTGCCGATCAGCGGCATGCCGTTGGCTCCGGTCAGCGCAATCGCCTGATCCAGTCCGCGCACACAGTGGTCGAGCAGGCTGGCGCTCTGGTCCGAGGTTTCCGGGATATAGAACGAATCCGCCTCGCCAGCGGGCAGCGCAGGACCGTCAAGGAACGGCAGAACCTCCTGCAGAACGCCGTGATCTCCGGACACCACGACGTAATGCGCGACGCAATATGCAAGCCAGACCCGGTCGTCCGAAATCCGGGTCCGCACGCCCTGCCCGGAATGCGGCAGCCACCAATGCTGCACATCCCCTTCCGGGAACTGCCGTGACGCCGCGCGCAGCAGATGGGCGCGGGTCATTTCGGGCCGCAGGGCTGCCAGTGCCATATTGTCCTGCAACTGATCGCGGAAGCCGTAAGCGCCGCTCGCCTGATAGAACCCCGACCGTGCCCAGATCCGGCAGGCGAGGGTCTGATACAGCAGCCAGCCATTCAGCATGATGTCCATCGCCCGGTCAGGGGTCTTGACCTGCATCTGGGTCAACAGGTCGTGCCACCAGCCTTTGACCTCGGCCAGAACTTCCGCAAGATCCTTGGCGCGCATCTTCTCGATCAACGCGCGAGCGGCTGCGGCAGAGCCGCCCTGGCCCAGCAGAAAGACCACCTCGGCCTGTTCACCGGGGGCCAGAACGATCTGGCGCTGCAAGGCGGCACAGGGGTCGAGCCCCGGCCCCGACCGGCCCGACAGGCCGGACAACCGGGCCGGACGTGCCAGCGACCCCCTGCGGCCCAGAATCTCGCCACGGTCACAACTGCGGCTGGTCACCTCGACGCCAAGGTCGGCAAAGGCCACGCGTCCCGGAAAGGCAATGCTGCGCGGATTGCGGGCAAAGATCGCCCCGGTGTCGGCATCGATCTCGGTGATCACCGAGGACCCGCGCGACGGCCCCAGCACCCATTCGGCATAGGCCGTCACCGACAGCCTGCGGCTGCGGCCCGAGGTGTTGTGCAAGGTCAGCCGGGTGATCTTGACCGGGTCATCCTGCGGCACGAATTGCACCATATGGGACCGGATGCCATTGGCCTCATGGTCAAAGGCGGAATAGCCAAAGCCGTGGCGGGCGATATAAGTGCCCTTGTTGCGGATCGGCAGAGCGGTCGGTGTCCAGGTCTGGCCGCTGTCCAGATCCTGCAGATAGATCGCCTCGCCCGCCGGGTCGCTGACCGGGTCATTCGACCAAGGCGTCAACTGGTTCTCGCGGCTGTTTTCCGACCAGGTAAAGCCGCTGCCCTCGGCCGAGACATGAAAGCCGAAGCCTGGGTTGGCGATCACGTTGACCCAAGGCGCCGGCGTGGTCTGGCCATCGCGCAACACGGTGACATATTCGCGCCCGTCGTCGGCAAAGCCGCCGGTGCCGTTGAAGAACTCCAGCACCGGCAGCGGCACTTGCGTCGGGATCAAGGCCGGTGGCCAGACGGTTTCGGGCAGCGGTTCGACCGGGGCCAACTGGTCAAGCTGGGCCCCGATGCTGCCCCGGCTGGCGACCAGAACCACCGCAGCGGCGGCAAGCAGGGCGCGGCGCGCCTCGGGTGTGGTCAGGTCAGTGCGCAGGAAATGCACCGAGCCGCCCTTGCCCGGACCGGCGGGAGAGGCCTTGCGCGCCGCCTGATCGACCGCGTTCTGCAGATCCTGTACATAAGACGACGACCGGTCGTTCAGGATCACCAGATCCACCGCCAGCGACTTGGTGCGCCAGTATTCCACTGCGGCCAGAACCTCTTGCAGACGGCCGATATCTTCGGTCTCGCTGATCGTGAACAGGACAATCGGCAGATCGCCGGAGATCGACATCGCCCACAGATCGGACTGTGGCCCGGCGCCGGCCAGCACCTGCGCCGGTCTGGCGCGCAGCCTTGCGTCATTGCGGATCACCATGCCGGCCAGCCGCTGAAACTCGGTCGCGCGGGCCGGGGTCAGGCCGAGATGGCGCAACTGCACCTTGCCTTGGGTCCATGACAGCGTCATCGCCCGACCAAAGGCCGAGGTGTCGCTGTGCCGCTCCACCATGTCCAGCAATGCGGCGGGTGAGGGCGCAACCATGGTCCAGAACGTCACGCGGGCCCGTTCGCCACCCGGAATGCGGACCCGGCGGCGCAGGGCAAAGATCGGGTCCAGCACGGTGCCGGTGGTGCCGGACAATGTCGCCTCCATCCGGCCCTCGGACAGGGTTGCGCCCCGCCCGACAAATCGCGCTCTGTCGGTTTCATATTGCAGGGGTGCGGTCTCTATGCCTTCAACCACGGCGATATGGGCGGCCCAGACATCGGGGTCCGACGGGCTGCGTTTGCGCCGCGTGGCGATCAGAACCCCCAGTTCCGGCATGTAATCCGTCACCACGAACATTTTCGAAAACACCGGATGCGCCTGATCCGCCGCCTGCGGTGCCAGCACCAATTCGGCATACGAGGTCACATCGATTTCACGCGGATGGCGACCGGTGTTGGTCAGCGTGATGCGCCGCGCTTCGGCGTCATCCTCGGTCGACACCACAACCTCGGTCCGCGTGGTCAGCAGACGCCTTTGATGGTTGAACACGGCGTGATGGCCGCTGAAAATCGCACTGTGCCGCTGGGCATCCTCGCCTGCGGGTCGCAGGGTGGCCGACCAGAAACCGCCCGACTGCACGTCGCGCAGAAAGATGAACGAGCCTTCACGCGCCTGGGTCGGATCGGCCCGCCACCGGGTCACCGCCAGATCGCCCCACCGGCTGTAACCCGCGCCGCCCGGGGTCAGCACCAGCCCGTAGCGCCCGTTCGACAGCAGATGCGCGGTCGGCACCGTCTCGGCAGGATGCTCGAAATGGCGCAGCACATCCGGTGAACTCTGCACATCCGCGCCGGTCCGCACCTCGCGCGCCCTTGGTGGGGCCAGCGAGACATCGCGCGGCACCCTTTCCTGCAACAGCGCGTCGACCGCCTGAATGATCGGATCGGCATGGAAATCACGGCGCAGCGGTGCATCCAGCACGACATTGGTCAGCGCCGCAATCGTCATGCCCTGATGATGGGCCATGAAGCTTTGCACGATCGCATGATCCGTCCCCTCGGGCCGTCGCGAGGCGGTGAAATCCAGCGCTTCATAAAAGCCATAGCGCCCCTCGGCCCCCAACTTGCGCAGCGCCTCATAGTTCAGAAGGGCGGCCAGCGGATCCACCATGGCGGCAAGGCCGGTGGCATAGGGCGCAATCACCCGGTTTTCGCCAAGGCCGCGCTTCAACCCCAGACCCGGCACGCCAAAGTTGGAATATTGATAGGTCATCGCCAGATCGCGGGCGTTGTACGAGGATTCCGAGATGCCCCAAGGCAGGCCCAACGCATGGCCGTACTCTTCTTGCCGCGCCACGACCCGGCGGTTGGTCTCGACCAGCAGCGAGCCTTCGGGCGACTGCAACACCAGCGCAGGCATCAGATATTCGAACATGCTGCCCGACCACGAGATCAGCGCCGACCCAGCGCCCAAAGGCGTGGCGCTGCGGCCCAGCTGGAACCAGTGCCGGGTCGGCACGTCACCCTTGGCAATCGCAAACAGGCTGGTCAATTGCGATTCCGATGCAAGCAGATCGTAACAGTTGGAATCCAGCGTGTTGTTTTCGACCTGAAAGCCGATCGACAACAATTGCTTTTCCGGCTGCAGCAGAAAGGCGAAATCCATTTCCATCGCCAGCCGCCGGGCCAGATCGGCCACAGCGGTCACCCGGGCGCGCGGTGCCGGATCGGCAAGCTGGCTGTGGTGGCAGGCCGCAACCGCCCCGGTCCAGAACGCCAGTTCACTGTCCGCACCGCTCACCTCACGCGCCATCTCGGCCGCCGCGTCTGCCCTGTCGGGATGGGCCGCCACTTCGGCCAGCAGCGCCGCAACCCGGTCATTGGGTGCCTTGGCCAGCGCCTGGTTTGCAAGGGCAAGGGCGTCGTGCAGGCCGCGCAAATCGGTCACCGGCGGGTGCTGCCAGCGCAGACAGGCCCGCGCGACCGCGATCAGGTGGCCCGCCAGATTGCCGCTGTCGACGGTCGAGACATAGGCCGGCGACATCACCGACAGGTCGGTTGTGTCATGCCAGTTGTACAGATGGCCGCGAAAGCGCGGCATCTTCTGCATGGTGGCCATCGTCTGTTCCAGTCGCGTCACCGCCTCGGCCTGACCGATCCAGCCCATATCCACCGCCGCCGTCACCGACAGCAGATACATCCCGACATTGGTGGGCGAGGTGCGGCGGGCCAGCACCGGATGCGGGATCTCCTGAAAATTGTCGGGCGGCAGGAAATTGTTGTCTTCGGTGACGAAGGTCTCGAAATACCGCCATGTCCGGCGCGCGATCAGCCGCAACTGGTTGACCTCCGCCTCGGTCAAGGCCGGCTTGGCATGGTCAGGCCGCTGGCGGCTCAGATGCCAGACCACGCCAGGCGCCACAAGCCACAGCGCGGCAAAGGTCAGCGTCAGCGGCCAGACGGCCGGGTTCAGCAGAGTGATGGCGGCGCACAGGACGACGCCAAGCGCCACACCAGCGCCGCCCAGCCGGTAATAGCGCGGCAGACCGGGCAGTCCCGCGCCCGCCGATTGCGACGCGGTCAGCCATTCCAGCAGGTGACGGCCGGTCTGCAGCCGGATCAGACTGCGCGCCACCGCGTCCAGCCGCAGCGCCGCCGTATCGGCCAGCAAGGTGATCGACAGGCCGACCCGCGCCAGCGCCGTCCCGGCATCGCCCGCCAGCGCCTGAATATGGCTGCGCGAGGTGATCCCGGCCCGGCCCGGCAAAATCGCCAGCGGCAGGCCAATCAAGGCCGGAACCGCCAGCAGCACCAGCACCGCCATTGTCCATTCCAATGCCTCGGCCAATGGCAACGCCCAGCCAAGCGCCAGCGACATCAGCATGACGGGGGCCAGCAGCGACCGCCGCAAATTGTCCAGCATCTTCCAGCGGTTCAGCGCCGACAACCCGCCCTTTGTCGGCCTGACCCCCACGATCCACGGCAACATCTGCCAATCGCCCCGCACCCAACGATGCTGACGGCGGGCATCGACATCATAGCGGGTCGGGAAATCCTCGATCACCTGCACATCCGAGGCGAGGCCCGCCCGGGCAAACGCCCCCTCGAACAGATCATGGCTCAAAAGCGTATTCTCCGGCACCCGCCCGGCCAGCGCCGCAGAAAACGCATCGACGTCGTAAATCCCCTTGCCGGTGAAAGACCCCTCACGGAACAGGTCCTGATAGATGTCCGACCGCGCCGCCGCATAGGGCTCCAACCCGCCGGGGCTGGCGGTGATGCGCTGATAGGCCGAGCCTTCGTCGCCGACCGGCATGGCGGGCGTCACCTGCGGCTGCAAGATGCCGTAGCCCGCGGTCACCCGTTGCATGCCCTCATCCAGCACCGGACTGTTCAGCGGATGCGCCATCTTGCCGATCAACGCGCGCAAGGTGTCGCGCGGCAGGCGGGTATCGGCGTCCAGCGTCAGGACAAAGCGCACCCCGTCAGGCACCGTACTGCCCGGCAGAAAGCTGGTGTCGGTCGCGCCACGCAACAGCTGGTTCAATTCTTCCAGTTTGCCACGCTTGCGCTCCCATCCCATCCAGACGCCTTCCGCCGGGTTCCAGCGCCGCTGGCGGTGCAGCAACAGGAAGCGGTCGCCGGTTTCGTTGGGATAGGCCGCGTTCAAGGACGCAATCCCGGCCTGCGCTGCCGAGATCAGCACCAGGTCTTCGGGCGTGTCCTCGGTGTCGGCGTCCGGCCCGTCCGACAGCAGCGCATAATGCACCGCACCGCCGATACTGGACAAGTGATGCACCTCCAGCCGGCGTAGCATCTCGGCCAGATCGGCCTCACCCGTCAGCAGGACCGGCACCGCCACCAGCGTGCGGAACTCTGCCGGGATCGCCTCTTTCAACGCAAGGCCGGGCAGCCGTTTGGGTACCACAAGTCGGCCCAGCACCAGTTGGACCAGCGCGATCCCGGCCTCTACGGCAATGAAACCCCCGGTCAGCCCATAGGCCAGACCATGTTGACCCGTCGCCCACAGCGCCAGCGCCAGAAACAGCACCGAGGCGAGTGCGATCGCCAGCAGATAGCCGGTCAGCCCAAGACGCAACCGGTTGAACCGCTGCCGCAGGCTTGGGCTAAAGCCCAGCGCCTGTTCCAGCCCGCCCCGACCCGCCCCGATCAGCACATGGCCGGGGTCCTGCGCCGCAGCCTCGGCCAACGCCGTCTCGGTGACCTCGGCCTCGCTATGGGACGATCCGCGTGCCAGCTCCTCGATGGCCGAGCGATAATCGTTGCGGGTGGCAAAATCCATCGCGTCATAGCCCGGCACCTGCCGCAGCCGCGCCTCGACCAGACTGGCGGCTTCGAAAAACTCGGCCCAGTCCATTTCCGCCATGCGCCGCATCGAGGTGACGACATTGCGCATCGTGACGTTCGACGCACCCTGACGGTCCTGCGCATGGGCGACCACGCTGTCAACTGTCTGACCCTTGGCCTGCAACCGCGCGGCCAGCCAGGTGGCCAGCGGCGTCTCGGACGGGTCCATGCCGCGCAGCCGCTTGGCGATTTGCGCCGCCATCAGATCGGGCAGGTCGACATCTTCCAGACTGGCGAGCACGGCATGGACCGAGCGGCCATCCGCCAGCACCCGGTCCACCAGCGCGTCGGCAGCCTGACGCTGGCCCAAAGCCTCGATGATCTGAACCGCCAGACGGCGCATGTTTTCGACCAGCACGATGCGCAGCGTGATGGCGACCGCCCACAACTCGCCCGTCGTCAGGGGCTGAACCGTTTGATAGGCTTGAACAAAACGCAACAGTTGCGGCCCGGACAGCAGGCTGTCGGTATGGGCAACATAGGCCCAGGCCAAGCCCATGACCCGCGGATAACCGGCCAGAAAGCCATCCGTCAGCTTGGGAAGATGACGGTAGTAACCCGGCGGCAGGTCATCGCGGATCTGGCGCAACTGCGCCTCGACGATGTGAAAATTGTCCAGCAACCATTCGGCAGCGGGGGTAATCGGATGCCCGGCCTCCTGCGCCCGCGCGGCAGCCCGGTAGGCCGTCAGCAACACCGTACCGTTGGCACGCATCCGCCGCTGCAGGTTTGCCACCCGTCGCGGGCTGACACTGACCTTCTGCGCCGTCGCCAGCGAGACGGCATGATGATCCAGCCGCTCCGGTCCAAAGATTTCGCTGCGGATCGGAGCGGTGTCAGACCATAACCCAGTTCCGCGCTGCGTCATCCGGCAGCGTGGTCCTTGGCCATTTCAGGTCGGGCGGCTACGGGTTTCGCGGAGTCGACAGCGTGTGATGGTTTGCGTGCGGCTGCGGTGGCACTTGGTTGTGCGCCAACCTGAACCCGCAGAACCATCTCCGTCCATTTGACTTCAATTTGGTCCCAGTTCATCGACGTTCCCCTCAGTTTGACAGAAGCAAAACGCCTTGCCCGCGCAAAAGGTTCCTGTGGTGCGGCATTATGACGGGGCCGGATCGGCACGTTTCCGCCATTCTGACGCTCAAAGCTGTGGATAACCGCGGCGGACCGGAAATTGCCGATCAGGGGAAAATCAGGCTTGCCGGATCAGGCGCAGAAACCGCTGGCGCGACGGCGGAAATGGCGCTTAGTATGGTCCATTGAGTTCAGTGGTAATCCTCAGACGACTTGGTAGCGGCATGAACAGGGTTTACCTGGTAGGCAAGGGCAATAAACGCGCCGGCCCGCGCGGATTTTCTTCGCAGGATGAGGCGTTGCGACTGTTGCGGCAGGCAGCGGCCGAGCATGACAATCTGCAACATTTCCGCGAGACCTGGCGCACTGATCTGCGCGGCGGCGCGACGATGCCCGCGTCGGACCGGCAGGTGCTGGACTATCTGGCCCGGCGTCTGGCGGACGGCGCGCTCAAGGTCGCCGGCAAGCCGCAGCCTGAACCCGATCCGGGCCGCACCGGCTCGCAAGGTGGCGGCACCGCACCGCCACCCCCTGCCGCCGAGGCCCCGCCGCCGCCACCGAAATCGCCGGCGCTCAAATTGCGGCCACGGCCGGAAGTGCCGGTCGACCAGTTGCCCGACCCGATTTTCGATGCGCTGAAACAGGCCGATTGCCTGATGTCGGCGGCACAGGATGGCCTGCCGTTCTGCGAACAATGTGCAAAATTCTGACCGGGCCGCCCGTTGGCCCGGTGACCTGAACCAATCCCGAGGAAAGCATGGTCACCCAGGACGAACGCTCTCAAACCAGCTCCTCGATCGAGGGGGCGTTCTGCTATGCGGTTGTGGATCTTGCCAGCGCCGCTGCCCTGCGCCCGGTCGTCCCGAACCTGATGTCCTCGGTGGCCGAACCGCTGCTGGCCCGCAGCATGGCGCCGCAGGTGCTGGCGGTCGGCCCGTGGCTCGTCGACCTTGCCCAGGTGCCCGAGGTGGCGCGTACCCTGACAGCGTGGGGCAGTTCGGTGCCCTGGGGTTACTATGTCTATTCCAGGGTCGACATCGTCTCGGTCCGCCAATCGCTGCGCAAGTTCAATCTGGCACGGGTCGAAGGCAGCAAGACCGACGTGCTGTTTCGCTACTGGGACCCCCGCGTGATCCGGGTGTTCCTGCACGGCACCACCAACGCCCAGCGCGCCAAGTTTCTTGACTGGATCGACCGGGTCGAATGGGCCGATGGCAGCTTTCTCGACAAGGCCGAGGCTGCCGACGCCGACCGCTAGACCCAACATTTTCTGATGTGGAACTGACCCATGGCCTCTTCAATCGTTCAAAGCTGTCCTTTCCCGGAAATCCCCAACCTGTGTCAGGCGCTGACCAGCCAGATCTCGGACAGCGTGATGAAAGGCTCCGATATGCTCGACGACGCCATGGCGCAGGGCCAACAGGCGGTGCAGGGCGCGATTGCGCAGGGCCAGGGCGCGCTTGATGACGCGATGAAGGCTGGCGAGGCGGCGCTGAAAGCCCAGATCGCAGCGGCCGAGCAGGCGGCACTGGCGGCCAAGGCGGCGGCGGAAAAGGCGATGGAAGACGCCATGAAGCAGGCCGAAAAGCTGATCGACGATGCCAAGAAACAGGCCGAACAGGCCGCAAAGGACGCCGAAAAACAGGCGGAAAAGGCGGTTGATGACGCCAAGAAAGCGGTCGAGGACACGGTGAAAAAGGCCGAGGATCAGGCCAAGAAAACCGTCGACGACGCCAAGAAACAGGCGGAAGACGCCGTGAAAGACGCCCA
>JBDTQR010000070.1:0-19709 GCA_039932095.1 bacterium | reverse complement strand
GGATGATATCCATCCCCATTGCCGAACAGGCCCGCGCATAGCCCCAGGCCACCGCATCATGCCGCGCCGTCCCACCCCGTGGCTGCCACAGCGCCCCCAGCACCGGATACCGCGGCCCTTCGATGTTCATGATCGGGCACAGTTCCTTGACGCGGGCGGGTGTGATGAACTCGGTCGTCACACCTTGCAGCGCATTGGCATGGGCGGTGCGCTGATAACCGCGCACCTCATGATGGGTTTGTGCCAGCATCATCACGCCACGCGGCGAAAACATCACGTTGTAGTTCAGATCCTGCGAAATCGTCTCATACAAGGACCGCGCCTTCTCGTAGATCGCCGCCGACGGGTCCTGCAGATAGTTCGACCGGATGATCGTGGTGTTGCGCCCGGTGTTGCCGCCGCCAAGCCAGCCCTTTTCGATGATCGCGACATTGGTGATGCCGTGGTTCTTGCCAAGGTAATAGGCCGTCGCCAGTCCGTGGCCGCCCGCGCCGACGATCACGACATCATAGGACGGCTTCGGCGCGGGCGAGGCCCAGGCCTTTTCCCAGCCCATATGATAATTCAGCGCCTCACGCGCCAAGGCAAAGACCGAATAGCGTTTCATGGAACGACCCTTCCGCTGACCCCTGGCATTGCGCCCTAGATGGCAGGCAGGGCAGGTATAGCCAGCGCCAGCAGCGGCACAATCGGGAAAATTGCGACACGGAGTCGCGTCCGGACAGCAAGTTGTGACGTAAGCGCCCTTTTGCCGGTGCCGTGAACCGGTTACATCAAGGGCCGCGCCCTTTGGTCCAAGACAGGCAGGTTGATGATCGGATTCTGGATTTCCGCCGGGGCAATGCTCCTGATGGTGGCCCTGGTGCTGAGCCAGGCCTTGCGTCAGGCCGCCACTGCCGCCATGGCCGACCCCGCTGCTGCCGATCTGGCCGTCTACCGCGACCAACTGGCCGAGGTTGACCGTGATCTGGCCCGTGGCACGATCCCGCCGCCCGAGGCCGACCGCCTGCGCCTTGAAGTGCAACGCCGGATGCTTGACGCCGACCGCGCCATCCCGGTTGCCCCCCGCCCGGTTGAACGCCGCACCACCCTGGCCGTGAGTGTCGTGGTCGCTCTGGCCCTGCTGGCGGCCGTCGGCCTCTACTGGTCGCTCGGCGTGCCCGGCTATCCCGACCTGCCGCTGTCGGAACGTTACGCCGCCGCCGATGAGGCTTATCAGAACCGCCCCTCGCAAACCGAGGCCGAGGCGGCCGAGCCGCCCTATGTCCAGCCCAAGGATGTGGACCCGGATACGCTGGCCATGATCGAAAAGCTGCGCGCCGCCGTGGCAACCCGCCCGGACGATGAATTGGGCCATACCCTGTTGGCGCAGAATGAGGCGTCACTTGGCAACTACATCGCCGCCCGCAAGGCGCAAGAGGTCGTGATACGGATCAAGGGTGACAAGGTCAGTGGTCAGGATCTTGGCTTTCTGGCCAATCTGATGGTCTATGCCGCTGGCGGCATCGTCACGCCCGAGGCCGAACAGGTGCTGATCCGCTGTTTGAAGGTCGACCCGACCAATGGCTGGGCGCGGTTCTACTCCGGGCTGATGTTCGCCGAAATCGGCCGGCCCGACCGGACCTTCACGCTCTGGGAACCCCTGTTGCGCGAAGGCCCCGCCGATGCGCCCTGGCTGCCCGCGATCCGCAGCCAGATTACTGATGTCGCCAGTGCCGCCGGCATCAACTACACCCTGTCCGACACCTCCCCCGGCCCCTCTGCCGCCGATGTCGCCAATGCCGCCCAGATGAGCGACGCCGACCGCCAGTCGATGATCCAGACCATGGTTGCCGGGTTGGAAGACCGCTTGAACCGCGACGGCGGTTCGCTGGAGGATTGGGCCAAACTGATCAAGGCGCTTGGTGTCCTGAAGGAAACCGACCGCGCCACCGCCGCCTATGACAAGGCGCAAGCCGCCTTTGCCGGACAACCCGGCGAACTGTCGGCCTTGCACTCCGCCGCCGTGGACGCCGGGATAGCCGAATGATTGTCGAGGATGTCGCCGCCTTTCTGGCCGTCCTGCCGCCAAACCGGGCGATCTGCGGGCTGGATCTTGGCGACAAGACCATCGGTTTCGCGGTTTCGGACCTGCGCCGACAGGTCGCCACCCCGGTTCTGGTGATCCGCCGGGTGAAATTCACCGAGGACGCCGCCCGCCTGATGGACCTTGTGGCCGAACGCCAACTGGCGGGCATCATCCTTGGTCTGCCCCTGAACATGGACGGCACCGAGGGGCCGCGTGTCCAGTCGACCCGCGCCTTTGCCCGCAACCTGACGAAACTCACCGACTTGCCCATCACCTATTGGGATGAACGCCTGTCCACCGTCGTCGCCGAACGTGCGCTGCTGGAGGCGGATACGTCGCGCAAACGTCGGTCTCAGGTGATCGACCAGGTAGCCGCCGGGTATATCCTGCAAGGGGCACTCGACCGGATGGGTTATATGGTAAGGGCCATGCAGTGAAGGGGCCGTGCAATGAATGACGACATCTGGGCCCGCCGCGAGGTCGAAAGCCCCTGCATCAAGATCTGCGTCATCCACCCCGAGGAACGCCTTTGCGTCGGCTGCTACCGCACGATTGACGAGATCGCCAGCTGGTCGCGCCTGACCCAGGAAGAGCGCAGCGCCATCGTGGCCGACTTGCCCGCCCGCAAACCCCGCCTCGCCAAGCGGCGCGGTGGCCGTATGGGGCGGCTCGACCGCTAGGGTCGCAAGCCCGACCGGTGAAATCTGTTGCGCCAACGCGGTCTGGCTGCCTATCATCGTCCTGTACCACCGCCCGGAATTATGTCGGGCCGCGACGGGAAACATGATTATGGCCGCAGCCGCAGGTGATAGGAAAGTCAAGGTCCAGAGCTTTGTCTCATGGTTGCCGCAGACCGGCGGGCGCATGACGCCGATCTCTTATGGCAAGTTGAAACCGGATGACGGCGGCGGCACCATGGCCTGGCGCGTTCTCAGGGTCCGCGATTTCGAGGATGTGAAATCCAGGCCGGTCCAAAACCTGCCACGCGGCATTGCCGCGGCGCAAAAGTCGCATCCGGCCAAGCACTTCACCGGCGGGCATCTGCTCGGCGCGGCTTTCGGCGGCCCCATCAAGAATCCCAAGAACCTGACCATGTTGTCAGCCAATGCCAACAAACAGCTGAAGGTCTTCGAGAAAAACATCATCAGCGGCTTTCACCACCTGACCAAAGCCTATGAGGTGCTGTGCAGCATGGGCCTGTCGCCCGACGAAGCCGTGCTGTCGGTGATGATCAAGGTCAAGACCAAGGGCGAATGGGACAAGGAACTGCCCGACAGGAACATCAGCAGCCACCTGACCTGCAAAGCTCAGCTCGAAGGCCAGACCGGCGTATTGCAAGCCATAAAGACCATGACGACCCCGCCGTCAGACAAGTTGGTGGCCGAGTATCAGGGACTGGTGGCACAGGCGGAAGTCCTGTTCAACACCGCCAAGAAGACCGTCAACAACAGCTGACACGTCCCGGCCTACCAGCCAAACACCTTGCGCAGCATGTTCGCCGCCACCAGCGTGATGAAGATGGCAAACGCCCGTTTCAAGGGCTTGGGGTTCATCGCATGCGCCAGTTTCACGCCGTACGGCGTGGTCAGCATGGTCATCGGGATGATCACCGCAAAGGCCGGCAGGTTGACCGCACCGATACTCAACGGCGGCGCATCCGGTACCCCCAGCAGCAGAAACCCGATCAGCGACGGCACCGAGATCAGGATGCCAAACCCCGAGGCTGTCGCCACCGCCCGGTGGATGGGCACCGAATACAGGCTCATCAACGGCACGCCAAAGGTCCCGCCGCCAATCCCCATCAACGCCGAGAAGAAGGCCAGCAGCGTGCCATAGACCCCGCGCAACGGCTGTCCCGGCATCTCTGCCCCCAACCGCCATTCCGACTTGCCGAATGCCATATAGAGGCCCGCTCCCATCGCCAGCACGCCAAACACCGCCTGCAGCGCCACCGTCTTCAACGCCGATGCCACCAGCACCCCCACCATGGCCCCCAGCACCAGAAACAGCGCCCAGTCGCGCAAGACCTGCCAATCCACCGCGCCCTTGCGGTTGTGCAACAACACCGACCGCGCCGAAGTCACCACGATGGTCGCCGCCGAGGTGCCGATGCAGACCTGCATCAGTTGCGATCCGCCATACCCCAGATGGTTGAACAGATAGAAAAACGCCGGCACCAGCACGATGCCGCCCCCAACGCCCAAAAGTCCGGCAATCACCCCCGTCGCCGCCCCAAGGATCAGCAACAACCCGAGCATCGGCAGCAAATTCATCAAGTCCGGCATGGCTTCCCCTTTGTATCTGGCCCAAATACAGGGTAAAGCGGCCCAAGACCAGTGTGCGCTCTTGCCACCGTTCCTGATAACAGTTAGCCATCAGCGCAACTATTCTGAAAGATCCTGTAATGTCACAAAGCCTTGCCCGCCCCGCCCTGATTCTGGGCCTGTTGTCCTGTATCGGACCCTTTGCCATCGACATGTACCTGCCCGCGATGCCGGCCATCGGCGCCGATCTTGCGGCCAGCCCGCAGGCCATGCAATCGACCATCACCGCCTATTTCGCCGCCTTTGGCGTGGCCCAGATGATCTATGGACCGTGGGCCGATCAGGTCGGCCGCAAGATCCCGCTATACGCCGGGATCGGCATGTTCGTCCTTGGCACCCTCCTGTGCATTTGGTCCGACAGCGCCACCGGCCTGATCGCCGGCCGCTTCGTCCAGGGCCTGGGTGGCGCCGCCCTCGGCGTTGTCCCCCGCGCCATCGTGCGCGACATGATGACCGGCGCCGATGCGACCCGGATGATGGCCGCCATCATGCTGGTATTCTCGGTCTCGCCGATGCTGGCGCCCCTCGCAGGCTCCGCCCTTCTGTTGATCACCGGCTGGCGCGGCATCTTTGCAGCCCTGCTGGTCGCGTCGATCCTCAGCCTCGCCATGCTGGCCTTCGCCCAACCCGAAACCCTCGCGCCGGAAAACCGCCGAATATTCCGCCTCTCCACCCTGCTGCGCGGCTGTTGGGAACTGCTGGCCGACAAGTCTTTCCTGCTGTGGACCTTCATCGGTGCCTTCGGCTTCGGCAGCTTCTTCATCTTCCTCGCCTCGGCGTCCTATGTCTACCAACAGGGCTTTGGCCTCACCTCGACCGGCTTCTCGCTGGCCTTCGCCGCCAACGCGATGGCCTTCATCGGCGCCACCCAGGTCGCGAGCAACCTCGCCATCCGCTTCGGCTCGATGCCGATGCTGAAATGGGCCAGCGTCGGTTTTGCCACCTCGGCGCTGATCCTGCTGGTGCTGGCGTTGGCCGGTCTGGTCAACATCTGGATCTGCATCGCGGGCCTCGCCGCCGGGAACGCCTGCATGGGCCTGATCATTCCATCCGCCATGGTGCTGGCGCTGGACGAACAGGGCGAGAAAGCCGGTCTGGCCTCGTCGCTCGGTGGCACCATGCAGATGCTGACCGGCGGCGTGATGGTGGTGGTGCTTGGCCCCTGGCTCGGTGCCAACCCGTTGCCGATGATCGCCGGCATCGCCTTTGCCGCCGTCACCACGCTGGTGCTGACCCTGATCATGACCGGCTCTCAGGCCGCCCGCAGCGCCGCCTGAACTTCACCGAGCGCGGCGTCCAGCACCTCCAGCCCGGCCCCTTTGCGGGTCACGCCTTCCGACAGGACCCGGCGGTACAGCCGGGCCCCCGGTCGGCCCTGAAACAGCCCAAGCATGTGGCGGGTGATCTGATGCAGACGCCCGCCACCGGCCAGATGATCGGCAATATAGGGCCGCATCGCCTCCGCGACCGCAAAAGCATCCGGCGCAAAATCATCGCCCCACAGCGCATCCGCCCCGATCAGCACCGCCGCCGGATCATGATACGCCGCCCGCCCCAGCATCACCCCGTCCAGCCCCTGATCGAGCAGCCCTTTGGCCTGCGCCAGCGACGTCACCCCGCCATTGATGCAGATCGTCAGCTGTGGAAACGCCACCTTCATGGCGACCACCAGACCATAGTCCAGCGGCGGCACCTCGCGGTTCTCCTTCGGGCTCAACCCCTGTAACCACGCCTTGCGCGCATGAACGATGAAATGCGTCACCCCCGCCGCCGAAACCTGCCGCAGAAACTCCGGCAGAACCACGTCCGGGTCCTGATCATCCACCCCGATCCGGCACTTCACCGTGACCGGCACCGGACTGACCGCCAGCATCGCCGCCACACAATCGGCCACCAACCCCGGCCGCTCCATCAACACCGCCCCAAAGCAGCCCGATTGCACCCGATCAGACGGGCAGCCGACGTTCAGGTTGATCTCATCATAGCCAAGCGGCCCCGCCACCCGCACCGCCTCTGCCAGCTCCGCCGGGTCCGAGCCGCCAAGTTGCAACGCCACCGGATGCTCCGCCTCGCCAAACCCCAGCAACCGCGCCCGCGGCCCATGGATCACGGCCGGTGCCGTCACCATCTCGGTATACAGCATCGCCCGCCGCGTCATCAGCCGGTGGAAATGGCGGCAATGCCGGTCGGTCCAATCCATCATCGGTGCCACCGACAGCCTATGTGCTTGAGCCACCGTCATTTCCCGAACATCTCACCCAGCGGCCCGGCGCCGCACCGGCTCTCTGCGCCAAATTTCCCGAAAATGCAAACCAGACCGGTTGCGCCGCCCCGCGCGTCCTGCAATCCTGCCGCAAAAGAGGAGGCCCCGATGCCCATCAAGAACCGCTTCTCCGAACTGCAATCCGAAATCACCGCCTGGCGCCGCGATCTGCACGAAAACCCCGAACTTCTCTACGACACCCACCGCACCGCCGCCACCGTCGCCGCCAAGCTGCGCGCCTTCGGCTGTGACGAGGTGGTCGAGGGCATCGGCCGCACCGGTGTCGTCGGTGTCATCAAGGGCCGCACCAACACCCGCAACCATGTCGTGGGCCTGCGTGCCGACATGGACGCCCTGCCGATACTGGAGGCGACCGGACTGGCCTATGCCTCCAAAACCCCCGGCAAGATGCACGCCTGCGGCCACGACGGCCACACCGCGATGCTGCTCGGCGCCGCCAAATACCTGTCCGAAACCCGCAACTTCGACGGCTCGGTCGCCGTGGTGTTCCAGCCGGCCGAAGAGGGTGGTGCCGGCGGCAAGGCCATGGTCGACGATGGGTTGATCCCGCGCTTCGGCATCAAGGAGATCTACGGCATGCACAATTCCCCGGGCATGGCGGTCGGCCAGTTCTCCATCAAACCCGGACCGTTCTACGCCGCCACCGACAACTTCATTCTGCATCTGTCTGGCAAAGGTGGCCACGCCGCCTATCCCCACCGCACCGTCGATACCACCGTGATGGCCGCGCAAATCGTGATGACCCTGCAAACCGTGGTCTCCCGCAACACCGATCCGCTGGAATCCATCGTCCTGTCGATCACCTCGCTGCGTACCGAATCTGAAGCCTTCAACGTCATCCCGGAAAGGGTCGAGATGAAGGGCACCATCCGCAGCTTTGACGCCGCCATGCGCAAGATGGCCGAGGAACGCTTAAGGTCGATTGTGAACAACACCGCCGAAGCCTTTGGCGGATCGGTGGAAATCACCTGGCGGCCCGGCTATCCATCCATGGTCAATGCCGAACAGGAAACCACCTATGCCGCCGCCGTCGCCCGCAAGATCGCCGGTCCCGATGCCGTGGACACCGATTGCCCCGCCATCATGGGCGGCGAGGATTTCGCCTATATGCTGCAGGCCTGCCCCGGCGCCTATATCCAGATCGGCAATGGCGACACCGCCGAGGTCCACCACCCCGAATACAATTTCAATGACGACGCAATCCCCTACGGCGCCTCCTACTGGGCCGAACTGGTCGAAACCCGCATGCCCGCGCCCTGACCCTGCATGCGCATCCTGCACACCGCCGACTGGCACATCGGCCAAACCCTGTCCGGTTTTCCCCGCGACGCCGAGCATCGCGCGTTCTTTGCCCATCTGGGCCGCCTGATCACCGAGCACGACGTGGACGCCCTGCTGATCGCCGGCGACGTGTTCGACGGTACCAATCCGTCGGGCGAGGCGCAGAAACTGCTCTACACCACCCTCGCCCATTACCTGCACCTGAAACCCGGCCTGACCATCGTGATGATCGCGGGCAACCACGACCCCGCTGCCCGGCTGGAAGCCCCCGAAGCCATCCTGAACGCCCTTGGCGTCCACGTGATCGGCGCCATGCATCAGGACCGCAGCCGTCACTTGATCCCGCTGAAAGACGCCGGCGGTATCAGGGCCCATGTCCTTGCCATTCCCTTCCTGCGCCCCGCCGACCTGCCCGGCCTGACCCTTGGCGCTGTCGGGGGCCCCGAAGGTGCCGTCGTCACCGCCGTCCGCGCCCTGCACGCCGACCTTACCGCCCATGCCGGCACGCGATCCGACCTGCAGCTGATCGCCATGGGCCATTTGACCTGCATCGGAGCCGCCGAGTCCAAAGGTGCCGAACGTCCGATCCGCATCGGCGGCGAAGATGCCGTGCCACCCGACATCTACCCGGCCTCGATTGCCTATGTCGCCCTTGGCCACCTGCACAAACCCCAGTCGCTCGACAATGGCCGGGTCCGCTATTCCGGCTCTCCCTTCCCGTTGTCGGCCTCTGAAATCAGCTATGATCACGGCGTCACCCTGATCGAACTGACGGATACGATCTCCCACCGCCACATCCCGGTTCCCCGCACCGTCGCCCACATCCGACTGCCCACCACCCCGGTCGCCAACCTCCCCGCCCTGCTTGACGCTCTGCAACTTGACCCCACCACACCAGAGGATCTGCGGCCTTTCCTCTACATCGCCCTGACCCCTGACCGCCCCGCCAGCCAGTTGAAGGCCGAGGCCGATGCGCTGCTGGCGACCTACCCGATCCGTGTCGCCTCCCTCACCATTGACCGTCAGGCCACGGCTCTGCCGGACCAGCCGCCGCCCTCGCTCAGCGAAACCACGCCCGAGGATCTGTTCCTCCTGGCTTTCCAGCAGACCCACAACAGCGCCGCCGAACCCGCCCATCTCGCCGCCTTCCGCGACGCAATGGCTGAGGTCTAGGATGCGCATCCTCACCATCTGCGGCCAGAACATCGCCTCCCTCGCAGACCCGTTCACCGTGGACCTGACCGCCGAACCCCTGCGCTCTGCCGGCCTTTTCGTCATCACCGGCGAGACCGGGGCCGGCAAATCCTCCATCCTCGACGCCATGTGCCTCGCCCTTTACGGCGACGCCCCCCGCCTGTCCTCCGGCTCCACCCTGGACGAGGTCCCCGACGCCGGCGGCGACGCCATCAAGGCCCGCGACCCCCGCGCCATCCTGCGCCGTGGTGCCGCGATGGGCTGGGCCAAGGTCACTTTCACCGCCAATGACGGCCAGGACTACGAGGCATCATGGTCCGCCCGCCGCGCCCGCGACCGCGCCGATGGCAAGCTGCAAACCGTCGCCCGCCAGATCGCCCGATTGTCCGATGGTCAGGTCCTGGCTTCGCAACTTTCGTTGGTCACTGAACAGGTCCAGCAGCTGACTGGCTTGTCCTACGACGAATTCCGCCGCACCGTCCTGCTGGCTCAGGGCGATTTCGACGCCTTCCTGCGCGCCGACACCAACGACCGCGCCGCCCTGCTGGAAAAAGTCACCGGCACCCAGCTTTACCGCGCCATATCGGTCCGCATCTATGACCGCACCGCCGAGGCCGCCGCCGCCCACCGCGACCTGACCCTGCAACGCGACGCCCACCACCTGCTAACCGACGACCAGATCACCGAACTGACCGACGAGCGTCAGACCCTGACCGACGCCATCACCGCCGCCAGGGTGCAGCACCAAAGCCTCAGCGCCGACCTCGCCCGCCACAAGAACCTGACCGACGCCCGCACCAGACTGCTCATCGCAACCGAGACGGTGGCCCAAGCCACCACCGCCCGCGACACCGCCGCCGACCGCCGCGCCCATCTCGCCAGCATCGACCGCGCCGAACCCCTGCGCCTGCCGTATGAGGCGCTGAACACCGCCCGCCGCGCCGAGGCCAGCGCCACCACCGCCCTCGCCACCGCCACCACCGCCCTGCAAGACGCCCAAACCCAAACCCAGACCCTGCGCGATCAGGCCGAAGCGGCCACTGCCGTCCATGATGCCCAGGAGGCCGAGTTCAAATCCCTCGGCCCGATCTGGACCGAGGCCACCCGGCTGGACAAAGGCATCGAAAGCGCCACCGAAGAACTTGCCACCGCCACTGCCGCCATGACCCACGCTGCACAGGCCAACACTGCCGCCCAGACCACGGCGCAAACCCTGCAAACCAGGGCCGACACCACCAACACCGCCCTGTCCGACGCCGCCACTACCCTGACCAGCCTTGCCCCGCTCGCCCCGCTCGCCGCCCAATGGGACAGCGTATCGCGGGATCTGACCGACCGGGACACCGCCCGGCAAACCCGCGCCACCGCCCTGCAACAAGCAATCGACCTCACCGCCCAGGCCGGGCAGATCGCCGCCAACCTCGCCAGCCTGACCACCGCAGATGCCACCGACCGCACCGCCCGTGCGACCCTTCTGGCCACCCTGCAGACCCTTGCGACCCAGATCATCGCCATCGAAGCCTCCGATCCGCAAACCCGCCTCGCCAGCCTGACCACCCTCGCCACCGCCCTGACCAATCTCGACCGCGCCCGGCAAGACCATCATTCTGCCGAAACCGCCCTGTCCCAAGCCCAAACTGCCCAAACCACCGCCGAGGCCGACCGCCTCACCGTCAACCAGACCATCACAACCGCCGAAACCGCCCTGCAAAATGCCGAAATCCGCATCGACACCCTCAGCGCGCCCACGCAAAACGCCGATCTCGCCGTGTCGGACGCCGCCCGCGCGCTGCGCCTCCATCTGCACGACGGCGCACCCTGCCCGGTCTGCGGCGCCACCGACCACCCGACCCCGGCCGACGCTGCCTTGACCCAGATTGCCACGACCCTGCGCCGCGACCTGAACCAGGCCCGCAGCGACGCCGCCACCGCCCGTCAGTCCATCGCCACGGCCCAGGTCAGCCTCGCCAACACCAATGCCCGCCACAGCCAAAGCCGTGACACCATTGCCGCCGAAACCCAACGCCGCAGCACAGCGCTGACCAGCTGGACCAGCCACCTGGCGAAAGCCCGCGCCACCGCGCTCTGCCCCGACCTTCCCGACACCCCCGCCCCCCTGAACGACGCTCTGCAGTCGACCGAGGCCGCCCAGCACACCACCCAGCAAAGCCTGTCCGACCTTGCCCGACTGCGCCGCGCCAAAACCGAGGCCGACCAGCAGCGCGACCATCTGGACGCCGCCCTCAACGCCCGCGCCGCCGAGCGGGACGAACTGACCCGGACCCATGCCGACCTGACCCAGCAAACCGCCCTCGCCAACCAGAAGGCCAGCGACGCCGAAACCCGCATCGCCGCGCTGGAGCAGCAACTCACTCCCTACCTCACCGCCGCCAACGAGGCCCTGACGGCCAACCTGCGCGACCGCCTGCACGCCAAAGCCCAGACCTATCTTGCCGCCCAATCCAGCCACGCCGCCCTGCTGGACAGGATCGCCACCCTGCGCCCAGCCCTCGCCGCCGCCGAGGAACAGGCCAAAAGCACTGCCGCTCAGGCCGCCTCCGCAAAGACCAGCCAGACCGCCCGCGCCGCAACCCTGACCACCCTCCAAGCCCAACGCGCTGCACTGCTGGGCGGTGAGGCAACCGAACCCCATCGTACCCGCCACAACGTCGCCAGGCTGGCCGCCCAGGCCGCCCAGACCACCTGCGCCCAAGCCCTCGCCCAGGCGCAGTCCGCCCTTGGCCAGATCAGGGGCCAGCACCTCAGCGCCGGCCACATCCTTGCCGAGACCACAGCCGCCAGCACAACCGCGCAAATCGCCCTGACCGAGGCGCTCAGCCACAGCGACCTTACCCAGGAAACCCTGCAAGCCCTGCTCGCCCAGCCCCGCGCCGAAATCGACGCCCTGCGCCAAACCCTGCGCGGCCTCGACGACGCCGTCACCGCCGCCGCCGCCACCCAGTCCGACCGCCAGCACGCCCTGGCCGAGGCCGAAGCCGCCGGCATCCCCGACACCGACCCAGCCACCCTGACCACCGCCCTGACCACCCTAGACGCCGAACAATCCGCCCGCCAGGAACGCATCGGCGCCCTCACCACCCAGCTTGTCACCGACCAGCAGACCCGCGCCAGCCTGCAATCGCTGCAAACCCGGATCGCCGCCGCCCAGGCCACGCTCGACATCTGGCAGGCGGTCAATCAGGCCGTAGGGTCCCGCACCGGCGACGCCTTCGCCCGCATCGCCCAGTCGATCACACTGGATCTTCTGGTTGACCACGCCAACCACCACCTCGCCGACCTGAAACCGCGCTACCGGCTGAAACGCGCCGCCGCCCTCGCCCTCCAGGTCGAAGACCTCGACATGGGGGGCGAATTGCGCGCCACCCGCAGCCTGTCGGGCGGCGAACGGTTTCTGGTCTCGCTCGCCCTCGCCCTCGCCCTGTCGCGAATGGGGACAAAAGGCGGCATCGCGGCCACCCTGTTCATCGACGAAGGCTTCGGCGCGCTGGACGCCGAAAGCCTCGACCTTGCGATCGACGCGCTGGAAACCCTGCAATCGACCGGCCGCATGATCGGCGTGATCAGCCATGTCGAGGCGATGAAAGACCGCATCCCGGCCCAGATCCGCGTCCGCCGCCAAGGCGGCGGCAAAAGCGTCATCAGCATCGAAGGCCCGCCTTCGCTGACCTTGTGATCAAAGCCAGCCCGTCGGCTCAGGTCACGCTTGCTACCATACCGACAAGTCGGTATGGTAAATTCAGGAGGCACCATGGCACCCAGAGAACAGGGCGAGATATCCCGCGCCAAACTGATTGCCGCGATGACCGATGTCGCCCGGGAAAAAGGGTACCACGCCACGCGGATCGAAGATGTCTGCGCGGCAGCCGGCGTCACCAAAGGCAGCTTCTTTCACCATTTCGCCAGCCGCGAAGACCTGGGCCTCGCCGCTGCCGAGGCCTGGCGCCAGAACACCGGCACCCTGTTTGCCGAAGCCGAATTCAACCATCCCGCCAGGCCCCTCGACCGCCTGCTGGGTTATATCGCCTTCCGCCGCGCCATGCTGACCGGCCCGGTCGCGCTCTATGCCTGTTACGCGGGCACCGTGGTGGCCGAAACCTATGCCACCGATCTGCCGGTCTACCCGGTCGCAAGCGCGGCGATTGCCGATCACATCACCTTCATCGCCCGCCATACCGCCGCCGCCCTGCAAGACTGTGGCCAGCCGCCGACCCGCGCCCACGCCCTGTCAACCTTCATCCAATGCACCATCCAGGGTGCGCTGATCCTCGCCAAGGCCGAGGGCGATGCCACCCCCGCCCTCGCCTGCCTCGACGAACTGGAACGCCATCTGAAACACGAACTGACCCCGAAACGGAGGAACCATGACCCGCGCCAAGCTGTACTTTTCGAGGAACCTTAACCCGCGGCTCTGCGTCGCCGTCAGCCGCTATCTGGGCGCCGATCTCGACTATGTCGAAAACAGCAGCCTCACTCCGGATCAGCGCCAGGGCTTCGACCATTTGAACCCGATGGGCCGCTTTCCGGTGCTGCAACAGCCCGACGGGTCCACCCTGTGGGAGACTGACGCAATCATCTGCCAACTGTCGCGCCAGCTCGGCTCTGACCTCTGGCGCCGAGACGAGACCGAGCCGCAGATGATCCGCTGGCTGTCGTGGACCGCCTATCACCTGATGCCGTCGGGCGACGTGCATTATTTCGAACAGATTGTCCGGCCTACCTTTTCCGACCAGCCCGAACTGCCGCAGATCATGGAGCAGTCAATGCGGAATTTTCGGCAATATGGTGCGCTGTTGAACGATTGGCTGACCGGCAAGGACTGGCTGGTCGGCGATCACATTTCCTATGCCGATTTTCGCGTCGCAACCCTGATGCCCTTCGCCCGCGCCGCTCTGCTACCGGTCGACGACTACCCTCAGATCCTGCGCCACGCCGCACAACTCGAGGCGTTGCCGTATTGGACCGATCCCTTCGCCGGCCTCTGAACCCCAATATTTCGCAGAAAGATTGTCCCTGCCACGGCAATTTTTCTGCGAAGAATTACATCCCGCCGTCAGGACCGCGTTCGCACCCAGATCGAATAGTCCGCCCCGTCCGGCACCGCCAGGGCGCGTGCCGAAATCGCCGCTTCTGCCCGACGTTCTGCCATTGGCATATCCCCCGGCAACCCGCCCAATTCGTCGATATATTCCGGCAACAGGCCCGAAAACACCAGCCGGCGGTCCAGCGGCATGTCCGGTTTGATCACCTGCACCAGCCCGTAAACGGTCGAGGTGCAATTGGCGGTGATGGTGTTGTAAAACACCGGCGTCTCCGCCAGCCGGTTCGCCAGCCCCAGATAGGACAGGAACAACGTCCGCATCTGCTCGGGTTTCAGCTTGACCGAGAACAGATGGACATCCTCGCCGCGCCGGTTGGTCCTGACCCGCACCACGTCATTCTCATCCGCCGCAATCAGCACCATTTCAAACTGCCGGAAAAAACCGCCCAGCGCCGAAAAGCTTTCGCCCTTCTCCTTGCGGATTTCCACCGAAAACCCCAACCGTTGACCGTCGTCAAAGCCAAAGCTGACGATCAGGTGGGCTATGTTCGGGTCGCCCCAGGTCGAGGTGATCATGTCCACCGTCGCCATCTGCCGCAGGTCGTAGCTCCGGCTTTCCCAGTGCTCCACCGCGTCAGAGCCTGTGGTCCAATCGAAATTCCGCACATTCTGCAAGGTCACATGGTTGCCGTCGATCACCGACGACACGCCATGCGCTACATCCGCCGCCCAGTCGCGGTCCTGTCGCGGCTGAATGGTCTGATACCACACCCCGACCACCAGAGCCGCGACCAGCGCCACCGCCCATCCCGCCCGCCGATTGAACCAGCGCAGGACTAGTGCCGTCACGAACGCCAGCCCAAGCAGCCCCCAGGCCGCAATCTGCCAGCCGCCTGTCAGCTGGATATAGATCGCCAGCCCCGCCCAGGCCGTCGCCGCCGCAACGATCAGGATAAATCCGACATACAGCACCCAGCCCAGACTGCGTCGCAAAAGGCCGGGGCTGGACTTTAACCGGTCCAATAGCTCAGGTCCGGCTGGTGTTGACTTGCATCAACTGCCGCCCGGTCCGCGCCTCGTCAATCCTGGTGTGCAGGCGCTGCGGTTCCTCGCCATTGCGATGGGAGAACATGATCCAGTCGGACAACGGTTTGGCGGCAAGCAGGTCAGACATGGGACGCTCCAGTCAGGGCAATGGCGGCCAAGGGCCGTGGCAATCCACCTTTGGTCGAATTGCGGCGGAATTGCGGCAAGACTGCCGTCCTCCACCCGCCCTGATCGGCCTGTGGCCGCAACCGCACAGGCCTGTGGCATGGCGGCGCTTGCCGCTGGCGGCCCTCTCGTCTAATCAGGCGGATAATCAGGCGGGGGCAATCGGGGGCACCATGCGAATTCTGATCACCAATGACGACGGCATCAACGCACCGGGACTAGTGGTGCTGGAGCAGATTGCCCAGACCATCGCCGGCCCGGACGGTGAGGTCTGGACCGTCGCACCTGCCTTCGAACAGTCCGGCGTCGGCCATTGCATCAGCTACACCCATCCCACCATGATCGCCGAACTGGCACCGCGCCGCTTTGCCGCCGAAGGGTCGCCCGCCGATTGCGTGCTGGCCGGTCTTTACCATGTGATGAAGGATGCCCCGCCCGATCTGGTGCTGTCCGGCGTCAACCGTGGCAACAATGCTGGCGAGAACGTGCTCTATTCGGGCACCATCGGCGGCGCGATGGAGGCGGCGCTGCACGGCATCAAAGCCATCGCCCTCAGCCAGTTCTTCGGTCCCGGCAACGCCCAGCTGCCCGACCCGTTCGACGCCGCCATTGCCCATGGCGCGGCGCTGGTCCGCAAACTCCTCGACCACGGTCTGTGGGATGAGGCCGATTACCGGCTGTTCTACAACGTCAACTTCCCGGCAATTCCTGCCGCCGGGGTCAAGGGCACCAAGGTCACGACCCAGGGCTTCCGGCGCTATACCGCCTTTTCGCTGGAACCGCATGTCTCGCCGACCGGTCGTCAGTTTCTGTGGATCAAGGGCGGCGAGCAGGGTCTGCCGACCCTGCCCGGCTCTGACATCACCGCCAATGTCGATGGCTATATCGCCGTGACACCGCTGCGCTGCGATCTGACCGCCCACGACCGTCTGGCCGAACTGGAGCAGCGTCTGGCATGATGGGCGACCTTCCGGACGACATCCCCAACGACCCGCCCGGCGACACCCCGGCCGAACGCAAGATGCGCTTTCTTTATGCCCTGCGCTCGCGCGGCATCACCGACACCCGGGTGCTGACCGCCATGGAACGCATCGACCGTGGCAGCTTTGTCCGCGGCCTGTTTGCCGAACGCGCCTATGAGGACATGCCGCTGCCAATCTCCTGTGGCCAAACCATCAGCCAGCCCTCGGTGGTCGGCCTGATGACCCAGGCGCTGAACGTCCAGCCGCGCGACACCGTGCTGGAGATAGGCACCGGCTCCGGCTATCAGGCCGCCATACTCAGCCAGCTGGCCCGCAGGGTCTATACGGTCGACCGCCACCGCCGTCTGGTGCGTGAGGCGCAGGACCTGTTTCGCGACCTTGGTCTGGTCAACATCACCGCCTTCACCGCCGACGGCAGCCACGGCCTGCCCGAACAGGCGCCGTTTGATCGCATCCTCGTGACCGCCGCCGCCGAGGATCCGCCCGGCCCGCTCTTGGCTCAGTTGAAGGTTGGCGGTATCATGGTGTTGCCCGTCGGGCAGTCGGACGCCGTGCAAAGCTTGATCAAGGTGACCAAACTCGACAGTGGCTACGACTATGAAGAGCTTCGCCCGGTGCGCTTTGTGCCGTTGGTCGAAGGTTTGGGTGTTGAATGACGGCCGCAGGGATCAACCCGGCGGAACTGCGGGATGGGACGAAAGGTATTTCATGCAAGTGATGTCGTCGGAGATTTCAAGGTTGCGCCGTGCGGCAGGTGTCGCTGTACCCGGAGTTCTGGCCCTGCTGTTGCTCAGCGGCTGCAGCGACAACATGGACTGGGACCTGCGCAGCAATGACAGCGCCACCTCGGGTGCCGTTGAACGCGCCACCACCAACCGTCCAGCCCCTGACAGCAATGGCGTGATTTCCTATCCGACGTATCAGGTCATCGTGGCCCGGCGGGGCGATACCGTCGCTTCGGTCGCCACCCGGGTCGGCCTGTCACCCGAACAACTGGCCAAATACAACGCGTTGCAAGCCACCGACAATCTGCGCTCTGGCGAAGTGCTGGCGCTGCCGGTCCGCGTCGCCGGACCCAATACCGCGACCACTGCCACGCCCAGCGGCACGCTAGACGTGGCATCGATTGCGACTTCGGCGATCGACCGTGTCGAAACCCAAACCCTGCCCGCCGCCGCGGTGCCGTCCACCCAATCCTCCGGACCCGCCCCGGTCCGTTATCAGGTCAAGCGCGGCGAGACCGCCTTCACCATCGCGCGGCAGTTCAACATCTCGGCCAAGGCTCTGGCGGACTGGAACGGCCTCGGCCCGGATCTCGCGGTGCGTGAGGGGCAATATCTGATCATCCCGACCGCGCAGGACGCCGCCCGCCTGCCCACCGCCACCTCCGCCGATGCAACGCCGCCCGGTCAGGGCTCGCCTTTGCCCGAACCGCCCTCGGCCAGCCAGCCCCTGCCCGACGAGCCGACGATGACCGCCGCCCAGGCGGCACAAGAACAGCCCGCCTCGCCCAATCTGGCGGCGCAGCGCACCGCGTCGTCCGCCGCGCAATTCGCCATGCCGGTCGATGGCAATATCATCTCCGGCTACAAGAAGAAGGTGAATGACGGCATCGACATTTCTGCCGCCGCCGGTGCCGCCGTCCACGCTGCCGCCGCCGGAACCGTCGCCGCCGTCACGCATGACACTTCGGGCAATCTTATTCTGGTGATCAAGCATTCCGGCGGTCTGCTCACCGTCTACACCGGCATCGACAAGATCAAGGTGACGCAGGGCGCAGCCGTCACCCGTGGCCAAAGCATCGCCGTCGTCGCCACCGGCTCCCCGGCCCATGTGCATTTCGAGATCCGCCAAGGTCTCGAGTCGGTCGACCCGATGCCTTATCTGCAATAGGCCGGCAAAGTCTCCGCAAACTAAATCGCCGAAAAGCGGAACTTTTTACCCGATCCGGCGTTTGATCCGACAACGTTTGCAACCGTTATTGGAGAATATTGCATGGGGATGCTCTGGACCATAATCATCGGCTTCATCGCTGGTGTCCTTGCCAAGTTTCTGACGCCCGGTTCGAATGAACCATCCGGCTTCATTCTGACCACCATCCTCGGCATCGTTGGTGCCTTTGTCGCAACCTACCTTGGGCAAGCCATGGGCTGGTATGCGCCGGGCGAGGGCGCAGGCTTTCTTGGTGCCGTCGTCGGTGCGATCATCGTTCTGGTCGTGTGGAGCTTTGCCAGCCGCCGCGCCTGAACCTCCCTTGGTCCGCCGTGACCGCAACACCAAATGCTGAAAGGAAGCGCAATGTCCAGAGGAATGCCTTCGATGACCGCCCTGCTCGCCTTGCTGGCGGTGGCGGGTTACCAGAACCGCGAAAAGATTGGTCAGTTGATCCGCAATGCGGGACAACCCACCACCAATTTCCAGACAGCTGATTCCAATTATCATGGCGGGTCGACCAGCACGATGAACGACCCGCAGACCAATTCGCCAAGCATATTGTCCGAAATAGGCGCGCTGTTCACCGGTTCCACCGGTGGCCAGACCCTGGCGGACAGCATCGGGCAGTTGGTCGACAAGTTCCGCACCGCCGGTCAGGCCCGCGCGGTCGACAGCTGGGTCGCCCCCGGGCAGAATCAGGCGTTGCCCTCCGATCAGGTCGCACAGGCTCTGGGTGAATCGACGGTCGAGGATCTGTCGCGCAAGACCGGCCTGACCCGGGCCGAGGTGCTGAACCGCCTCGCCCGATCGATCCCGGAAATCGTCGATACGATGACGCCGAACGGCCACTTGCCCCAGCCACATGAGGCGCAGAACTTCATCTGACCCCAACAGGCTGCATATCCCGGGCCGGACGTCGCTTCGACCCGGGGTACCGTCGCGCTCAGGCCTGACCGTTACAACCCTTTCGCAGAGTGATTAAAATTAGGTTAACAACCGCGTCCAACACATTGTTAAGACGACATTATACTTGCCGTTGCACGGTGGGACGGCCTCTAGATTGTCAACCCCGGCACCAATTTTGAGCCATCCGAAAACCGGCTCAGCCGGAATCGCGACAGGTCATGCTCCACCTCACCGCCCACCACCAGATCGGCCACCACGCGCCCGATCCCCGGCCCGATCCCGAAGCCATGTCCACACATCCCCGTCGCAATCACCAACCCCGGAAGGCTGGCCACCCGGTCCAGCACCGGCAGCACATCGGGGGTGGTGTCGATCATCCCCGCCCATGCAGACTTGATTTCGGGCCGACCGATTTCAGGGAAGGCTGCGGAGAAATCCTCCTGCGCCCGCTTCAGCATCGCGA
>JBDTQR010000069.1:0-20058 GCA_039932095.1 bacterium | reverse complement strand
TGGCAAGACCGCCCCACCACATGTTGGGCCCCGGAGCCATGGGGATAAGCCTTCCTCGGCCGGGTGGAAGGCGATTTCCTGAGTTATTTCACGAACGTGCTACTGGACATGAAAGATAACGATGAGGAGGAGGTAGAGGCGATATTGGCCGTGATGTGCCATAGTGAAATCCCTTTCGACGATATCGTGGCTTTTGTTATTCGACAAACTAAGACTCTACCTTCCATTGAAGCAGTCCCCGTTCGCCTTAAAGCTGTGGTGCTCCGCAGGGCACAACTTGCTCCTACGTGGTCTAATTGTCTTGCTTACATTATGTCGGAAGACTTCGAAGGCGATGCTCTCATAGCCTTTCTTTGCAATGATGATGTTCGCGCCGCTCTTCTGAAAACTCCAATTGCACAATCGAAGGAAGCATTCCCTCTTCGGCAGTTCCTAATCAACGCAGAAGGTCTCACAGATAACGTCTATCGTGAATATGTTAGGGCTCTTCCCATTGCGTTCCAGAAGTTCCCCGCGTCTTTAAGCGCCAGCAAGCGTCTAGTACTAATCGGTGAGCAACGTATCACATTCAATGCCGAGAATCTTAATGCGCTTGCCGGTGAGATTGATCTTCAGGTAGAGTTTGTTGCTAAAAACATCACGTCCTACCTTAGCGATCCAAATTCTTTCTCGATTGATGATGACTTCCGGCAGCGATTGCTTGCCACCGGCATCTCAGACAGCGACAAAAGGGCTCTCATCGACTCAATGGACTTGAGCGTACTTCCTGGACTTCCTGAGCGTGCCAGCGTTGTCGGGCCGATCCTCTTGCTGGCCAATGCCCAGATGCCTTCACTCTCGCCTGAGGTTGCCAAGGCGATCATCTTAAACGCTGAAACGGTAGGCACACAGGTTAAGCTGCTTAATCGCCTCCACGATTTGCTCAACGTGAATGAGGTTCGTGAGGTCTTGGCACAGTTTCCCGACCCGTATTCGAAAATCCAAACCGGGTATGCACGTCCGGTGCTCAAGAGGACGAATGAGAACAGTGAACTGGCAAAGTGGCTGGATGAGCGGGGTATCATCTCTTCGTTGGGGAAGCCGTTGTGGTCGAACGATATCATGATCAATCTTTTTCGGTCATAGGGTGAGAACCCTAGCCTTCGAATCCTTTGGACGCCCGCTTGGGCTCGCATTTCGACATTCGGCGAACCCATGTACCGGGGCTGATGGCCGATCGGCCGCTTATGGATGTTCATGACTATGGTCGAAACGTTCGAAGTAATGCGGTAGCAGAATTGGCTGTGGTACAGAACGACCGTCCGCTGAGGGCCGACCACGTCGATCAGCCAGATTGTCGCAAGGGGCGGGAAGCGGTCATCCTTCTCACTTAGGTCTCTGGAAGGCTACCTGTGAAAGCGGTCTTTCGAAATGCATCGAAAGGAAGAGCGCGTTTGCCGGAAGTTTAGATGCCGAGCCAATTCATGTCCAAAAGGACCTGAAGGATTTCTTCTGAAAGCCGGGAGAAAGAATTGGGTGCACCGGTTGGAATTCATGAGGATTTATGGCTCCCTCAACCACCACTCTGCCACAGAGTCTGGATGTGATGTCACTTCGGAACTTCTTGCCTGATGTGTCAACCGGACGTTTTCGGCGTGAAAGCCATTATCTTTGGGAATTGGGCTTTTCATCGGCGTGAGTGGCGGCAAGATACCCGACAAGGGCAAGGATCGTCAGCCCCATGACCAGGCTGACCGGACCGGTGCCCCAGTTCAGCCCGCCGCGTTCGTAGCCGACGCCCATCCAGTCGGCGAATGAGGCCCCCACCGGGCGAGTGATGATATAGGCAAACCAGAAGGCTGGGATTTCGGGCATGCCAAACCGCCAATATGCCAGTGCCGGCAAGGCTATGACTGCGGTGAACAAGATGCCGAAGTCCAGATAACCCAGCCCCAAATTCACCGCCGTCAGGTCGCCCGAAGCGGTGCCAAGTGCAAAGGTCGTCACGACGGTTGCCCAATAAAAAGCTTCCCGCCGTCGCGTGCGGATGGAATGGATCGAAAGGGTTCGCTCGATGCTGAACCACAGAGCAAAGATTGCAGCCAACGTCACGGCAAAGAACGCGGTTGATATCGCGTAGGGGATTCCCAAGCCGACATGCAGTACATCAGCCGCCATTGTGCCAAAGACGCTGACCATCACGACCGCGAGCCAGTAGATCCACGGGCTATACCGAGTGACGACAAATTGGGCGACAAGTGCTGCGACAAAGCCGGAAAACCCAATGGCTACTGCGATTGGCGGGTCGATCTGATGCACCAGGAAATCCGAGGTCGTCTCGCCCATTCCGGTCGTCAGAAGCTTGACGATCCAGAAGATGACCGTGATCTGCGGCACCTTGGACAGCGCAGCCAATGGAGGCGCGAAGGAGAATGTCGGGGAGATTTGGGACATGTCGGCAGCCTTTCGATTTTCGCAGGAGGTCTTTAGCCAGGTTGCCGGGCCCGCGGAATGACGAAGGCCCGACCTTACGAAATTGTAGTCGGCGCGGATCAGGGCTGTTCAACTTGGCAAGGAATTGGAAAAAGTCACCGTGACGACCAGGCCTGGACCGGCGTCATCAAAAAGCAGCTTGGCGCCATGCAGGTCGCAAATCGCCGCGACCATGCTGAGGCCCAGACCGCTGCCCTCGCTGGTCCGGCTGCGTTCCAGACGGTACAAGCGCCGCAGCACGTTCTGGCGTTCCCATGCGGGAATCCCGGGGCCATTGTCGTGCACGATCAGGGCAGACTGCGGCCCAACATGTTTCACGACCACCTCAATGCGGCTGCCCGTCTGGGTGTGGCGCAGGGCGTTCTCGATCAGGTTGGCCAGGACCTGCCCCAAAAGATTAGGCTCGCCAAAGATCGTGAACGGACCTGTGCCTTCGCAAATCAGGCGCAGGTCGTGGCCGCTGTCTTCCGCCGTGGTCTCGTAGACCTCGACGATGCTGGCGGCGAGTCTGTGCAGATCAAGTTGCGTGAAATGATCATGGTTGCTGCCGCCTTCCAGCTGGGCGATCTGCAGAAGCGATTGGAAGATCCGGCTGATCTGGTCGGTCTGGCGTCGGGCGGCGCTAACCAAATCCTGATGCAAATCCGACAGGCCACCTGAATTTTCCAGCCGCTCCAGCAAGACTGCAACCCGCTGGATCGGGGTTTTCAGATCATGGGCGATGTCCGATGAGATCTGGCGCAGCGAGGCGACCGCTGCTGCCTGCGCTGCCGCCATCCGGTTGACCGACTGGCTGATCTGGTTAAGATCGTCCGGCCCGTTGTTGCTGATGGGCACCCGTGCCTCCAGATGGCCCGCCGTCAGATCGGCCAGGGTCGAACGTATTGCCTCAACCCGGTTGCGCGCGGCGCGTGCCACCCAAAGGCCGATTGCCCCTGCAAAACCGAGCGTGACCAGCGGGCTGATCAGAAAGACCAGCCAGAACACCTCTCCCAACTCCGTCACCTGCTGGCGGCTAAATCCGAGGGTCAGGGTGCCCTGACCGATCCGGCTGCTTTGCACCAAATAGCTGGCTGCGGCCTGAGGCGTCTGCACAAGCGCGCCCTTCACGATGCTGGTTACGGGGAAGACCACCATGGGAGCAACGTTGCCGATGCTCTGCCCGCCATCGGCTTGATAGGTGATGATCATGGTTTGCGGGGCGGCAGCGGCAGCTTCCTGGGCGATCCGCTCTTCAAGGTCGTTCTGATCGGCGATCAGTCGAAACGAGGCGAACTCCTCAACCATCTGCGATTGGATATCCTCGTCGATTGAGGATTTCAGCAGGAGATAGGCGATGCCAAGGCTGATCAGGATAGAGGCCACGAACAGGATCACCAACAATCCGGTCAGGCGCAACGGGGTTGATCGCATGACCGTGGCCTGAAACCGGGCGATCATGTCGCGTCGATCCGGTAGCCCGCGCCGCGCACTGTGACGATCAGCTCGCTGGCGAAAGGTTTGTCGACCTTGGCGCGCAGACGGCTGATATGAGATTCGACCACATTGGTTTGCGGATCGAAATGAATGTCCCAGACCGCCTCCAGCAGCATGGTGCGGGTCTGGACCCGGCCCCGGCGACGCAGAAGGTGTTCCAGCAAGGCATATTCGCGCGGCAAAAGGTCGATCACTTCTCCGGCTCGGGTGACCTTGCGGGTCAAGCGGTCCATCTCCAGATCCCCGGCGCGCAGGCTCTGGTCCTGATCCGCAAGCTGCGGACGGCGGCCCAAAGCATTGATGCGGGCCGACAATTCTCCAAAAGCAAAGGGCTTGACCAGATAATCGTCTGCGCCGGAATTCAACCCTTCAATCCGGTCGTCAACCCCGCCTAAAGCTGTCAACAGCAACAACGGCGTGCGGTTTTTCGCACCACGCAGCGTCTTGGCCAGCGACAGACCGTCCAGGCCCGGCAACATCCGGTCGATCACCAGCACATCATAGCCGGAATGGCTGGCTTGCATAAGCCCGTCGAGCCCGTTCTCGACCACATCCACCGAGTGACCCTCTTGCCGCAGCCCATCGGCGATATAGGCCGCCGTGACCGTGTCATCCTCGATAACCAGAATCTTCATGCTGTCCTGTAAGTTTGTTTTTCGTCCTGCAACTTCTGTCGGCAAGAATACGTCGTTCTAACCCGAAGGTTACATAAAAGTAATCTGGCCAACATCTTGCCGTATGTGTCCTGCCAGATGACTGGCGGCCGAGCATCAATCCTGGAGCCTTCGAATGAAGCAACTGTTCCTTGCCGCCGCCCTCATCGCCGTGCCGGTGCTGGGCTTTTCAACCTTCCACATGATCACAGCCAGTCCGGCGCTGGCGGCTTCAGCCAGTCTGGGCGACATGTCGGCGTTCACCACAATAATCGCCGATGTGCAGAACCTGGAGTCGACTGGCGATATCGCCGGGGCGCAAAACCGCATCACCGATTGGGAATCCGCCTGGGACGGCGCCGAAGTTGCGCTGCGCCCCAAGAATGGCGAGGCTTGGAATGCGATCGACATGGCGTCGGATGCGGCGCTGAAGGCAGTTCGGGCCAGTACCCCGGATGCCGCGAAGACCCAGACCGCGCTGGCGGATTTGATTAGCGCATTGAAGGCGAACTGAGACATGACCATTGAAATAAAACCCGCCACTACGCCGGTGCCGATGAACCGGGTGCCCAAAGTCACGGTCGACTTCTGGCTGATCAAACTGATGGCCGTGACGATGGGGGAAACCGCCGCCGATTACCTTGGCGTCAACCTTGGGCTTGGCCTGACCAGGACCTCGATCCTGATGACCGCCGTGCTGATCGTCGCCCTCGTCCTGCAATTCGGCCGCAAGCAATACACGCCCTGGGCCTATTGGCTTTCGGTCGTGCTGATCAGCATCGTGGGCACGCTTGTGACCGACAATCTGGTTGACAACTTCGGAGTGCCCCTGCTGACGACGACCATAGTCTTCACCCTTGCCTTGGCTGCCACTTTCCTGATGTGGCACCGGTCGGAAGGAACCCTGTCGATCCATTCGATCTTCACTACCCGGCGCGAAATCTGGTACTGGCTGGCGATCCTGTTCACCTTTGCGCTTGGCACGGCTTCGGGCGATCTGGTGGCCGAGAAATTTGCGCTTGGCTATCTGTCGACCGGGGTTCTGTTCGGGCTGATCATCGCGTCGCTAACCATCGGCTATTATTTCATCGACCTGGACCCGATCCTTGGTTTCTGGCTGGTCTACATCTTCACCCGACCGCTTGGGGCCTCGTTCGGGGACCTGTTGTCCCAGCCGCATCAATACGGCGGCTTCGGCTTTGGCACCATCATCACCAGCGCCCTGTTCCTGTCGGCGATCGTGCTGATCGTCGGCTACATGACCTACACCCATGACGGCGAAGAGCTGGCCGAGACCGCCTGAACCGAGCAGGTGATCCAAACTGACCCAGGCGAGGCCCAGGCCTCGCCTGTTTTCTTTTGTTTGGGCCTCGGTGGGTGAAAGGCTGCGGGTTACGAAACTGTAATCTCCGGGCAAGCCCCCGGCCAGCATGGTGCATCAAGGTGCCGAAATCGCATCCAAGGAGGCTATCATGCCAAGACCATCCAACCTGCTGAAATCCGCCACATTGGCCCTGATGTTGGCTGGCGCGCCCGGTGTCATCGGGCTTGCCAATGCCGAAGTGGCCGTCGCGCCGGAAAAGAACCCACCCGGCGATATTCCCGATACCCAGGTTTTCGTGACCTTTACGTCGGACGCTGGTTACAGCCTGAAAGTGCCCGAAGGCTGGGCGCGCTCCGGCATCGGCACCGATGTGACCTTTACCGACAAGCTGGACGGCGTGTCGGTCAGCCTTGCCAGTGCAAGCACCGCGCCAAATGTCGATTGGGCGAAAGCGCATTACTTGCCGCAAATGGTGCAAGCCGGGCGTGCCGTGAAGGTGACCCAGGTCAGCGCGGTTGAGCTGCCGGTGGGGTCGGCCGTCCTGATTGCCTACAGCGCAAACTCCGATCCGAACCCGGTGACCAGCAAGCAACTGCGCCTTGAAGGCAACCGCTATCTGATCTGGCACAAGGGCGCGATGGCGGTGCTGGATATGACCGCGCCGTTTGGCGCGGACAATGTCGATCAATGGAAGCTGATGTCCGACAGTTTCCGGTGGCAGTAAGATGGTCGTCCTGCAAGCCCGAGAGCTTTACCGGTTTTTTCACATCGGCGACGAGGAAACAGCCGCCCTGCGCGGCGTCAGCCTGTCGCTGGCTGCCGGGGAAACCGTCGCCATCATGGGGCCCTCAGGCAGCGGCAAGTCCACCTTGCTGAACTGCCTGACCGGGCTGGATGAACCCGATGCCGGGCAGGTTTTCATCATGGATCAGCCCCTGTCTCGCCGCCCTGAAGGTGAGCGCGCCAGGCTCAGGGCGGCACATTTCGGCATTCTGATGCAGTCGGGCAACCTGTTTCAGCATATGTCGGTGGCAGGGAATATCCGGTTCCAGATGCGCCTGAACCAGCAGGTCGTCGAGGCCCGCATCGCAGCCCTGCTGGACGACGTGGGCTTGTCGCACCGTGCCCAGGCCAATCCGGCCAACCTCTCGGGCGGTGAGACCGCGCGCGCCGGGCTGGCCGTCGCGCTGGCCTGCAACCCACAGGTCCTGATCGCGGATGAACCTACGGCCGAGGTGGATGCCGCCACTGAAGAACGGCTGCTTGAACAGTTCGACACCAGGCGCCGGTCTGGCCTTGCCACCTTGATTGCCACCCACAGCGCCGCGCTGGCCCGCCGCGCCGACCGCATCATCCGACTTGTGGATGGGAAAGTAAAAGATGACTGATGCATTGGTAAGGGTGAAATCCCTTTCAAAACAATACATGATGCCAGATGGCGAGATCGTGCCGGTTCTTTCGGACGTGACCTTGTTTATTGAGCCGGGGCAGCACATCGTCCTGATTGGCCCCTCGGGCAGCGGCAAATCGACGTTGCTGCACATCATGGCGGGGCTTGTTTCGCCCTCAAAGGGTAGCGTGGATTGGCCGGCACTCGGGCCGTCCGACGGTCTGATGCCGACAAGGCTGCAGGTCGTGTTTCAGATGGCAAGCCTGTTTCCGCCGCTGAACGTGCTGGAAAACGTCGCTCTGCCGATGGTACTTGCCGGGCATCAGGCCCAGGCCGAGGTTCGTGCGCTGGCGATGCTGCAGCGATTGGGTCTGGTCGACCTCGCGCCTAAGCTGCCTGAAGAGCTTTCCGGCGGGCAGGCGCAGCGCGTGGCCGTGGCGCGGGCCTTGGCGATAACACCCGCGCTGATCCTTGCGGATGAGCCGACGGGGCAACTGGACTCCACAACCGCGGGGGCCTTTCTGGACGAGGTGATCGCGGTCGCCGGTGAAAGCGACACCGCGCTGGTCATCGCCACCCACGACGCGACAATTGCAGCGCGGATGCAGACGGTCTGGACCGTTTCCCGAGGCAATCTTCAATTTCAACCGGAAATGATGGGTGGTTTGACATGATGTACCAATGGATCAGCGGACTTGTGCGTCATCGCTTCGCCCGGCTCGCCGGAACTGCGCTTGGCGTCGGGCTAACGGTTGCCCTGCTGGCAACGCTTGGCTTCTTTTTGGTCGGCAGTTCGGCCACCATGACCGCCCGCGCAGTATCCGGCGTTCCCATTGACTGGCAAGTCGAGGCGGTACCGGGTGCCGATCCTGCCACGGTGCAGGACGCCATCACCAAAGCCGCTGCCGTTGCGGCCCTTGACCCGGTGTTCTTTGGCAAGACTGATGGGTTTCAGGCCTCGACCGGGGGCACGGTTCAGACCACCGGGCCGGGCAAGGTAATTGCCTTCGGCCCCGACTATCCTGGCCATTTCCCCAAGGAAGTGCGGCTCTTGTCGGGCAAACTTGACGGAGCCTTGGTCGCCCAACAAACCGCCGCCAATCTGCGTGTTGCGCCGGGCGACATGGTGACGATCAACCGGCTCGGCCTGGGGCCGGTGCAGGTCTCGATCACCGGAGTTGTCGATCTGCCGGATGCGGATTCGCTGTTTCAGGCGGTTGGCCTGCCGCCGCAGGCAGCTCCTCAGGCCCCTCCCGACAATGTGCTGATCCTGCCACTGGCGGAATGGCACCGGATCTTTGATCCTCAGCAAACCATGCGCCCCGACAGCACCCGCCAGCAATTTCATGTCCGGCTTGATCACAGTTCGCTGGCCGTTCAACCCGGTGACGCTTTCACCCAAGTTACCCGTGCCGCCCGCAATCTTGAGGCGCGGGTTGCCGGTCAGGCACTGGTGGCCGATAATCTGGGGGCTAGGCTTGATGCGGTCAGGGGCGATGCGATCTACGCCTCGCTGTTGTTCTTGTTTCTGGGTCTGCCGGGCGCGGCTCTTGGCGCCGGCCTGACCGTTGCCGTTTCCGCCAGCGGTGCCGACCGGCGACGCGCCGAGCAGGCGTTATTGCGGATCCGGGGGGCTAGTTCGCACCGCATCCTGCTGCTGTCCGGTGCCGAGGCCATGACCGTAGGCCTTGTCGGCTGCAGCATCGGTTTGGTCGGGGCTGCGGGCTTTGCCGCCGTGGCCCTGCCCTTGGCCGGGTCGATCGCACAGGCGCTTTTGGTGGCCTTGATGGCCGCATGTGCCGGACTGCTGCTGGCGGCGGCTTCGGTGATCCTTCCCGCCTGGGATGCGCTGCGCGCCAGAAACGTGTCATCCACGCGCCGCACCGTGGGCCGTGCCACCAAACCGCTGTGGCAACGCCTGTGGCTCGATGTTGTGCTGCTGGCGCTGGCTGGGCTGCTGTTCTGGCAAACCGCAAGCACCGGCTATCAGATTGTACTGGCCCCCGAAGGCGTTCCCGCCACCTCGACCGACACCAAGGCGTTTTTGGCGCCAGCCCTGTTCTGGATCGGCGCGACCTTGTTCGTGATCCGCATTGTGTCTGGTCTCATCCTGGCCAATGGGTCGGTTTTGCAGTTGATCCTGCGCCCCTTGGCGCACCGTCTCGCGCCGGTGATCGGAGCCTCCCTCTCGCATCAAAGCCGGCGCATTGCGCTCGGCATCGTCATGACGGCGCTGGCGGTGGCCTTTGGCCTGTCGACCGCGCTGTTCAACACCACCTACAAGGCGCAGGCGCAGGTGGATGCCCAACTGACCAACGGGGCCGATGTCACTGCCTTTGGCACCGCGACAAACCCGGCCGGCCCCTGGCTGGCCAAACTGGCTGCCCTGCCCAAAGTGGCGGCTGCCGAGCCGATGATCCACCGGTTCGCCTATGTCGGCGCAGATCTGCAAGACATCTACGGCATTGACCCCGCGCGCATCGGGCAGGTCGCCACCCTGTCAGACGCGTTCTTTCCGGGGGGCAGCGCGGCTGAGGTTCTGGCCCGGCTGGCCGCAACACCGGATGGCGTGCTGGTCTCCGAGGAAACCGTCACGGACTTTCAGCTTGCCCAGGGCGATATGATCAACCTGCGCCTGATGGATGCGCGGGACCACCAAAACCACGCGATCCCGTTCCACTTCATCGGCATCGCGCGCGAGTTTCCAACCGCGCCGAAAGACAGTTTTCTCGTCGCCAACAGCGCCTATTTAGCCAGGATGACCGGCAACCCCGTGGCCGAAGATATCCTGATGCGGTCCGCCGGTGAGGCGGCATTGGCGGCCGATACCGTCCGCAAGGCATTGGCCACAGACCCCGGCGTGCAAGTGACAGATGTCGGCAGCGTGACCCACATCATCGGCTCCAGCCTGACGGCGGTGAACATGACCAGCCTGACCCGAATCGAACTGGCCTTCGCCTCTGTTATGGCCGCAGCGTCGGCGGGGCTCATGCTGGCTTTGGGCTTTGACGACCGCAAGCGGGGCTTCGCCATACTGGCCGCCATCGGCGCAAAGCCCAGGCAACTTGGCGCCTTCCTGTGGGCGGAAGGCACGCTGGTGATCATGGGAGGCGGCATTTTCGGGATCGCGCTGGGAAGTATTATCGCCTGGATGATGGTCAAACTTCTGACCGGCGTCTTTGACCCGCCGCCAGAGGGGCTTGCAGTGCCATGGATCTATGTACTGACCCTGCTGGCCTTGGTTGCAGGGTCCACCCTGGGGGCGGTCCTGACCGCAGGCAAGAAGCAGCGCGAGGAGGCGGTCAGTCTGATGCGCGACATCTGATCCGGCGCAGGATTGCAAAGGTTGGCGGAGGTGCAACACCGGCTCTGCCAACCCGTTCAATGGCATTGTTCAACGAAAGCAAACAGATTCCAAGTTTCGAAAAGAACATGCGCAGTGCTGAACTCACTTTCGGATCGCGTCGAATGGCCGTTTTGTACAGGCAACACCAAAGAACTGCCTCATAAGGAAGTACCGCTTTGGGCCGAACACGTCGACCCGGCTCTCGCCAAGTTGGACAGACCCAATGCCGCACTGCCGCATGTCTGCTTCGAGCCCATTGCAGGCGGTCAGCCTACCATCACAGTTCCAATTCTTGTAATGGGGTTAAAAGTTCGTAACTCTGTGGTGCGCATGGTGTCTGAAACTAAGCTATTCGGCTATTGGCTGCCTGTGCACGATGAGGCCAGCGCAAGAGATGCAGTTCGGATGTCGGGGCTTCCAGGTCCATCTTGCGCGGTCAAGGCTTTGCACTACTCTCGTCGGGTTTCTTGAGCGTCACACCGACAAGCTCCGCAATTTCGAAGGCCGCGGCCAGGTTAGCGGCTTCTGCAGAAAGTCGTGCTTCAAGCTCTGTGATCGATTGTGTCAGCCTTTCGAGCATTTCTGTCCCTACAGTGCCGTCTGCAGCGCCAGCCATGCGCTTTTCGAGGTCTTTGCGGGCGTCCTCAAGCGCCTCAACTGCGGCGTCGTGACGACGTGTCGCATCGTCGACGGCATCCTGCGCTGCAGCACGCTCGCTCTCGACGCCATTGTCCGGATCGGCTGACAGATCAAACTCTTCGGCCGCCATCACCAGAAGCGTCATCGGCAATCTCGGAAGAAGTTCCGACAGATCATTGCGCAACCAGTCGGAAAACCATCTGTCGCGGAAAGCCAGCGCTTCAAGAACGATCGATGCATTCGAGGAAACCGCGACGATCTGGTCGATTTTGTCTTCGGTGGGGGGCACAATCTGCACGACGGCCGGTATTCGGACCTCTGCAAGGATTGCATTGATTTGGGCTTGGCGCTTGGGACCCGCACTTTCCCCCGCAACTGCTATGACCCGGATTGTCGCGCTTTGCCAAAACTCGCCTCGCCGCAACAAGTAGGCCAAGACAAGCATCAGGCGGCCGGTCTGGTTGTCACGCCACCACACATCAATAGTTCTTTTCTCAGGCGGAATCCCCTGCGCAGCGGCCCACTTTGCCTCGCTGCTATCGAAAATGAGGACGTTGTAGCCCATCGAGTATGCAAAATGCAGGTTGTAAGCAAATTTCCCCCTCAGCGGAAAATTCTCTTGCGAGGTTTTCCGAGAAGGCCAGTTGACTAGAAGCGAGTTAATCCGCGTCGGACCGATACCCACCGCTTGAATGGCCGTCTGAACGGTTTGATCGGCATCTCGACTTGCAATCACGAGGGGAAAGGCGCGAGTGCCAGCGGCCCTGATTTCCTCGCGCATGCTATCTTCGGCTTCTTCCTGCAATCGACGGGTATGACGGCTCTTGCCCTCAAGAATTTGCACTACAGTGGTCAGACCACTGTGACCCTCTATCCAATTTGCAAGTTGCAGCAGCCTGCCACGACTTTCCTTGTCGGCTGAAAACGCAAGGAGCTGTGGTCGCCAGTCGCGGGGATGCTCGGCTCGGGCTTCGGCAGCCATAAGGTTTTCGCGAACGATCTGGAGATGGTAGGATCGCTGCCCGTCTGCCCAACGATGGGCAGAAGAGTTGCGCTTGAGATACTGAAAGATCCCGAAGACGACACCTACAGCCGCCAGCCCTGACGTGACATCAATCGCCAGAATGACCGCAATTGACCCCATCGCGCCGGCCAGACTAATGCGCGGATCATACCACGGCAAATTGGGCCGAAACGACGGGCTGCGGCCGCGGGCTTCGAAATAAGTGGCATAGTTCAGAAGGGCATATGTCACGATGAAAAACATCGAGACGATTGCTGCGATCAAGTTCAGATTGCCGATAGCGACAATCGCCAAAGCGATGACGCCGGTTAGCAGCACTCCCAAGCGCGGATTGCCCGATGCGCCGCTGCCACGCGCGAAGGGCTGCAGCACCGAGAAGACACGATCCTTCGCCAGCGACTGCAGGATGCGTGGGGCACCCAGAAGCGATGCCAACGCTGACGATAGGGTCGCGGCTACGATGCCAAAATCAATCAGCGGCGCCCATTGTGAGGCAAGTTTCATTGCACCGGAATCGTTCAGCAAGACCCCGCGCGGCAGCGCCGCTGCGCAGAGTATGGCGGCCAGAATGTAGATCACAAACGACAGTCCCACTGCATATGCAGTTCCCCGCGGGATGCTTTTCCCTGGGTTGGCAAGGTCACCGGACATGTTGACACCCTGAGTAAATCCGGTGACAGCAGGAAAGAAAATGGCGAAGGCAACCCAGAACTGCCCCCATCCATCTGACGGTCCTAAATTCGACCACAGTTGAGCGCTACTCCAATGGCCTGCCGCGCCAAGGGCGAAAGAGGCCAGTGCCGCAAAGATCAGGACCATCACGACATATTGGATCCGCGTCGCCCAATCAGCCCCGATCCATGCCAACCCCGTTGTCAACAGAACAGCTGCCGCCGCGATGGCCTGTGGCCCAAATCCACTTTCCATGTTCAGGAGACCGCTTGCGGATTCCGCAAAGCCGACACAGTAAAAGCCGACGGAAATGGCTTGCGCCAAAAACAGGACCAGACCAATGGCTCCTCCAAAAGGCAGGCCAAGGGTGCGAGAAATGATGTAGTAGACCCCGCCGCCCTTTACCTTCAGGTTTGTTGCCACCGCGGCCAGCGAAATGCTGGTAAAGATCGAGATCAGGTTCGCGAGCACGATGATGATCAGCGCCTGCCCCAATCCGACCTGACCCACGACAAGCGCCAGTCTGAGGAACAGGATCAGGCCAAGTATCGTCAGGATGCTTGGGGTGAATACGCCTCCGAATGTTCCCATCGTGCCGCGCGAAGCCATCTAATCCCCCGGATCGACACCGATGCCTCATCTTTAGACTTCGGGGAGGCAAATTCAAGCTGCCGTGCTAACCCATCGTCGGCCCCATCGTGGGCGATCGATCTGAAAGCCGGTTGTTTGCAGCAAGTTCTCAAAGGCTGGTGCGCGCCCCCTGTGGGGTATCACCTCTATTACCCAGCCGCCGCCAGCTTTCTCCGGCCATGACCTTGCTTGTGGAGCGATTGAGGTTTTGCAAGACAAGCATCGCCGGACGTGTCTCCAGGTGATGGTTTATCCTCGGTCTACGGGATTGGGGCGTCCACTTGGCGCCATTGGCCTTCCGTAAATGCTGCGGAAAGCCTGACTGACCGGTCTGGCGAAGCTGCATGGTAGCACGTCATTGGAGCTGAGCGGCAGCTGTGGCCCGAATGCGACCTTCCATTTAGAAAGAATGGTCTGGTCTGCGGGCTGCCGTTAAGGCTACGACTTGACCGTTGGCATCGTGGCGCTGGTGGCGCAGGCCGAGCGGGAGGCGATTTTTCGGCGCAACAGAGAGCATTGACCGCGGTGTGCGGCTCGGCGATCCGAACGGGGCCGGCCCTACGACGGGCGACGAAAAGCGGTGTTGTGGTAAGCGTGACTGCAACGGTCAATCCGGCGCGACATGCGGAAAATCTAGGCCAATGTATCCGCCAGAGATCCCAGAACCTTCAGCGCGTCGCCATGAATTTCCCGCAGGATCTCTGCCGCAGGCATTATCTTTTTGACCAGACCGACGCCCTGGCCGCACCAGAACGGCAGTGTTTCAATATCGCCCTCGACATCCGCCGACGCCATGAAGGGTCGATAGCGAACCACTTCGCCCAGAGTATCTGAACGAGCGACCACTTCGCCCTCGCCGGGTCGCTGGCCGGAGTTTGGCCGCCCAGCCTCCTCCCAGGCATCGACAACCTTGTTGCGCAGGATGCGGTGCGGCGCATCCGGCCAGCCGATGTCGTAGAGATTCTCCAGATAGACCGTGTCGTCCTCGCCGGCCTGCAGCAGGCGGTCGCGGTATCTGGGGTGCAGGGCGACTTCGCGGCTGGCAAGGAACCGCGTCCCGATCCACACCCCGGATGCGCCCAGCGCCAGAGCAGCAGCCATGCCACGCCCGTCGGCGATGCCGCCCGCCGCCACCACCGGCAGCGGGGCGACCGCATCGACCACGGCGGGAACCAGCGCCATGGTCGAAACCTTGCCGCGGACATGACCGCCCGCCTCCCATCCTTGCGCCACGATGATGTCAACACCGCGCGTCATCGAGGTCAGCGACTCCTTCACCGAACCCACGGTGTGCATGACCACGGCCCCGCCTTGCTGCGCGGTAGCAACCATGTCGCCGGGGTCGCCCCAGAAGAATGAAATCACCTTGACGCCTTCCTGCAGGCAAGCTTCCAGCCGTTCGGCTTGCGGGAACTGCAGATTGAGGTTCACTGCGAAAGGCTTGTGGGTCAGGCGCTGCAACTCGCGGATCTGGCCACGCAGGGTCGAGATGTCGGCGCGCCACAGATGCAGCATGCCTAGACCTCCGGAGTTGCAGACCGCCGCCGCCAACCGTGTCACAAAACCAGTGCCGCCCATCGGCGCCTGGATTATGGGAATGGCGATTCCGAGTTTTTTGGTCAGCTGGTTGTTCATTCGAAAGGGTCCACCAAACGCGGCCAGGGTGTTGTCCCTGCTAAGGATGCGCCTCCGCTTCTACCGCGGCACGAACGCCAAGAAGATCAACTCGATTGCGCAGTGATAGCCTGCCAATGTTCGTGTGCAAAGAGCCGATGGATGACTGCAATCTGGATAATGACGGATTGATCTCCCCGAACGCAGACCGGTGACTCCGCCCAGGTTGATCTTCGTCAGCGTCCGGGGGTCTGCTCGATCGGGTACCCGCACCCTTACATCGGCCGAATTTGAAAGCGTGGTCGCCGGCGCAGTGTCTGGCAGCGGAACCAGATGGTGCTCCGAGATACCGTAGAGCCGTGCGGCCTCGGTCCGGATCAGGTCTTCGTCTGCACGGCGGCCCCGTCCATCCGGTGGGCCCCAAGCATAACCCTGATCCTTCGAACCAGGCCGGTCTGCAACAAGACAGGAATGGCAATCTGCATGTTATGGCTCCCTATCGTGCGGTCTGACATCGTTATTGACTACAGACTGCATCCAACGGTGTGTCGTTTCCTGAAGCCTCCATGAGTTGTCGCTGAAACCAAAGATTTGTTCTTTCTCCTTCCCTGTCCTGCGCGGCGGCGCGAGACAAGTTTGAGGCGATCTCCCCGGCGCACCAAGTGGGCCCCAGCCGTCGCTAGGGCGCGCTGTGTGCGTCTCGGCAACCCGAATGGGCCAAGCCGCACGATCCTCTCGAGCTCGCCGCATCCGCAGGAATTGGCCTCATGCTCGTGGGCCAGGTATTGTTCGGTTTGCTGCAAATAGGTCATACAGCGGTCTTCGAGCGAATATGCAGGTGCGCAAGCACGGCGTACGACGGCTCGAAGCCTCGACCTTGGACCTCGTCCGTTAACCAGATGTTAACACTTTGGCAGGAGATTGCTTTCCAGCCAAAGCGAGAGGGGCCTTTGATGGGCATCGAGAGGGAGCGGCAGCTGGAGGGCGCGCTGCTTGAGTACGTCGAGCGATACGGCGCCACGAGCAAGGCCAGGGAGGCGTTCTACGCTAGGTTGGAAGATGCGCCGCCAGCGATGTCCCCTGCCCGTATTCAACAAGGCGTAGAAGCCAGCGCGCCGGAAGGCGCGGCGGCCTTCGGCTTTGGTCGGGTCGCCGTCCCACTTGCAAACGTCGTACCACTTCGGGATGGTGTCAAAAAAAAACATGACGTCTGACGATGGTGCAGTCGTCGTTGTCTTGGGATCGCGAAAGGTGGTCATGAGTTCCAGGCAAGAAAAACGCCCTCCAAACTCAGCGCGGCGATCGAGAATTTCTGGTACGGCTCGCTGGTCACTGGTCGCAAGCATGGTCGCTTTGCTGACTGCTGCTGCCTCAGCCGAGACCCGGATCGTGGATGGTGACACGCTTGATGTCGATGGCATCCGGATCAGGCTGAATGGCATCGATGCGCCGGAGTTTGGCCAAGACTGCGGCAACTGGCAGTGCGGAAAGGCCGCCCTAGCCGAGTTGGTCGAGCTAGTTGGAAACGTGACACCTGCGTGCAAACCCCTTGGTGAGGACGGATATGGCCGAATCATCGCCACTTGCGTTGTCGGCGGCCGCGACATCGGCAAGGAGATGGCGCGGCAAGGTCTTGCCTGGGCATTTGTAAAGTACTCGGATGTCTACATGCCCGAAGAAGCTTTGGCCAGGGCTTCGGGTCTAGGCATATGGGGCTACGACTCCCTGCCCGCCTGGGACTACCGGGCCAAGAAGTGGGAAAGCGCGCTCCAGGCGGCGCCAACCGGATGCCCGATCAAGGGAAATATCTCTGGAAACGGCAAAATCTACCACGCGCCGTGGTCGCCCTGGTACGCCAAAACGAGAATTGACACATCAAAAGGCGAGCGTTGGTTTTGCAGCGAGGCAGAAGCGGTTGCGGCAGGTTGGCGGGCGCCAAGTTGGCGCTAGGAGTGAACGGTGGTTGCGGGTCCAAGTGCCACTTTGAGCCACCGACCGGACTGAGCCAGCTCGGACATCGAGAAAGACGCCACTGGCGCCAGAGTTCTCCATGCTTGCGATCACCAAGCATGGTCTTTTCACGCATTTGTGCCGCTCGAAGTGGTCGTTCAAGCCACTTGGCGTTCGAAGGCCAAGTGGCTTTTTTTCTCCCAATGCTGAATGTCGCGTGCCAGGTTATAGAAGCCGTTGTTGTATTGGAAGTTGGCGGTCTCGGCCTGGCGGCGGGTTTCCCAAGACCTGCGCCAGATCAGGTCGGCCTTGATCGTCTTGAAGAAGGTCTCGACTGCGGCGTTGATGCTCCTATGTTCGTCAGGCGGCAATCGGCTGCGACTTTGGCATGCAGAGTACGGTGAATATTTTAGCGCCGACTCAGGGATGGGTCACACCATAGCTCGCTTCCAGCTTGCCGAGTTCCGGCCCCATGGGCAGCCCCTGCTTATCCCAGTCCATGAAAAACTGTTCAAACCCGCCCGGGGAATAGATCATCAGCATCTTACCCGGTGTCTTGGTGGTGAACTGGTGCGGCTGGCCTTTGTCAACCGCGACAAAGGTGCCAGGCCCACCCTCATATATCTTGCCGGCCACATTGAATTCGTAAGTGCCTTCCAGAACATACCACATTTCCACGTAATTGTTCTGGATGACCACGGGCGAGCCACTCCCTGCCGGATCGACCGTTGTGACTATCCCGAATACCCCCCCCGTCTGCGCCTTAGTCGCCAGTACCTCTTGCGCGCCGCCACCCGGATGGATCATCGGTGCTTGCCCGCCGATCACCACGATTGGATCAAAGGCCAGCGCTGGCGCTGTGGCGCCCAGCAGGGTGAGGGCGGCAGAGGCAATCAGAAACCTGTGTGTCACAATAGCTCTCCTTGGGGATGATGGTGTTTGATAGGCCCGGCACTCGGGTCCCGAACCCTTCTATACATCCCCTATCGAGCGGCCTGTCAGCCGAACGGTCGACAGGCGCCAAAATTCCCTCCGCGTCAGCCGACCTCAAGCAGCGCCCGCACAAGCGCGGGCTGATTGCGCACGCCCACTTTGTCGTAAATCCGCTGAAGCTGCGTCTTGGCAGTGCCGAGAGAAACTTCTTCCCGCCTCGCCGCATCGGTCAGGGGCAGCCCCTCAACAAGCGCCATGGCCAGTCGGCTTTGCGCGGGCGACAGTCCAAAGACCCGCCCGGCCGTCTTAATCCGCGCCTGAAGCTGGGGATGGTCGTTGCAGGACACCATCAGCTTGCCATGCTCGGCAATGACCCACCACACCGTCCGCGGCAGATCGTAGCCGGCATCGATCACCACCGGCAAGGCGCTGCGCCAGGTCAGAAAGGAGTACTCGATCCCGGCCAGCGACGCGATAGCCCCGGTCAGCTTCTGATCCCCCGCATGTTCGCGCAGCCGAAGCCGCCCGTCCCGGATCTCCACGTCATCCGCCAGCGCCAGATACCGCCGGGCCGCTGGATTCTGCTGCAGAACGCGCCCCGTCCTGTCGATCTCCCACAGGGGTGAACTGGTTTGGCCGAAATCGATGCTTTGCAACCCGTAGAGCACGCATTTCCAGACGCCTCCGTGCCGCTCGAAAATGCGGATATCATGGGTCAGCCCCGGACCATGAAATCCTTCCAGATCCAGCGTCCTGAACTTGGCGGTGAAGGTGCACCAGGCCATGTCGCCCAGGATCGTGAGGTTGCGGTCGGTCCTTTCTGTGCAATAGGCCAAATAGGGGTTAGGATCGGGATCGCATTGGATGTCCACCTGCACCGCCCGAGCAAACGGCTCCCAACCGTCGCGGATCGTGGTACCCAAAGCGCGGGCCGAGGCATGGAACCGGAACCGCTCCGAGTGCAGGAAACAGCGGGAGAACGCCTCGAAATCCCGCATCCAGAAACCTTCCGTCTCCCGCGCGATCACATGCCAGATCGCCGCGCTATCCGAACCGCCCTCCGGCTCCGGCAACCCCCGCGCCAAGGCTAACGTCGAGGCCCTGCAGACCACGTCTATTTTGCTATGGGTGTCGACGGCGGCTTTCCAGTAAGCAAGCTCGGCAAATCCTTCGCGCTCTAGTTGCGCTAGAACCTCGACCGCTCGGGCATAGCGCCCTGTCATCGCCAGTTCCCAAGTGCGCTGCATCTCGGCTTCCGCCAAATCGAGAAGGGCCCGATTGCCGAAGGATATCGATGCATTTACTCAGTACCTTGCCGCGTGCGTCAAGTCCCTTTGTTGATTTCCACGCAGAACTGACCCGAGATTGGAATGAAACCCTCGGACTGGACCACCGAGCACCATCCGAAGTCAGCTGCCTTCTGGGCGTGTAGGGTTGCAAATTCCTCGAGGCTCTTGAAGCCGCGGGCTGAGTGCAGTGAGGTGCTCCCCTTCCCTTGAACAGGATTTGCTGTTTTTTAGGCTCTGAGCTGCTCCTGTTGATCGGGTTGCGTGACTTCGATTTGCAGTGAGTAGACCATTGCCGGTGGCTGTCCGCCAAGGGCCTTGTGCGGGCGGCGGTGATTGTAGAACTCCATCCATTGCCGGACACCCGGGCGGGCTTGGGACCCGGTCTCCCAAGCATGCAGGTAAACGCACTCGTATTTCAGAGGGCGCCACAGGCGCTCGATAAAGATGTTATCCAGATAGCGGCCCTTGCCGTCCATCGAGATGCGGATGCCCGACCGGCGCAGCCGGTCTGCCCAAGCGAAGGACGTAAACTGAGATCCCTGATCGCTGTTTATGATGTCAGGCGGTCCGAACCGATACATCGCCTCGTTTAGCGCCTCGACGCAGAAGTCCGCGTCCAGCGTGTTCGAGATCCGCCACGACAGAA
>JBDTQR010000068.1:0-20774 GCA_039932095.1 bacterium | reverse complement strand
CATGGTGTGGAAGAGCTGCAGATTACAATCCGCCGCACCCAAAGGTTCCTCAAGCGACCGAAACCCAGGCCTGAACCTGCGCCATGAAATCCTCGCCGCGCTTTTCAAAGTTCGGGTATTGATCGAACGACGCCGCCGCCGGGGCCAACAGCACCACCTCGCCCGGCTGCGCCTCCTCGGCCGCCCGTCTCACCGCCTGTGACATCGTCTCGCAGATCTCATGCGGCACCTCGGCCAGTTCCAGCGCGAAATCCCGTGCCGAATGCCCGATCAGATAGGCTTTCTGAACTGAACCCGTGAAGGGCAGCAAGCCCGTGATGCCACCCTCCTTGCCCAGACCACCCGCAATCCAGCGGATCTTCGCGAAAGCCTGCAACGCCTTGGCTGCCGAGTCCACATTGGTCGCCTTGCTGTCATTGATGAACCGGACCCCGGCCTTTTCCGCCACCAGCTGGCTGCGATGCGGCAGCCCCGCAAACGACTGAAACGCCCCCTCGATCAATTTCGGCGCGATCCCCAACGACCGGCAGGCCGCATAGGCCGCACAGGCGTTCTGGTGATTGTGCCCCCCCGGCAGCCCGTCCACTTCGCGCAGGTCAATCGAAGCCACTTGCTTGCCGCGCCGCCATTCCGCGAGAAACCCCTTGCGCGCAAAGACCGCCCAGCCAAACCCCTCCAGCTTTTGCCCTGACGACACCCGGATCACCCGGTCATCCGCAGGCCCTTCGGCCATCTGCCCGGCCAGATAGCGCCCCTCGACCTCATCCACCCCGATCACCGCCCGGTCCGGCCCGCCCTCGGCGAACAGCCGGCGCTTGGCCGCGAAATAGCCGCCCGTCCCGCCATGGCGGTCCAGATGGTCGGGCGACAGATTGGTGAACACCGCCACATCCGGCGTCAGCGCCCGCGCCAGATCGGTCTGATAGGACGACAGTTCCAGCACCACCACCTCGCCGTCCTCTGCCGGATCAATGTCCAGCACCCCGCGCCCGATATTTCCGGCCATCTGGCAGGGCCTCCCGGCGACCTGCAGGATATGGTGGATCAGCGCCGTCGTCGTCGACTTGCCGTTCGACCCGGTCACGCACACCACCCGCGGCGTCGTCTCGAACTCATCCCACGACGCCGTCGCATAACTGCGAAAGAACAGCCCGATGTCATTGTCGACCGGCACCCCCACCTCAAGTGCGCGGGCGATCACCTTGTGGGGCGCTGGATAGAGATGCGGAATGCCGGGTGAGGTCACCAGACATGCCACCCCGTCCAGCGCGGCATGACGTGTCAGATCGGTGCAGACAAAGCCGGCCGCCTCGGCCTTGCCGCGCGCTTCGGGGCTGTCGTCCCACAGCAGCGGCTCGGCCCCACCCGCGACCAGCGCCCGCGCCGTGGCAAGGCCGGACCGCCCCAACCCCAGAACCGCAACTTTCCGCCCCTGAAACCCCTGAACCGGAATCATCGCCGCCCCCTTTTTGATCAGATCCGACCATGCAACGCGTCGCCGCCCACCGCAAGCGACGGGCTTTCACCGCTAAGCGATGGGCGGCCACGGGCCAAACCAACCCGATATGGGAATTCATGGAATCACGCCGCGCCGAATCACGAACCTGTGCGCCCGGCGTGAGTCCTGCCGATGATCCGGCCATTTTGGGTCGAAGATTCCGGGTTTTCCTGACCGCCTCTGGCCTTCCTCACCCGCCCGCCTCAAATCTTGGCATCCGTCCGGGAAATTATGGGAAATTATCTGTTCGGGCCCGATTAACCATATCTAGTGTGAGGTATGCAAGAGACTACCATATCACGCGTAGCGCCCCTCGCCTCTCAACCCTTCCACCCACAAAGTGTTGTTTTTTAAGTCACACTCACACAACACCTGCCTAAACTGAGAGTATAAACCAGTTGATTTCCATAAATTCCCATGGCATCCCTAATCCACGGTGAAACGGAACACGAGGCAGGGGCAGCCAAAGACCCCGAATAGGCGAAAAACAAGAACGAGGCAGGTTTCACAGGCCACGTTTCACCGCACGAAAAGTCCAGGGCGCGAGCGAGCAGACGTCTCCCCCAAGACGGCAAGCGCAGATGGACGACCCAGCGATGGGGACAGTCGGCGGATCGAGTGTGGCAGCCCTCGATCCGCCGTTTTCATTTTCGGCCCGTGACAGGGCCGCGCAGAAGGGCCGGAAGGCGTGGTGCAGGAGGCGTTCAAGGGCGAATTCTACCAGAAGGTAGATAGCAAGGCCAGGGTATCGATTCCGGCCCAGATGCGCCGCATCCTTGAACAAGGCGACCCACCAGACGCCGAACGGACCCGCCCCCGCATCGTGATGATCTATGGCGCCGGCGGCAAACATGCCCAGTGCTATTCGATGGCCGGTGCACGGCGGCTTTACGCCACGATCTACAGCCATGAAGAAGGCTCAGAATTGCGCGATGACCTGGAAATCGCCTTCGTCTCGCGCTCGGTCGATGTCGAGGTTGATGACGACGGCCGCATCGTGCTGCCACCCAAGGTGCGTCAGCGCATGGGTGTCACGGCCGACGATCTGGCCAAGGGATTTTCGGCGACCTTCTCAGGCAAACTGGACCGGTTCGAAATCTGGAAATCCGAAACCTATGATGCCGAAACGTCCGACATCGACAGCGTCAACCCTGATATCCGCAGGCGTCTGACGCCGCCAAAACCATAGAGGACAGCTCGTGGAACCCAGCGATCCGCTGCCCGGTCGCCCCAACCCTGCCCCGGCCCACATCCCGGTCTTGTTGCGGCCGTTGCTGGAGCAGGTCGCCCCGGTGCGCGGCATCTGGCTGGATGGCACCTTTGGTCTGGGCGGCTATGCCCGGGCGCTGCTGGCCGCTGGCGCCGCCACCGTGATCGGCGTCGACCGCGACCCGCTTGCACTGGACCTGGCCGCCAAATGGGCGGGCGATTATGGACCGCGCCTGCGTCTGGTCGCGGGCACCTTCTCCTGTCTCGATGATCTGGCGGGCGGACCCCTGGACGGCGTGGTGCTCGACCTTGGCGTATCGTCCATGCAGATCGACCAGCCCGAGCGCGGCTTTTCCTTCCAGAAAGACGGCCCCCTCGACATGCGGATGAGCCAGTCCGGCCCCTCTGCCGCCGATCTGGTGAACACCGCCCCCGAAGCCACCCTCGCCGACATCCTTTACCTTTACGGCGAAGAACGCGCCTCGCGCCGCATTGCAAGATCCATCGTCGAACAGCGCAAGGACCCAATCCTGACCACCCTGCGCCTGGCCGAGATCGTCGCCAAATGCCTGCCGCGCCCGAAACCCGGCCAGTCCCATCCCGCCACCCGCAGCTTTCAGGCGCTCCGCATTGCGGTGAATGAAGAATACAGCGAACTGGCCCAGGGCCTTGCCGCCGCTGAACGCGCGCTGAAACCCGGTGGCCTCCTGGCCGTCGTCAGCTTTCACAGCACCGAAGACCGCATCGTCAAACGCTTCCTGCAACTGGCCTCGGGTCATGAGGCCAATGCCAATCGCTACGCCCCCGCCACCACTCAGGCGGTCGCGCGGTTCGAATTGGTCAGCAAGGCCATCGGACCGGACGCGCAGGAGCTTGACGAAAACCCCCGCGCGCGCAGCGCCAAACTGCGGGTCGCCCGCCGCACCGCCGCCCCCGCCCTGACGCTTGACCCCGCCCAGATCGATGTGCCCCAACTCGCCCAAAAAGGACGCCGCTAAAATGCGCCCCCTGCTCTATGTTCTCAGCTTCCTGGCCGTCCTTGGCAGCGCCTTCTGGGCCTACCGGGAAAACTATGCGACCCAGCATCAGTTGAAACAGATTGCCGCCCTGCAGGACGAAATCGCCAATCTGCACGAAGGCATCGCCCTGCAACGCGCCGAATGGGCCTATCTGAACCGCCCCGAACGGTTGCGCGAACTGGCCACCATCAACTTTGACCGGCTTGGCCTGTTGCCGATGGAGCCCGAACAATTCGGCACCTCCTCCGAGATCGTCTATCCGGCCCCGCCCACCCTCAGGATCACCGGCACCGTCGACACCATGGGCTCGCTGACCCCCGGCGTGAACCCGGTGACCGGCAAGTCAACCTCTGGCGATCAGGAGCAATTCCCATGATCCGCATCCCGCTACGCCCCCTCGCCCGCATTCTGGACGCCCGCGCCAAGGGCGAAAACCCGGACGTGATCGAAAAGGAAAACCTCGCCATCCGGCATGAGGCGATGCGCGACAAGGCCCGTGGCCGGGCCGAACGCCGGCTGTTCATGCTGGGCTTTGGCTTCTTCATGGCTTTCACTGTGATCGGCGCCCGGATGGGCACGCTGGCGGCATCCGAGCCGACCGAACCCCGCGCCTCGGTGGGCGGTACCGAAATCACCGCCCAACGCTCTGACATTCTTGACCGTCAGGGCCGGATCCTTGCGACCAACATGCTGACCTATTCGCTGTACGCCCAGCCGCATGACATGGTTGACCCGGCCCATGCCGCCACCGAACTTGCCGCGATCTTTCCCGAAATGGATCCCAAGGCTCTTGAACGCCGCTTCACCGATGGCCGCAGCTTCCTGTGGGTCCGCCAGGTCCTGTCCCCCGAACAGATGCAGAAGGTCCACGAAATCGGCGACCCCGGCCTGTATTTCGGCCCGCGCGAGATGCGGCTCTATCCCAACGGCAACCTCGCCTCGCACGTCCTTGGCGGCGCGGCCTTCGGCGTCGAAGGCGTCGACAGCGCCGAAGTGATCGGCACCGCCGGGCTGGAGAAGGAACTGGATACCCGCCTGCGCGACCCCGCCCAATCCTCGACCCCGGTCACCCTGTCGATTGACCTGACCCTGCAAGCCAATGTCGAAGAGGTGCTGGCCGCCGGCATGCGGATGATGAACGCCAAGGGCGCCGCCGCCATCCTGATGGACGTTCATACCGGCGAGATCCTGTCGCTCGCCTCGCTGCCCAATTTCGACCCCAACGACCGGCCCCCGGTGCCGCTGACCGGCGATCCGTCCGACAGCCCGCTGTTCAACCGCGCGGTGCAGGGCGTCTACGAACTTGGATCAACCTTCAAGATCTTTGCCGTCGCGCAGGCGATGGACCTTGGCCTTGTGACCCCGCAAACCCTGGTCGACGCCAACGCGCCGATGCATTGGGGCAAGTTCAAGATCTCCGAGTTTGACAATCACAACTACGGCCCGCTGCTGTCGGTCACCGACATCATCGCCAAATCGTCCAACGTCGGTGCCGCCCATATCGGTCTGATGATCGGCGGCGTGCGGCAACAGGCGTTCCTGAAGACCCTCGGCCTGCTCGATGCACCGCAGGTCGAACTGGTCGAGGCCGCCAACGCCCGCGCCATCCTGCCGCGCAACTGGTCTGAAATCGTCACGATCACAGCAGCTTACGGCCACGGCATCGCCTCCAGCCCGTTGAACCTCGCCGCCGGCTACGCCACGATTGCCAATGGCGGCATCAAGGTGACGCCGACGCTGTTACACGCGACCAGCCATAAACCCGGTGTCCGCGTCATCACTGCCGAAACCGCCAAAGCCTGTGTGGCGATGCTGCGCCGCGTCGTCACCGAAGGCACCGCGACCTTGGCCAACGTGCCGGGCTACGCCGTGGCGGGCAAGACCGGCACCGCCGAGAAACCCAAGAAGGGCGGCGGCTATGACCATGACAAGGTGATCAACACCTTCGCCTCGATCTTCCCGGCCAATGACCCGAAATACGTGCTGATCGTGACGCTGGATGAACCGGTGGAAACCTCCGGCCCGAAACCCCGCCGTACTGCTGGCTGGACCTCGGTTCCCGTCGCGGCAGAGATCATTCGGCGGATAGCCCCTTTGATGGGCCTGCGTCCTCAGGTAGAAGGCGGCAAACTCGACGGTCTGACCGCCGTATCCGCACCTGAAGTCAACGAGTAGCAATGGCCAAACAGAAACTCTCCACCCTCGGCCTGACCGCCCGTGCAGGCCGCAACCCGATCTTGTCCGGCATTACCCTCGACAGCCGCGCCGTCCGCAAAGGCTATCTGTTCGCCGCCATGCCGGGCACCGCCGTGCATGGGGCAAGCTACATCCAGACCGCAATCGACGCCGGTGCCGCCGCCATCCTGACGGACGCCACCGGGGCAAAGCTGGCCGCCAAGGCTCTCGCGGCCTCCAAGGCCGCCCTGGTCGTGGCGGAAGACCCGCGCGAAGCCCTCGCCTCGGCCGCCGCCCTGTGGTTCGGTGCGCAACCCGAAACCATGGTCGCCGTCACCGGCACCAATGGCAAAACCTCGGTAGCCACCTTCGCCCGCCAGATCTGGACCCTGCTGGGCCATGCCGCCATCAATATCGGCACCACCGGCATCGAGGGTGCATGGGCTGCCCCCTCCAACCACACAACGCCGGACCCGATCACCCTGCACCGGGTTCTGGCCGAGGCCGCCGCCGCAGGTGTCACCCATGCCGCGATGGAGGCGTCAAGTCACGGCCTTGACCAGCGCCGGATGGACGGGGTGCGGCTCAAGGCCGCCGGTTTCACCAACTTCACCCAGGACCATCTCGACTACCACAAGACCTTCGACGCCTATTTCGCCGCCAAATCCGCCCTGTTCACCCGCGTGCTGCCCCCCGAAGGCGTGGCGGTGATCAACATGAACGACGCCAAGGGACAGGAACTTGCCGCCATGGCCGCCGTGCGCGGGCTGCAGCTGATCACCGTGGGCCATGCGGTGGAATGCGACCTTCGGATCATCGCGCAGCGCTATGATGCCACCGGTCAGGACCTGCGCCTGTCGTGGAAAGGCAACCCGCACCAGCTGCGCCTCAACCTGATCGGCGGTTTTCAGGCCGAGAATGTGACACTGGCCGCCGGTCTGGTGATCGGCGCGGGCGAGCAACCCTCTGATGTCTTGCGCGTGCTTGACAGTCTGTCCGGCGTACGGGGCCGGATGCAGCACGCCGCGACCCGCAAGAACGGTGCCTCGGTATTCGTCGACTACGCCCACACCCCCGACGCCATCGCCACGGCCCTGAAGGCTCTGCGCCCCCATGTCATGGGCCGCCTGATCGTGGTGTTCGGGGCTGGCGGCGACCGCGACCGCTCCAAACGTCCACTGATGGGCCAGGCCGCCGCTCAGAATGCAGACGTGCTCTATGTCACCGACGACAACCCGCGCTCCGAAGACCCCGCCACCATCCGCGCTGCCATCCTCGCCGCCTGCCCCGATGCGAGCGAGGTCGGCGACCGCGCCGAAGCCATCCTGCGCGGTGTCGACGCCCTGCTGCCCGGCGACGCCCTGTTGATCGCCGGCAAGGGTCATGAAAGCGGCCAGACCATCATGGGTCAGGTCTATCCCTTTGACGATGTTGAACAAGCCTCCGTCGCCGTCGCCGCGCTGGACGGTGTGATATGACGCTGTGGACCTCTGCCGACGCCGTCACCGCCACCCGCGGCACCACCACCAGCGACTGGCAGGCCGACGGCGTCTCGATCGACACCCGCACCCTGCGGAAAGGCGACCTGTTCGTCGCCCTGACCGATATCCGCGACGGCCATGATTTCGTGGCCCAGGCCCTGGCAAAAGGTGCCGCCGCAGCCTTGGTCAGCCGCATCCCCGAAGACGTCCCCCCCGAAGCCCCGCTGCTGATCGTCTCCGATGTGCTAAAAGCCCTTGAACAGCTTGGCACCTTCGCCCGCGCGCGCACCACCGCCCGCGTCATCGGCGTCACCGGCTCGGTCGGCAAGACCTCGACCAAGGAAATGCTGCGCGCCGTCCTGTCCGGTCAGGGCCGCACCCATGCCGCCGAGGCCAGCTACAACAACCACTGGGGCGTGCCGCTGACCCTCGCCCGGATGCCCGCCGACACCGACTTTGCCGTGATCGAGATCGGCATGAACCACCCCGGCGAAATCGCCCCCCTCGCCCGCCTCGCACGCCTGAATGTCGCGATGATCACCACCATCGCCCCGGCACATCTTGAGGCGTTTGGCGGTCTGGACGGCATCGCCGCCGAAAAGGCCACCATCCTTGACGGTCTGGAACCCGGCGGCACCGCCATCCTGCCGCTCGACACCCCCACCGCGCCGATCCTGCTTGCCAAAGCGGCGGCGATCGGGGCCAAGACCGTCACTTTCGGCAATGACCCGAAATCAGACTACCGCCTCGCCCAGGTCACCGTTGGCGACAGCGCCACGGTGGTCCGCGCGACCCGCCCCAGTGCCACCGGCAAAGCCGCCAGCTTCATCTTCAAGGTGATGACCCCCGGTCGCCATTTCGCCGCCAACGGCCTCGGCGCCCTCGCCGTCGCCGACGCGCTCGGCCTTGACCCGGTGATCGCCGCCAACGACCTTGGCCGCTGGTCGCCGCCGCAAGGCCGCGGCACCCGTGAAACCATCCGCCTCGACCCGGTCGAAGACCTCACCATCGCCCTGATCGACGACGCCTTCAATTCCAACCCCGCCTCGCTTGCCGCCGCCCTTGACGTGCTGATCGCCGCCCAGCCGCAAGACCGCGTCGGCCGCATCGCCCCGGGCCGCCGCATCGCCGTGCTTGGCGACATGCTGGAACTGGGACCGACCGAAACCCAGCTCCACCTCGCCGTCGCCCGGCATCCCGGCCTGAAACAGATCACCACCATCCACTGCGTCGGCCCCCTGATGGCCGCACTCTGGCAAGCCTTGCCCCGCAACCAGCGCGGCCACTGGACCGCCACCGCTCCCGAACTCGCCGCGCATGCCCGCAACCTGATCGACGCTGGCGACGTGGTGCTGGTCAAAGGCTCCAAGGGCATCAAAGTGTCGCTGGTCGTTGACGCGCTGCGCAAATTGGGACATGGCGGCCCCTCGAATGGATAGCGCCGGCAGGTCAAACCGCCGCGCGAGCAAGGGAGAGCACGCATGCTCTATTGGCTGACAGAGTTTTCGGACGGCGGCGATATCTTCAACCTGTTTCGCTACATCACCTTCCGCGCCGGTGCTGCCTTTGCCACCGCCCTGATCTTTGGCTTCCTGTTCGGCCGCCCGCTGATCGACCTGTTGCGCCGCCGTCAGGGCAAGGGCCAGCCGATCCGCGACGATGGCCCGCAGACCCACCTTTCCAAAGCCGGCACCCCCACCATGGGCGGTCTCCTGATCCTGTCGTCTCTGCTGATTTCCACCCTGTCCTGGGCAAGGCTCGACAATCCCTATGTCTGGATCGTGCTTCTGGTCACCGTCGCATTCGGCCTGATCGGCTTTGCCGACGATTACGCCAAGGTCACCAAGCAGAACACCAAGGGCGTTTCCAGCCGCATCCGCGTGCTGGCCGGCCTCGCCATCGCCATGATGGCAACCTATGCCGCCGCCCGTTTCCACCCCGAGGGGCTGACCAACCAGCTTGCGCTGCCGGTCTTCAAGAACGCGCTCTTCAACCTCGGTTATTTCTTCGTCCCCTTCGGCATGCTGGTGATCGTCGGCTCCGCCAATGCCGTCAACCTGACCGACGGCCTCGACGGCCTCGCCATCATGCCGGTGATGATCGCCGGTGCCACCCTCGGCGTCATTTCCTACGTCGTCGGCAACTTCAACATGGCCGAATATCTCGGCGTCCACTTCGTCCCCGGCACGGGTGAGATCCTCGTCTTCTGCTCCGCCCTGTTCGGCGCGGGCTTGGGCTTTCTGTGGTACAATGCCCCGCCCGCCGCCGTCTTCATGGGCGACACCGGGTCCCTCGCCCTCGGCGGCGCACTCGGCGCCATCGCCGTCTGCATCAAACACGAGATCGTCCTCGCCGTCGTCGGCGGCCTGTTCGTGGTCGAGGCCCTTTCGGTTATAATCCAGGTCCTCTATTACAAACGCACCAAGAAACGCATCTTCCTGATGGCCCCGATCCACCACCATTTCGAAAAACGCGGCTGGGCCGAACCCCAGATCGTCATCCGCTTCTGGATCATCAGTCTGATCCTCGCCATGGTGGGCCTTGCGACGCTGAAAGTACGCTAAGTCATGGCGCAACCCGGTGCTTCGCCCTGATCACCAAGTTCCATCAAAGGTCCCGGATCATGATCAAATTCATCGCCCTCGCCATCGTGCTGTGCGGCTGTCAGGCACCGCTCGCGCCCGACTGCCAGACCGCATCCTGCGGGGCGCAACCTGACGCGCCGCTGGCCCAGTACCAGGACATGGGCCTCGTCGAATGCAACGAAGACGGCGTTTGCGTGTCTCATTGATCCAGCGCAGCCCGCGCACCATCCCCTCTCCCGGTAGGTCGGGCGAAAGCCCGACTTCCCCGCCGCCCCCAAACCCGGACCCGGCCCATGCGCGAATCCGATCTTTATCCCGCCGTCAAAGCCTGGCTCGAAACCCAAGGCTATGAGGTCAAATCCGAGATCGGCCATCTCGATGTCCTCGCCCGCCGCGGCGAGGAGCCGCCGGTGGTGGTCGAACTCAAAACCACATTCTCCCTCGCCCTCGTCCTGCAAGGCGTCGAACGGCAAAGCCTGTTCGACCACGTCTACCTTGCCGTTCCCCTCGGCCCCAAGGGCTGGGGCCCGCGCTACAAGGACATCACCCGCCTCTGCCGCCGCCTCGGCCTTGGCCTGATGGCTGTCAAACCGGGCCCGGATGGGCGGGTCGAAGCACATCTCGATCCCGGACCCTACGCCCCCCGCAAGAACACCGCCAAAGCCACCCGCCTGCTGCGCGAATTCGACCGCCGCAAGGGCGATCCCAACACCGGCGGCACCACCGGCATCAAACGGATGACTGCCTACCGCCAGGACGCCCTGCTCTGCGCTGGCCATCTCGCCATCCACGGCCCCACCAAGGCCGCGCTGATCGCCAAAGCCACCGGCGTCACCCGCGCCGCGACCCTGCTGCACGACGATCACTACGGCTGGTTCGACCGGGTCTCGCGCGGCATCTACGCCGTGACGCCCCAAGGTCTGGCAGCCCTGTCCACCCCGCCAAACCGCGCTTGAACCACCAGACGACCTGTGCCACCGTCCGCCCACATCCCAAGCAAGGCCCAGCCATGCCCCGCACGTTGCACCTGACCGAAGAGCTTGTCGCCCGCGTGCCGCCGCATGACGGGGTGACCGGCACTTTGGCTGGCCGCAGCGACCTGTCCACCGACGAGGATATCACCCGGATTGCCGCCAGCCTGCTGAAAGATCGTCCCCAGGATGGCGCAGTCTGGATCTTTGCCTATGGTTCGCTGATCTGGGCCCCCGAGTTCGACTTTGTCGAAGAACGTCTCGGCACGGTGCACGGCTGGCATCGCTCGTTCTGCCTCGGCTGGGTGCGGCTGTATCGCGGCACGCCCGAGCGGCCCGGTGTCATGCTGGCGCTCGATCGCGGCGGCTCGTGCAAGGGTGTGCTGTTCCGCCTGCCGCCCGACGCGATGGCGCAAAACCTGCACAAGGTTCTCAAGCGTGAATTCCCGATCAAACATGACGGCGTCCTGCCGGTCCGCTGGATGAACGCCACCACCAACCAGGGCCCGGTCCGCGCCATCGGCTTCCCGATCAGCCGGAAGAGCGAGATTTACCTGCCCGACCTGACGACCGAACAGCTTGTCCACGCCTTGGCCACCGCGGCCGGCACCCGCGGTTCGATGGCGCAATATCTGCACAGCACCATCACCCATCTGGCCGACCGTGGCATCCATGACGGTTATCTATGGCACCTGCAGTCCCTGGTCGCCGACCGTATCGCCCGGGAATATCCCGTGTGATCCTGCACACGGTCTTTGACCTTCTGGCCTCGGCCCTGGCTTTCCAGGCGATCCGCCTGACCCAAGGCTGGCGGCCCCCGGCGACCGAACCTGCCGCCTTCCGGCCCGCCTATGCCGCCACTCTGGTTGCCGGCGCGGTGATCGGCGCCTACGCTCTCGGCACCTTGAACTTGCGGCTCAGTGGCGTGCCCGGCATTGGCCGCTCCATCCTCGGCGCGCTCTGCGGTGCCATCATCGCGATCGAGATCTACAAGCGCCTCACCGGCATCACCGGCTCCACCGGCGCGCTGTTTGTCCCCGGTTTCACTGTCGCCGTGGTCGTGGGCCGCATCGGCTGTTTTCTGACCGGCCTGCCCGACAACACCTATGGCACCCGAACCACCCTGCCCTGGGGCCATGATTTCGGCGACGGACCACGCCACCCGGTGCAACTGTACGAAAGCGCCCTGATGGCGTTGTTCCTGCTGTACGCCATCACCGCCCTGAAACGCCGCTCACCCGTCTATACCGCCAATGCCTTCTACCTGATGGCCGGCTTTTACGCCGCCGAACGCTTCGGCCTCGAATTCCTGAAACCCTACGCCGCCCTCATCGGCCCGTTCAACCTGTTCCACCTCGCCTGCGCCACGCTCTTCACCTATGCTGTGATGATGATCCAGAGGACCAATGATGTTTGAACGCAAAGCGGCCCCGTACCTGTTCCACGGTCAAACTATATCACTATGTGACCAATGCCTCGCCCCGGTCCCCGCCAAGATCGTGCTTGAGGGCGACAACGTCTTCTACCTCAAACGCTGCCGCACCCACGGTGTCCGCAAGGCACTGATCTCCACCGACGCTACCTATTACAAGGCCTGTCTCGACTGGATCAAACCCTCTGACCGGCCGCAGACCGTGCAAACCAGGATCGACCTCGGCTGCCCCTATGACTGCGGCCTCTGCCCCGACCATGAACAGCATTCCTGCCTCGCCATCATCGAGGTCAACGACCATTGCAACCTGACCTGCCCGGTCTGTTTCGCCAATTCCGCCCCGTCGCGCGACGGCACCAAGACCCTTGCGGAGGTGGAGTTCATGCTGGATACGCTCGTCGCGTCCGAGGGCGAACCCGACCTCGTGCAGATCTCAGGCGGTGAGCCGACCCTGCATCCGCAGATCCTCGACATCCTGCATCTGGCGAAGTCCAAACCGATCCGCCACTTGATGATCAACACCAATGGCCTGCGCATCGCCCGCGACAAGGCTTTCGTCGCCGAACTGGCCAAGCTGAAACCCGGCTTCGAGGTCTATCTGCAATTCGACAGCCTGAAGGCCGAGGCGCATCAGAACCTGCGCGGCGCCGACCTGACCCGCATCCGCCGTCAAGCGCTTGAAAACCTGAACGAACAGGGCATCTCGACCACCCTGGTCGCCACCATCAAGAAAGGCGTGAATGACGCCGAGGTCGGCGCGATCATCGACCACGCCCTGACCTGGCCCTGCGTGCGCGGCGTCACGTTCCAGCCGATCCAGGACGCTGGTCGCAACGAAGGCTTCGATCCCAACCACCGCACCCTTTTGTCCGACATCCGCCGCTCGATCATTCAGGCCGACAACCCTTTCACCGGCGCCGACATGATCCCGCTGCCGTGCAACCCCGAGTCGATCTGCATCGGCTACGCCATCCGCAAGGGCGACCAGATCGCGCCCATCACCGGCATGCTGCCGCGCGAAACCCTGATCGACGCCATGCCCAACACCGTGACATTCGAGAAATACCCCGAACTCCGCCGCCGCCTGTTCGAGTTCTTCACCCTGTCCAACACACCACAAAACGCCCCGGAACGGCTGGAGGCGCTGCTGTGCTGCCTGCCCGACATTCAGGTCCCTGCCGACATCGGCTACAGCGATCTGTTCCGCGTGGTGATCAACGAATTCCTCGACCCGCACAATTTCTGCATCAGCCGCGTCAAACGCAGCTGCGTTCATTTCGTGACGCCCTTGGGCAAGATCGTGCCGTTCGACACCTACAACCTGTTTTACCGCGACGACGCCGCCACCGAACGCCGCACAGGCTCGCTGGCCGCGCACCGCACGCAACTGGGGGCCCAGGATGCGCCACCTTGCCATGGCCATGTGCGGGGCCTTTGGTCTGGCCAGCGGTGGATTGGCCCTGTTCTTCGCGGTCTTTCGTCACGATCAGGCCAGCATGATGCGTGGCGTAGGCGCAGTCGTGGCTTGTGTCGCCTGCCTGATCGGGATCATCCTTCTGATCGCATTCCGGCCCAAACCACCCCATGATCCAAGCCTTGACCCGCCTTTGTTGCCGCAGACCGCAGAGGAATGGTACAAATGAAAATCATCGGCATCACCATTCTTGCGCTGATCGCCCTGTTCACAGGCGGCTGCTCGCTGTTTGCCGTGCTGGTGGCCAGCGCTGATCCCAGACCTCTCGACGTCCTCGGTTTTGTGGCCCTGCCGGCGGGTGTGGGCCTGATGATCTGCGTCTTTGCCGTGCTGTGGATCCGCCGCCTGACCCGGCCCGGCCTGGCGCAGCCCGACTCTCCGCCGTCCGACCTGTCACCTTCCGAGCGGCCACCCTCCGACCCACCCTCTCCTTGATCGGCCCTGCACCAAGTTCAGACTGTATTCACTGCACGATCCATCGTAGCATCGTCACCGAACCCGCCAACCAAGGGGCACTGGCCATGAACGTCAACGGCCTTACCATCGCGCGTCCGGCCATCGTGCTGGCGGGCGACTGCGCCAAGCCGGTGCAACGCCGGGCACTGACCATGCTGGCCCCGGCGCGATAGCGGCCCCCTGAACAGACCCGGCATGAGAGTCCTCGGCATCACCCTCCTCGTCCTGATCGCGCTCTTCACCGGCGGCTGCTCGCTCGTCAGCCTCGTCGCCTTTGGCGGCCAGTCCTTCATCCTGTCCGGCCCCGGCCTTCTGATCGCGCTCGGCTGCATCCTGTGGATCAAACACCTGAGGACCCGGCCGCTCGCCAGCGCCACATCGGTCGAGCCGCCGCCTGAAATGCCGAAGCCGCCTGAGGTGTCCACCACGGCTGGCGAAGATGATCGCATCAGGTGAGGGCTGGCCGGTCTGCCGATCCCTTGTGACCTCGCTGGAACGAAAAGGTTAAGGTCAGCCTAACAGATTTCGCGAAATCAATCTATTTCAATGGCTTGCCAATCTGTCCACGCGTGGACACCCCCTTGCCGCCCTCGTCCCAAAGGTCCATCCTGCAGCCAAACCAAGGGGGACGCATGACAAATCTGATCATCGGCGCGGCAGGCATGATTGGCCGCAAAATCGCCAATTCGCTGTCCAACGAGGCGCTGATCCTCGCCGACGTGGTCCCTCCGATCTCCCTGCCGGGGGCCGAGATCCTGACCCTCGACCTGACCGCCCCCGACGCCCCCGACCGCCTGCTCGAAAAGAAACCCGACACCATCTACCACCTCGCCGCGATAGTCTCGGGGGAGGCCGAGGCCGATTTTGACAAGGGCTACGCTGTCAACCTGGATAGTATCCGCGCCCTTCTGGAAACGATCCGCCACACCCCGAACTATCACCCCCGAATTGTCTACGCCTCCTCTGCCGCCGTGTTCGGCCGCCCGTTCCCCGACGCCATCCCCGACGACTTCCACCTCGTCCCCCTGACCTCCTACGGCACCCAGAAGGCCATCGCGGAACTGCTGATCAACGACTACTCCCGCCGCGGCTTCGTCGACGGAGTCTCGCTGCGCCTGCCCACAATCTGCATCCGCCCCGGCCTGCCCAACCGCGCCGCCTCGTCGTTCTTCTCCAACATCCTGCGCGAACCCCTCGCAGGCTTGCCCGCCAACCTGCCCGTCCCTGAAACCACCCGCCACTGGTTCGCCTCGCCGCGCGCCGCCGTCGGCTTCTTCCGTCACGCAGCACAGATGGACACCGGCCCCCTCGCGACCGACCGCGCCATCACCGTGCCCGGGCTGACCGCAACTGTCGCCGACCAACTTGCCGCCCTCGAACGGGCTGCCGGCCCCGCGGCGTTGAAATTGATCACCCGCAACCCCGACCCGATGGTCGAAAAGATCGTTGGCGGCTGGGCGCTGGAGTTCACTGCCGCCCGGGCCCGCGATCTGGGCTTTCAGGCCGACCGCAACTTTGACGACATCATCGCCGCCCATCTGGCCGAGACTGCCTGATGCCGCGACCGCAGCACCCCACCGCCCTCGTTACCGGCGGCAATCGCGGCATCGGCCGCGCCATCGCTGCGGGTTTGATCGCGAAAGGCTGCACGCTCACAATCGGCGCCCGCAACCCCGATGCGGGCCGAGAAGCGGCCCAGGCCCTGAATTGCCACCACGTCCGCATCGACCTGACCGAGCCTGACAGCTATTTCGACGCGGTCACTGCGCAGGGCGGCTTCGATATCTTGATCAACTGCGCCGGCATCCTCGGCCATACCTCGCTGCTGGCGAAGGACAGCGACTATGAGGTCGCAATGGAGGTGATGGTCCACGCCCCTCTTGACCTGATCCGGCTGAACGTGCCGCATTGGCGGCGGACCGGCTGGGGCCGCATCGTGAACATGTCATCCGGCTGGGGGTCGCACGCGCAAGGTCTCGGCGGGCCGGGCGCTTACGGGGTCGCCAAAGCCGCGCTCAACGCCCTGACCCATGCCCTGCCACGCGACCTGCCGCCGGGCGTCAAGATCAACGCCTGCGATCCCGGCTGGGTTGCGACACGGATGGGCGGCGCCGCAGCCCCGCTGAGCCCCGAAGAAGGCGCCGACACGCCGCTATGGCTGGCCCTGCTGTCAGAGGATGGCCCGACAGGCGGCTTCTTCCGCAGGCGGCAACCCGCAGCCTGGTAAGCCCCGCGGCCTCGAAAGCGCTTTCAGCTGTCCCTGAATATCCCACCGGGGCGCATTGGCCTGGCCAATGTGGCTTGGGGGTGTGAAACCCCCGGCTACGGCTCCACCGGCACGGAATACAGGATGAAATCGCTTTTCGGCCGGTAGCTGTCATAAAGCCTGCGGCCGGCATAGTTGAACTCTTGCGTCAGCCAGCGGACGTTGCTGATCCCGCGTGCCCGGGCAAAGCCGATCACATGGTCAATCAACGCCCGCCCGGTCCCGCCACCGCGAATTTCGGGCCGCACATAAAGGTCCGACATATAGCAGACCTTCTGCCCGGACAGCGACCGGTGCATCAACTGATACTGCGTCATGCCGACGACCTGCCCCGAACCGTCCACCGCCAGATCGCAGAAGAAATCCGGACTTTCGGCGAAAATCCAGGTCCAGACCTGGGCTTTGGCCGCAGAGTCCACCGTGGTCTTGTAAAACGCCGCGTAGTCGTCAAACAGCTCTTCCCAAACCGCGCGGTCTGCTGTCGACAAGGGCCTGACCGAAACCGCCATCACGCCATCCCCCCGGCAATCAGCCGCGCTGCCAGCCGCAGGTAGGGCTCGGCGAGCGGGCTGTCGGTGGCGGCAACCGGGGTGCCAGCGTCGCCCGCCAACCGCACATCGATGTTCAAGGGCAACTCGCCCAGAAATGGCAAGTCCAGCCTTGTCGCCTCGGCCGCCACTCCGCCATGGCCGAAGATATGCGCTTCATGGCCGCAGTTCGGGCAGATATAGGTCGACATGTTCTCGATCAGGCCCAGCACTGGGGTTTTCAGCTTGACGAACATGTCGAGCGCCTTGCGGGCATCCAGCAGCGCCACATCCTGCGGCGTCGACACGACCAGGGCGCCGGTCAGATGGGTCCGCTGACACAGCGTCAGCTGGATATCGCCAGTGCCGGGCGGCAGATCGATGATCAGGATGTCGAGCTTTCCCCACACCACCTGGGTGATCAGCTGCTGCAACGCCCCCATGATCATCGGCCCGCGCCAGATGACCGCTTCGTCCTCTTTCAGCATCAGACCGATCGACATCATCGTCACTCCATGGGCGTGCAACGGTTCGATCTGCTGGCCATCCGGCGAGGCGGGGCGCTTGGACACACCCATCATCCGCGGCTGCGACGGGCCGTAGATGTCGGCATCCAGCAGGCCGACCCGCCGGCCTTGCCGCGCCAGAGCCACCGCCAGATTGGACGCGACGGTCGATTTGCCCACCCCGCCCTTGCCCGAAGCTATCGCGATGATCCGGTCGACCCCAGCCACGCGCTGCGGCCCGCCCTGTTGCGGTGTCGGATGCTGACCGATTTTCAAGGTTGGCGGCGGCGGTTTCACAGCTGGGCCATGCGCCGTCAGAATCACCTGAACCGAGACCACCCCGGGCAGCGCCTTGATCAAGGCTTCGGCCTCGGCCTGAGTCGCGCCAAGGCTGCGCGCTTCCTCCGGACTGGCCGCTTCGATGACAAATCGCACCTCGCCGCCCTCGACAACCAGTGCGCGCACCATGTCACGACTCACCAGATTTCCGCCGGACGGAGTGGAAATTCGCGTCAGCAACGCCAGAACATTTTCGCGCGTGACCGCCATGTGTTTCTCCTGTGCCTAACCTTGCGGCAAAGGTGTTCTGCTTTGCGGCAAAGGGCAAGAGGGCGTTGACCAAACGCTCAAAAATTCATCGAACCGCCTGTTAATCATGAATTTTTTGCGATATTCAGCCATGACTTCGCTGCATGGCGGCATTGACACAAGATAGATTGTGCAACTGCAGCAATTGCCCCATGTTTGCCCTAACAGCGCAACCAGATCCGATCGATACGCGACAGGGTCCAGCGCCAAGGAAAGAATGTGAGGCTAAAATGGCATATGTAAATTCCCGCTCGTTGTCGGTCACTCTGGCAGATCGCTTTGGTTCGGCCTTCAAGGTCGTCAAGGAGGCGATGGAGCGTCGTCGCGTCTACAACCAGACTGTAGTGGAACTGGGCTCACTGACCGACCGCGATCTGGCCGACCTCGGCATTGCCCGCATGACGATCTCGGACGTGGCCTACGAGGCCGCCTACCGCAAGTAGCTTTTCGCCGCGACCGTCAACCTCCTCCCTGACGGTCCCTGGCAACACGGCGGTGCCCTCCTCCTCCCTGGCACCGCCGCCTTTCTCTTCGGTGGGCAACCACCAACGATGTACGCGGGTCTTCACCTCCTCCCGAGGGCCCCCGGACCAGCGGCGGCCTCTACCTCCTCCCAGAGGCTGCCGCACCAAATTCGGCGGGAAAAAACCGCCACCGACGTACGCGGGTCTTCACCTCCTCCCGAGGGCCCCCGGACCAGCGGCAACCTCTACCTCCTCCCAGAGGTTGCCGCGCCTTTCCGACCTTTCGCGCATTGCGTGCCGGGTCACAAATGCCACAAGGCCCGAATGGAATGATCCAGGGTCTTGCAAGTAACGGTCGGCGTCCTATGTGCTGACCACGATATTGTCCCGACCCCGTCCTCCTCCCTGGGGTCCCGGCAATCGCGGCGGCGCCATCCTCCTCCCGGCGTCGTCGCAAAGTTTCGGCAGGTCCCCTGCCAACGATGTGCGACAGGACCAACCTCCTCCCTGGGCCTGTTCGACTAGCGGCAACTCCAACCTCCTCCCTGGAGTTGCCGCACCCTTCCCCCCCTTGCCAAGCCCCGAATGCCCCCCGATAGTGGCGCCGATGCGTTGGGGGACAGCTTGCGAATTTCCATGATTTCTGCGGCACTTGTCGCCTCTTTGGTCGGGTACGGCAGCACGATCGCCCTGGTGCTCGCCGCCGCTCAGGCGGTGTCGGCGACAGAGGCGCAGACCGCGAGTTGGGTCCTTGCCGTCAGCCTTGCCAAGGCCGTCGGCTCGGCTGGCCTGAGCACCTATGCCAGGGTGCCCGTGGTCCTCGCCTGGTCGACGCCGGGTGCGGCGCTGATTGCGGCGACCAGCGGTCTCAGCATGGCCGAGGCGGTCGGCGGCTTTGTGGTGACCGGCCTGTTGATCGCGCTTACCGGGGTGATCCGGCCCCTTGGCCGGATTGTGTCCCTGATCCCCGATGGCATCGCCGCCGGAATGCTGGCGGGCGTCCTGCTGCCGTTCTGTCTGAAGGGCACCGAAGCCGCGCAGGCCCTGGGCTGGCTTTGCCTGCCGATGCTGGCGGTGTTCGTCCTGGTGCGACTGCGCAACCCGGCGCTCGCTGTGCTGGCCGCGCTCGCCACTGGCATCGCGACCGCCTACAGCCTTGGGCCCTCGGTCTTGCCCACTCTCACCTTGCCTTGGCCCGCGCTGACCTTCATAGCGCCCAGCTTCCGCGCCGATGTCCTGATCGGCCTTGCCCTGCCGCTTTACCTCGTCACCATGGCCTCACAAAACCTGCCCGGTTTCGCCACCATACGCGCCGCCGGGTTCGAGCCGCCGGTCCGCCCGGCCCTGATCGCCACCGGGTCCATCTCGGCCGTCGCCGGCCTGTTCGGCGCCCATACCGTCAGCATGGCTGCCATCACCGCCGCGATCTGCCTGGGCGACGATGTCCACCCCGACCGCAGGGAACGCTGGAAAGTCGGTCTGGTCTATGCCGCCTGCTGGGCAAGCCTCGGCCTGCTAAGTCCGGTCATCCTGCCCCTGCTGCAAAGCCTGCCGGCCGAGGTGATGACCCTGCTGGTGGCACTCGCCCTTCTAGGCCCGCTGACCGGTGCCTTGACTGGCGCCTACACTCCCCCGACCACCCGATTTGCCGCCACAATCACCCTTGCCGTCACCGCTTCCGGCATTGGCCTTCTTGGCATCGGGGCGGCATTCTGGGGATTGGTGGCGGGTCTGGTGGTCTTTGGCCTGGAAGCCTTTGCGCGTCGGGTGTGACCATTCCGAAACCGTGATGGATGACACCCTCTCCGCTGGATCAAATCCCCTCAGAACGGCACGTCATCCACCTGATGTGCCGGGATGACCCAGCGGGCGACGATCTTCTTGGAGCCTGCGACATCAAACTCGACATCCAGCTTGTCGCCCTCGACGCCCATCACCTCGCCATAGCCGAACTTCTGGTGAAACACCCGGTCACCGATGCCATAGGCCGCGTTCGCCACCGCATCGATCACCATATCCCGCGCCTCTTTCGGCTGACTGACCGGCCGCGTCGTGCGTTCCTGCATCCGCCGCCAGCCCGGCGAGTTGTAGACATCGGCCTTCGACACCCGGTCCTGCATCTG